>NZ_JBHLWH010000027.1:0-287976 GCF_042433045.1 Citricoccus parietis | reverse complement strand
CCGCGTCCACGTCTGGAACGACGTGCCTTGCCACCTGTGCGTTACACCACTCTATGGGGCACTACTGGACAGGCTGCCGGCAGCGGCTTGCCAGGTGCAACCGGTGAGTTCCCGGTACCGGGGAGTATGGGAATCATCTGATGAGAAAAGTGGCCCGCGTGGGCGGCCAACGAAAGCGCTGCGATCGTTCCCATCAATGGATGGTTAGGCGACGGCACGGACGAGCTTGACGTGTCCTAAGTGGCTTCTCGGGCCTGATGGTCGGTGCTTTCGATGCTGGAAGGGTCCGGATTCCAGGACCTCGTGGAATCGGGTGGTGTTCCACCAGTGCGCTTCACAACCAGAGAAACACGTTCGGGGCGTACGTTTCCCAACTCTTCGGAGACGAGGGCGCAGCAGCCTTGGTCTGCTTCCTGGGTTGAGGGGGCCGGTGCGTCGCAGGATCCGCCCAGGTCGGTGGAGCAGACCCCGGTCTCGGGCAGGTCCAGTTGCACGGCGTCAGCGGCGGCTTGGTCCCCGGCCAGGGAGGCGGCGATGGAACGGACCTGTTCATAGCCGGTGGCCATCAGGAAGGTCGGGGCCCGCCCGTAGCTCTTCATGCCCGCGATGTAGAACCCCGGCTCGGGGTGGGCGAGTGTCCGCTCCCCGTGTGGGGCCACGGAACCGCAGGAGTGGAACTCCGGATCGATCAACGGGCCGAGCTGGCGGGGTGCGTCCACGGCCGGGTCCATTTCCAGCCGGAGTTCGGACAGCATGCCCAGGTCCGGGCGGAACCCGGTGGCCGGGACCACCCGATCCACGGCCAAGGTCTGCTCGCCGGTCGGAGTGGAGGCATGAACAGAGAATCCATGCTCTGTGGTGGTGAAGTTGGTGATGGTGAAGGAGGTGTGGATCTCGATGACCCCGGAATCCACCAGGCGGCGCAGCCGGGTGCCCAGCGCGCCGCGGGCGGCCAGCTCGTCGCGGTCCTCGCCGCCGTAGACGCTGGAGACGTCGGCCGAGCGCACGGCCCACGAGATCCGGGTGTCCGGCTCATCCTCGGCCAGGGAACCGAGCTCGAGCAGGGTGTTGGCGGCCGAGTGGCCGGCCCCGACGACGAGCACATGCCGGCCGGCGAACCGCTTCCGATCCCGGCCGGTGACGTCCGGCAACGCGGTAGTGATGCGCCCGGCCGCGATCGCCTCGTCCTCGCCGGGGGCGGGCAGTCCGGACTGGCCCAGGGGGTTGGACCGGGTCCACGTTCCGGAGGTGTCAATCACCGCGGAGGCCTGGAAATCCTCAATGGTGCCGTCGGGGTGTTGGGTTCGGACCAGGAACGGGGCGTCGGCCCGGCCGGTGGTGCGGGTCTTGTCCATCCCGGCCCGGGTCACGGCGAGGACCCGAGTGTCGGTGCGCACGTGTTCGGCCAGCGAGGTGGTGGTGGCCAGGGGTTCCAGGTATTGCTCGACCAGTTCGGTGCCGGTGGGCAGGGCCTGGGCGTCGGGTTCGGTCCAGCCCGAGGTCTCCAGAAGTCGTTCGGCGGCAGAATCGATGTTGTACTGCCAGGGTGAGAACAGGCGGGTGTGACCCCACGCGCGGATGGAGGCGCCGACGTCGGGCCCTGCCTCGAGGATCCGTGGGGTCAGGCCCCGTTCGAGCAGGTGCGCCGCGGCCGCCAGCCCGACGGGTCCGGCCCCGATGACCACGACCGGCAGGTGCTGCGCCTCGGTGCGTGGGGGCGTGGTGGTGGAAAAGGCCTCAACCATGGGGGTATTCCTCAACCGTTCGGTGTGGACGGCGCCGAGGGGTCGGGCAGCAGCTCGGTGATGAGCTGCTCGATTCGAGCCCTGATGTCGTCGCGGATGGGGCGCACGCGCTCAATGCCCTGGCCAGCCGGATCTTCCAGCTTCCAGTCCTCATAGCGCTTGCCGGGGAAGAATGGACAGGCGTCTCCGCACCCCATGGTGATGACCACGTCCGAATCCTTCACGGCCTGCTCGGACAGCACCTTGGGCTGGTTCGCGCTGATGTCGATGCCCTCCTCGGTCATCGCCTCCACGGCTGCCGGATTGACCGACTCGGCCGGTGCCGAGCCAGCGGAGCGGACCTCGATCCGTCCGCCGGCCAGGTGCGACAGGTATGCGGCAGCCATCTGGGAGCGGCCGGCGTTGTGCACGCAGACGAAGAGCACGGAGGGCTTCTCCGTCGTCATGCTCTCTGCCGTCTTGGTGGTCTCCGGGGCGGTCTCTGCGGTCATCGGATCATCTCTTTCTGGGGTGGTTCAGACAGTGCGGTTCAGGAGGTGCGGGTGGCGGTGAGCTCGGCCAGCAGGACCCTGACGCGGGCGTCGATGTCGTCGCGGACCAGGCGCATCCGCTCGACTCCCTCGATTCTGCGGGCGGAGGGTTCGTCGGTGTGCCAGGTCTCGATGGTGCCGGCCATGCCTTCGAGCGGCTCGACTTCGGCCTCGCCGCCGAGGACGACCACGCGGTCCACGCGGGCCAGCAGCCCCGGGTCGATGGGCTTGGGGCGCCCGGCGGACATGTCCGCGCCGGATTCGGCGACGACCTCGGCCGAGAGCGCATTGAGCGTCTCGCCCGGCTTGGTGCCGGCGGAGTGGACCTCGACCGTGCCGCCGGCGTGGTGTTCCATCAGGGCCGCGGCCATCTGGGACTTGCCGCCGTTCTTGGCACAGACGAACAGCACGGAGGGTCTGGATGAGGATCGTGGCTCGGTGGTCATCTCTACGGGTCTCCTGTCGGGCGAAGGTTCAGGCGCGGGTCGCGGAGACGGTCTCAGCGCGAGCGGGGAGGGTGGAGTCGCCGGGGAAGAGCTTGCGGCCGGCCCACAGGGAAACGTACACAAGCCCGACAAGCACGGGCACCTCGATCAGGGGACCAACGACGCCGGCCAGGGCCTGGCCGGAGGTGACGCCGAAGGTGCCGATGGCCACGGCTATGGCCAGCTCGAAGTTGTTGCCGGCGGCGGTGAAGGCGACGGTGGTGGACTTGGCGTAGTTCAGCCCGACGGCCTTGGATGCGATGAGGCTGATACCGAACATCAGCACGAAGTAGGCCAGCAGGGGCAGGGCGATCCGGGCGACATCCCACGGGTTGGTGGTGATGGCCTCACCCTGCAGGGCGAACAGCAGCACGATGGTGAACAGCAGTCCGTAGAGGGCCCAGGGGCCGATGCGGGGCAGGAATGTCTCTTCGTACCAAGTGCGTCCCTTCGCTTTCTCGCCGAAGTGACGGGTGAGGAACCCGGCCAGCAGGGGAATGCCCAGGAACACCAGGACGCTGAGCACGATCGACCAGACGGAGAAGTCGGCCGAGGTGGTCGGCAACCCCAGCCAGGACGGGAGGATCTGAAGGTAGAACCAGCCCAGGGCGCCGAAGGCGATGACCTGGAAGACGGAGTTGATGGCCACCAGGACGGCGGCGGCCTCCCGGTCCCCGCAGGCCAGGTCGTTCCAGATGAAGACCATGGCGATGCAGCGGGCCAGGCCGACGATGATCAGGCCGGTGCGGTACTCGGGCAGGTCCGGCAGGAGCATCCAGGCCAGGGCGAACATCAGGGCCGGTCCGACGATCCAGTTCAATGCCAGGGACGTGATCATCAGCCGCTTGTCCCCGGCAACGCGGTGGGTCTCGTCATAGCGGACCTTGGCCAGCACCGGGTACATCATCACCAGCAGGCCGATGGCGATCGGCAGGGACACCTCGCCGATCTTCACCGCTTCCAGGGCGGTGTTCAGGCCGGGAATGAAGCGGCCCAGGGTCAGCCCGACGACCATGGCCAACAGGATCCAGGCCGGCAGCCAACGGTCGAGGAAGGACATCTCCTTCATCACCGGTTGGGGCCGGGCGGTGGTGGTGCTCATGCAGGCCCAACTCTCGTATCGATAACCATCGATGGGAACACTACTGGTCATATCGATGAGCGTCAATGTAAGATGGGGCGATGGTACCGACAGCTACCCAGACCGCCATTGACGCCTCTGACCGCCACCACTCGGCCTCCGCTTCATCCGGGTGCTGCTCCCTCTCGGCCGGTCCGATCGGCGTCGACGACGCTCAGCGCTCAGCGGGCATGTTCAAGGCTCTGGCCGACCCCATGCGACTGCGCCTGCTGTCCCACGTGGCCGCGCAAGGGTGCGAGGCGGTCTGTGCCTGTGACCTCACCGAGGACCTGGGCATCAGCCAGTCGACCGTCAGCCACCACATGAAGAAGCTGGTCGACGCCGGTCTGATCGCCCGCGAACAGCGCGGCAAATGGGCGCACTACACCGTGGTGCCGGAGGCCTTTGCCACCCTGCGCGGGCTGCTCGAGATCGGCTGACCCGAGACGGCTTCTAACCCTCCAGACCGAGTACCTCGATCACCCGGGCCACCTCGGCTCGCTGGTCCTCCGTCAGTCCCAGCAGCGGCAACGGCAGGCTGGAGTCCTGCGCCAGCCCCAGCTGTTCCGCCACGGCGGCCATCACCCGGATGCTCCCGCCGTGCCGGGCGAAGAGCTCCCAGAGCGGAGCAAGGCGCTGGGACTCCACCTGTGCCTCCGCCGGTGAGCCCTGGTGGACGGCCCGGACGATCCTCAGGGCCGCCTCGGGCAGGGTCCCGGCGATGACCGAGTACCAGGCATCACAGCCGGCGAGCAGGCCGTCTGCCGCGTGGGCATCCCCGGAGACACCAATGGTCACCTCTGCCGGAAGGACATCGCGGATCTGCTGGACGTGGGTCCGGGCGGCCTCCGGATCCGCGGGCACGCCGGGGATCTTGATGGAGGCGATCCCTCCGAGCGCGGCGATCCGCGCGTACAGCTCCGTGGTGAAGGTGAAGCGCGTGGTGCCCGGATTGTCGTAGACGATCACCGGCACGGACGAATTGCTCGTCACCGTCCTGAACAACTCGAAGACATCATCCTCGGTCAGCGGCTGGTAGCTCACCGGCGCCAGCAGCAGTCCCGCAGCGCCGGCCTCCTGCGCCGCCTCGGCATGGGCCATGACCTGAGAGGTCCGGGTGGCACCGACGCCCACGAAGACGGGCACGTCCCCGGCATGCGCGACGGCGGCGCGGGCCACCCGGGCGCGCTCGTCCCGGTCCAGGTACGCGTACGATCCCGTCGAGCCGAGCGCGGTGATGGAATCGACGCCGGCGGCCACCAGACGCTCCACCAACCCGATGAAGGCGGGCTCATCCACCTCGTCGTGGCGCAGAGGGGTGAGGGGGAAGGCGCTCAGCCCGGTAATCATGGTCGTGCTCCTTGGTGGTGGTTCACCACCAGAGTGGCACACGGTACAGCAGCGAGACTCGTGTCTACACTCAACGGGAGCCCGAACCACCTCCCGGAAGGCGGCTGCCATCTCTGAGCCGACCCAGGCCGTCCCCGCCCGCACCAGGTGCCTTCTCCTCGGCGCCGCCGTCCCCGTGACCATTGCGCTCGGGCTGGGCATCCGCGCCCTCAGCACGGCAGCCTGGACGGGTCCGGCCGGAGACACCCTGTATGCCGTGCTGATCTACCTCCTCGTCGCCATCCTGCTTCCGGCCCGGCCCCGGGTCCTCGCGGCCGGCCTGGCGCTGACCGTGTGCCTGGCGGTGGAGTTGCTCCAGCTCACCGGTCTCTCGGCGGAGCTGGGAGCACTGTGGGCACCGCTGCGCCTGGTCCTGGGCACCACGTTCGGGTTCGCGGACCTGGTGGCCTATGCCGGAGGGGTCGCCCTCGCCTACGCCGCCGACCGTCTGTTCGGCGTAGGATTCAGCCGTGCCGCACGAACGCCCTGAGAACGCCGACCCGACCGAAGACCTGCACCCGGCCCTCCGCGCCGCCGGGTGGCCGCAGGCGGCCTCGCGCGTGCCAGGCGTCACGGTGCGTGACGCGCAGGCGGAGGATCATGCGGCGATCGCGCACCTCACGGTGACCTCCTACATCGACGGCGGTCATATCGACCCTGAGGACGAATACATCGCGAACCTCCAGGACGTGGCTACCCGCGCTCGCCAGGCCCGCGTCCTCGTCGGAGAGGTGGAGGCGACTGCGCTGGCCGGCCCGGCCACGCCCAGCGCGGCGGGCACCGTCGTCGCCGGCTCGGTGGTGCTGACCCTGCCGGGGATGCCGATGTCCGAGACCGCCCGCGAGGGTGAGTTCGAGTTCCGGATGCTGGCGGTGGACCCGCGGGTCCAGCGCCGCGGGGTGGCCCGTGCCCTGGTCCGTGCCGCGATCGACCGGGCCGAACAGCTGGAGGGGATCGACGCCATCGTGTTGACCACCATGGTGACCATGACCGGAGCGCACCGGCTCTACGAGTCCGAGGGGTTCGTCCGGGTCCCCGAGCGGGACTGGCGCCTCCCGGACATCGGCCAGGCGCCGACGTCGGGCGAGGACCCGTTGTACTGGGTCTACCGGCGCTCGGTCTGAACCCAGTGCTGAACCCAGCCCGCCAGTAGTCCCCACTAGACTGGGTGACCGAACCACCCCGCCCGCGGAACCACAGGAGATTCATGTCCGCCATCACCCGTGAGGACGTCGCCCACCTGGCGCGACTGGCCCACATCCGGATGGACGAGAACGAACTGGACAAGATGTCCGGAGAGCTCGCCTTCATCATGGATGCCATCACCTCGGTCAGCGAAGTCGCCGGCCAGGACGTGCCCCGCACGTCCCACCCGATCCCGCTGCGCAACGTGTTCCGTGAGGACGTGCCCTCGGGCATGCTCACCCAGGAACAGGCACTCGCCATGGCACCGGACGCCGAGGACGGCCAGTTCAAGGTCCCCGCGATCCTGGACGGGGAGTGATCGGCGTGACTGAACTCTCCGCGAATGAACTCATCAAGCTGACCGCCCTGCAGATGGCCGAGCGCCTGCGCGCCGGCGAGATCACCTCGGTGCAGCTCACCCAGGCCCACCTGGACCGCATCGCCGCGGTGGACGGCCCGGCTGACGGCCAAGGCACCGGCGTGCACGCCTTCCTGCACGTCAACACCGAGGAGGCGCTCGCCGTGGCCGCCGAGGTGGACGCCATCCGCGCCGCCGGCGGCACCGAGGCGCAGGACCTGCACCCGCTGGCCGGCGTGCCCATCGCGGTGAAGGACCTCATCGTCACCGTCGGCCAGCCGACCACCGCGGCCTCGAAGATGCTTGAGGGCTGGATGAGCCCCTATGACGCCACCGTGGTGGAGAAGATCCGCGCGGCCCGCCTGCCGATCCTCGGCAAGACCAACCTGGACGAGTTCGCCATGGGCTCCTCCACCGAGCACTCGGCGTTCGGTGACACCCGTAACCCCTGGGACCTGGGCCGGATCCCCGGCGGCTCCGGGGGTGGCTCCGCCGCCGCGGTGGCGGCCTTCATGGCCCCCCTGGCCCTCGGCACGGACACCGGCGGCTCGATCCGCCAGCCGGGCGCCGTCACCGGCACCGTGGGCGCCAAGCCGACCTACGGTGCGGTGTCCCGCTACGGTGTCATTGCCATGGCCTCCTCCCTGGACCAGGTGGGCCCGGTGACCCGTACCGTCTCCGATGCCGCCGCCCTGCAGGAGCTCATCGGTGGTCACGACCCCAAGGACTCCACCTCGCTGCCCGAGCCCATGGACGGACTGCTCGAGGCCGCCCGCAACGGCGAACTCGCCGGCCTGCGCATCGGCATCATCGCCGAGCTCGAGGGCGAGGGCTTCCAGGAGGGCGTGCTGGCCCGGTTCCAGGAGTCGGTGCAGGTACTCAAGGACGCCGGGGCAGAGGTCTCCGAGGTCTCCTGCCCGCACCTCGGCTACGCCCTGGGCGCCTACTACCTGATCATGCCCTCGGAGGTCTCCTCCAACCTCGCCAAGTTCGACGGTGTCCGGTTCGGCAACCGCGTGGTCCCGGACGGCGGCGGCACCATCGAGCAGGTCATGGGTGCCACCCGTGCGGCCGGCTTCGGTGACGAGGTCAAGCGCCGCATCATCCTCGGCACCTACGCGCTCTCGGCGGGCTACTACGACGCCTACTACGGCTCGGCGCAGAAGGTCCGCACCCTGATCCAGCGCGACTTCGCCGCCGCGTTCGAGCAGGTGGACGTGCTGATCTCGCCGACCTCGCCGGTCACCGCCTTCCCCCTCGGGGAGAAGCTGGATGACCCGGTGGCCATGTACAACAACGACATCGCCACCATCCCCGCCAACCTGGCCGGCATCCCCGGCATCTCGGTGCCGGCCGGCCTGTCCGAGGGCATGCCCGTGGGCATCCAGTTCCTCGCCCCCGCCCGGGGCGACGCCACCATGTACCGCGCCGCCGCCGCACTCGAGTCCCGCCTTGAGGAGGCCTGGGGCGTCCCCTTCTGGGCACAGGCCCCGGAACTGGCCGCCTCGAGCGCCGCCGCACCGGCCGGCGTCGGGAACGCCCCCGCTACCGCAACTGCAGGAGGAGAGAACTGATGGCCGCCGTCACTGACGAGGTGCTCACGTTCGACGAGGCGATGGCCCAGTACGAGCCCGTGCTCGGCTTCGAGGTCCACGTGGAGCTCAACACCAGGACCAAGATGTTCTCCTCGGCACCCAACGGTTTCGGGGACGAGCCGAACACCAATGTCACCCCGGTGGACCTCGGCCTGCCGGGTGTGCTGCCGGTGGTCAACGGCAAGGCCGTGGAGTACTCCATCAAGCTCGGGCTGGCACTGAACTGCCAGATCGCGGAGGTCTGCGGTTTCGCCCGGAAGAACTACTTCTACCCGGACACCCCGAAGAACTTCCAGACCTCCCAGTATGACGATCCGATCGCCCACGACGGCTGGCTGGACGTCGAACTCGAGGACGGCACGGTCTTCCGGGTGGAGATCGAGCGCGCGCACATGGAGGAGGACGCCGGCAAGCTGACCCACCAGGGCGGGGCCTCCGGCCGCATCCAGGATGCCGCCTCCTCGCTGGTGGACTACAACCGCGCCGGCGTGCCGCTGGTGGAGATCGTCACCAAGCCGATCACCGGGGCCGGTGAGCGCGCCGCCGAACTGGCCAAGGCCTATGTCACCCAGATCCGGGACATCGTCAAGAACCTCGGTATCTCGGACGCCCGGATGGAGCGCGGCAACGTCCGTTGCGACGCCAACGTGTCCCTGATGCCCAAGGGCACCACCGTGTTCGGCACCCGCACCGAGACGAAGAACGTCAACTCCACCCGGGCCGTGGCCCATGCCGTGACGTACGAGATCCAGCGCCAGGCCGCCGTCCTCTCCTCGGGCGGCACCGTGACGCAGGAGACCCGGCACTGGCAGGAGGGCACCCGCACCACCACCTCGGGCCGTCCCAAGTCGGATGCGGACGACTACCGTTACTTCCCGGAGCCGGACCTCGTGCCGATCCACACGAACGCGGAGTGGATCGAACGCCTGCGCGCCGAGCTGCCGGAGCCGCCGGCCGAGCGCCGCAAGCGCCTGCAGGCGGACTGGGGCTTCTCGGACGAGGAGTTCCGGGACGTGGTCAACGCCGGCGTGCTGGACGAGATCGCCGCGACCATCGAGGCCGGTGCGAGTGCCTCTGCGGCCCGCAAGTGGTGGATGGGGGAGATCGCCCGCCTGGCCAACCTCGCCGAGAAGGACATCGCCGAGCTCGGGGTCACCCCGGCGGACGTGGTCGAGGTCGAGGCGCTGATCGCCGAGAAGACCATCAATGACAAGCTGGCCAAGCAGGTCCTCGGTTTCGTCGCCGACGGCGAGGGTGCTCCGCGCGGCATCGTCGAGGCCCGCTCGCTTGCCGTGGTCTCGGACGACGGCGCGCTGAACGCCGCCGTGGAGGCCGCCATCGCCGAGAACCCGGGCGTGGTGGACAAGATCAAGGCCGGCAAGCTGCAGGCCATCGGTGCCCTGATCGGCCCCGTCATGAAGGCCACCCGCGGCCAGGCCGATGCCGCCCGTGTCCGCGAGATCGTGATGGAGCAGTTGGGCGTCAGCGAGTAGTCCACCCATCAGCCTCTGTATCTGCAGGTCGAGAACGCCCCATAATTACCCTGAATCCGGGAAATTATGGGGCTTTTTCGACCGCCAGTTGCCCAGAGACCAGGTTCCCAGAGAGGGGCAGCATGCCCTGGGACTTGCGTGACGGTGAACCGGTCATCGACCCGGCGCAGGTCCGCGCCCTGCTCAGAGAGCAGCACCCAGACCTCGCCCACATGCCGCTGGGGGAGCCGGTCCGCGGTTGGGACAACACCATGGTCCGGCTCGGGGAGCGCCTCGCCCTCCGCCTGCCCCGGCATGCCCAGGCCGAGACGCTGCTTGACCGGGAGGCCGCCTGGCTGCCGCGGCTGGCGTCCCAGCTGGCCGGCTTGCCGTCCGGCACGCCACACCACGCCATTCCTGCCATCCCGACGCCGGTCCGCACCGGGGTGCCACGCACCGGTTACCCGTTCCGCTGGGCGGTGGTCCCCTGGGTGGAGGGGACACCGGCGGTTCACGTACCCCTCGAGGTCCGGGATGCCTACGCTCCCAACCTGGCCGCCACCCTGCGTGGGCTGCACCAGCCGGCACCCGAGGACGCCCCCGCCAGCGCCTTCCGCGGGATAGGCCTCGCGGACATCGAGGACCGTTTCGCCCGGCGGTGGGATGCCCTGGCCGGTGGTCTTGGCCGGGAACGCCGGGACCAGCTCGCCGAGGTCTGGAGGCGGGCGGTGAATGCGGCGCCGTACGCCGGTCCCCGGGTCTGGCTCCACGGGGATCCGCATCCGAACAACACGGTGCTGGCCGGCGTCGGACCGGGGCCCATGGCCAGTTCTCCGGTACTCGTGGATTTCGGTGACCTGTGTGCCGGGGATCCGGCCTCGGACCTGGGCTCGGCCCTGTTGCATTTCTCACCTTACGGCCGGGAGGCCTTCATGGCCGCCTACGACGCCGGCCAGGTTCCCGATCCTGCCCTGTGGGCCCGGGCGCAGGGCTGGGCGGTGAACTACGCGCTCATCTTCGCGGCCCAGTCCCCGGGGGAGGCGTTGCGCCCGCTGGGGCGGGGTTTGTTGGCCTGAGGCTCGACGCGCCCGTCCGGTCCCACGTTGTGTTCCGTCCACGGCCGTGCCTACGGTGGCCGCAGGCTCGAGAAGAGCTGTTCGACGACGATAGGTGCATCAGATGGCAAAGACCAACGTCCACGTCCTGGGCATGACCGAGGTCCAGCGGCACGAACTCGAGACCGTCTCTGGTGCTGAGAACCTGGCGTTCCACAACGTGCTCGACTACGAGCGGCTCGTGGAAACGGCCGAGATCGATTTCGAGGAGTTGTTGGCGGCCGCCCGGAGCCAGCTCGATGCCTTCGACGGGACGGTGGATGCGATCATCGCCCACTGGGACTTCCCCGTCAGCGTGATGGTGCCGATCCTGGCGGCCGAGCGCGGCCTGCCAGCCCCCTCATTGGAGAGCATCCTGAAGTGCGAGCACAAGTATTGGAGCCGGCTGGAACAGCGGGCCAGCATTCCGGAGTGCGTGCCCGGTTTCGCCGCCTTCGACCCGTTTGACGACCACGCGCTGGACACGATCGATCTGGACTTCCCGTTCTGGGTCAAGCCGGTCAAGGCCCACTCCTCAAACCTCGGCTTCAAGATCGAGGACGAGGC
Organism: Citricoccus parietis; assembly: GCF_042433045.1. Lineage (NCBI taxonomy): Bacteria > Bacillati > Actinomycetota > Actinomycetes > Micrococcales > Micrococcaceae > Citricoccus > Citricoccus parietis. Next base: position 276,436 of record NZ_JBHLWH010000027.1, on the reverse strand, counting down.
GGGCTTCCACGAGGCCCTGGCCGAGATCCGGGAGCACATCGAGGAGATCGGTGACGCCTTCGACGCCGCCCTGTCCATGGTGGACCTGCCTCCGGAACTGCAGCAGTGGGGCGGCAACACCTGCCTGGCCGAGCAGTTCGTGCAGGGTACCCAGGCCGCACCGGAGGGCACGGTGTTCCGGGGGACGTTCCGCGTCCACGGGGTCCTGGACATGCACAAGGATGCCGACGGCACCAGCTTCGACCGGCTGGATTACCCGGCGAGCAGCGTGCCGGAGAATGTGCAGCAGCGCATGATCGATGCCACCGAGCGGTACATGAAGCACGTCGGTTTTGACAACGGCTGCTTCAACTCCGAGTTCATGTGGGACGAGGAGGCGGACCAGCTGTGGATGATCGAGGTCAACACCCGGATCTCACAGTCCCACAGCGACCTGTTCGCCAAGGTGGACGGGGCCTCCAACCACGAAGTCGCCATCGACATCGCGCTGAATCGGGAACCGCGGATGCCCCAACGGGAAGGTCAGTTCCACGTGGCCGCTCAGTGCATGGTCTTCCACGACGGTGACGCGGTGGTCACCCGCGTGCCCACCGAGGAGGACAAGGCGGCGCTGGCGGAACGGTACCCGGGAATTGTCCTGACCTCGACGGTGCATGAGGGGGACCGGCTCTCCGAACTGGCCGGCCAGGACAGCTACCGATACGTCGTCGGCAAGTTCTATCTGGGGGCCAGTAGCCACGACGAGCTGGGCCGACTCCACGCGCAGATCGTGAAGGAGCTTCCGTTCGAGTACGCCAGTGCAGGGCCTGACGTTGACGACGAGGAGGGAGGACGATGAAGACCATCACCGAGTTCCCGCATGAGACGCGGGTCATCGAGAACGTGTACATCCCCATGCGGGACGGTGCCCGGCTGGCCGCCCGGATCTGGATGCCGGTCAACGCCGAGCAGCAGCCGGTTCCGGCCATCCTGGAGTACATCCCCTACCGGAAGCGGGACAGCAGCCGCGCTCGAGACGAGCTGAACCACCCGTACATGGCCGGGCACGGCTACGTCTGCGCCCGGGTGGACATGCGCGGCAGCGGCGACTCCGACGGCGTCATAGTGGACGAGTACCGGACTCAGGAGCACGAGGACGCCGAGGACGTCATCGCGTGGCTGGCCGAGCAGCCGTGGTGTGACGGCAAGGTGGGCATGATGGGCATCTCCTGGGGCGGGTTCAACAGCCTGCAGCTGGCGGCCCGCCAGCCCCCGGCTCTGAAGGCCATCATCAGCGCCTCGGCCACGGACGACATCTACGTGGACAACATGCACTACATGGGCGGGTGCCTGCTTGGCGACAATCTCTCGGAGGCCACGGTGATGTTCGCCTTCAACAGCCTCCCGCCCGATCCGCAGATCGTGGGTGAACGGTGGCGGGACATGTGGCACGAGCGGCTGTCCGGCAGTGGGTTGTGGCTGGAGACCTGGCTAGAGCACCAGCGGCGCGATGACTACTGGAAGACTGCCTCGGTCTGTGAGGACTACAGCCAGGTGCAGTGCCCGGTGATGGCGGTCGGCGGCTGGGCCGACGGCTACACCAATGCCGTGTTCCGCCTGATGGAGAACCTGGACGTCCCGCGCAAGGGGCTCATCGGCCCCTGGGGCCACAAGTATCCGCACATCGGCGTGCCGGGCCCGGCCATCGGCTTCCTCCAGGAGGCGGTGCGGTGGTGGGACCACTGGCTCAAGGGCCAGGACACCGGGGTGATGGACGAACCCATGCTGCGCGTATGGATGCAGGACAGTGTCTCGCCCGCCGCCTCCTACGAGGACCGGCCCGGTCGCTGGGTCGCAGAGGACCGGTGGCCCGCACCGGAGATCGAGAACCGCGAGTTCACCCTGCGTGGCCATCACCTGGAAGAAGTCGGCTCGGACGCTGATCCGCACGGCGAGTCCGACGCCGAGGTCGCGGTGAAATCGCCGCTGAGTGTGGGCATGTTCGCCGGCAAATGGGCGTCCTACGCGGCCGTTCCGGACCTGCCCTTCGATCAGCGCGAGGAGGACGGTGGGTCGATCTTCTACGAATCACGGCCCCTCACGGAGGACCTGGAGATGCTGGGCCTGCCGCAGTGCCACTTCGAGGTCTCCGCGGATCAGCCGGTGGCGATGCTGGCCGTGCGGCTGTCCGATGTGAACCTGGACGGCGAGGCCACCCGGGTGACCTACGGCCTGCTCAACCTCACCCACCGGGACGGCAGCGAGGACCCGAGTCCACTGGAGCCGGGGAAGAAGTACCGGGTCACGGTGCCGCTGAACGGCATCGCACAGACCTTCCCGGCCGGGCACCGGCTCCGGCTGTCCATCTCGACGTCGTACTGGCCCCTCGTCTGGCCCTCCCCGGAGGCCGCCACCGTCACGCTGACCACCGGAGCCAGCAGTCTCAGCGTCCCGGTGCGGAGCCCCAGGGCGGAGGATGCTCGGCTGCGCGAGTTCGAGGAGCCGGAGGCCGCCACCCCCTTGGAGATCACCCAGACCGAGCCGGGTCAGCACCACTGGCGGGTCACCCGCGACCTGGCGACGAACGTCTCCACTCTGGAGATCGCCAATGACCAGGGCGCCTTCCGCATTGAGGATACCGACACCCACATCCGGCGCGGGACCGAGGAGTGGTACAGCTTCCGCTGGAATGACGTGAACTCCGTGCGCGGCGAGACCCGGACCGTGCGCCGGATCCAGCGTCAGGACTGGGGCGCCGAGGTCACCACCAACACGGTGCTGACCTCCACGCCCACGGAGTTCATCATCGACGCCGAACTCGACGCCTATGAACTGGACGCCCAGCGCGGTGATCCTCGCGTCTACTCGCAGAGCTGGCACCGCCGCGTCCCGCGGGATCTCGTGTAGTCCTCGTGCCCGGCACCGCCCTCCGGCCAGGTGCCGGGTGGGCGTCCCTGGTCGGCCTACTCCGGGCGGCGACTGCTGAACCTCCGCACCGCCGCCCGGGCCAGCAGGGCGCAGCACACCGCCAGGCACACCAGGGCGCCGAGGGCGAAGGCGCCGGTGATCCCGGCATCGGTGGTCTGGCCGCCCGGATCTGCGGTGACCGCGAAGATGGCTGCAGCGGCCGCGGTGCCGAAAGAGCTGCCGATGGTGCGCAGCACCTGGTTGAAGCTGACCGAGCTGCCCAGGCCCTCGGCCGCCACGTTCCGGGCGATCAGGGCGGGCATGGCCGCATAGCTGGAGCCGATGCCCAGGCCGAAGAGGAACATGCCGAGCAGGACCTCCCAGAGTTCCGTGTGGGCGAACCAGAGGAGTATCCCGGAGGCCGCGGCCAGTCCGGCCCCGATCGGCAACAGGGCCGTCAGAGGCACCCGATGGGAGAGGCGGCGGACCATCCGGTTGGCGGTGAAGCTGCCGACGGACAACGGCAACATGACGAAGCCGGCCCAGAAGACCGGGAGGGCCAGCCCGTATCCGCTGGACGCCGGGGCCTGGGCCACCAGGCTGGAGACCGAGAGGCCGATGTAGATGGCGGCGCCGAGCCCGATGGCCGAGGCGTTGGCCAGCAATACCTCACCGTTGGCGAATACGCGCAGATTGATCAGCGGGTGGCGCGAGCGCAGTGAGGTCCGCACCCAGAGGGTCAGCAGGACGGCGGCCAGGACCAGGGTGGCGAGGGTCCAGGGGGAGGACCAGCCCCAGGTGGGCCCTTCGCTGATGCCGAGCAGCAGGCTGCCCAGGCCGGTGCCCAGCAGGATTGCGCCGGCCGTGTCGAAGGGGGCCCGCACGGCATGGACGTCACCACCGGCGGGGACGGTCCGGGTGACCACCACCATCGCGGAGATCACGAAGAGTGCGGCGAACCAGAAGGCAAACCGGTAGTCGACCAGCCCGGCGATGATGCCGGTCAGCGGATAGCCGATGCCGAGCCCGGTGCTCACCGTGACGGACAGGCTGGAGATGGCCGGCTGCACCTGGGGCCCGGCGAGATACCGGCGCGCCAGGGCAATGGTCACCGGGACAATGCCGTAGGTCAGGCCCTGGAGGGCCCGGCCGATGAGGAAGACCGTGAAGTTCGGTGCCAGGGCGGCCACGACTGACCCGACCAGGATCACGGTCAGGGACACCAGCAGCAACCGCTTCTGGTTCGGCCCGTCGCTGATCCGGCCCATCACCGGGGTCGCGATGGCGCCCACCAGGAGGTTCACGGTGAGCATCCACTGGGCGGTGCTCACGGCGACGCCCATGTCCTCAGCCACGGACGGCACCAGCAGCATGCCCAGCGAGCTGACCACGGCCGTGCAGAGGGCCGCGTAGACCAGGGCCGGCTCCAGGCGGAGAGGGGTATCAGTCATGCGGCTCCTCGGAAGCTGTCTCAGGCGTAGGCGCAGGCGTTGACGCGGCCGGTGAGAGTGTCTCGGACGCCGTCTCGGTCGTGAGTTTGCGCAGGACCGGGATGGCGGAGACGAGCGACTGCAGCTCCTCCGGCGTCAGGCGTTCGCGGACGACCTCGTAGAGCCATGCGCGGCCGGTCCGGGTCTCCTCGGCCAGTTTGAGTCGGCCCGCCTCGGTGGGGTGGATCCATGAGCGCCGCCGATCCGTCACATCCGGGATCCGCTCGACCAGCCCCAGAGCCTCGAGTTCCCGGGCCGCGAGCGAGATGGCCTGAGGGCTGACCTGGACCTTGACGGCCAGCTCGGCTGTGCTGGCCCGTCCGTTCTCGGCGACGTGGCGCAGGATCCCCACTTTGCCGGGGGACAGGGTTCGCTCCACGTGGATCCGGTGCAGGATCGGGATCAGCGCCTCGAGCAGTTCGGCGGTCGGCTCGGAATCGGAGTTCAGGTCAGGGGGCACGCCCCAACCCTACAAGCAACTTGATCAAGTTGCTTGCGTATGTAGGGGAGGTCACGTTCTCGATGGTCGGCCAGCCCCACCACGCTGGCGGGTCAGTTCAGGCGGTGTTCGTCCGTCCGAGGCCCAGCAGGCTCAGTCGGCTGAGGAACCGGTCGGCATCCCGGGGCAGGTGAGCGGCCCGGACCCACTCGTGTAGGGGCAGCGCTGCCTCCACGTCCAGCCGCAGGTCGGCGTCCACCAGCACATCCACGAGGAAGGCGAAGCGCTGGAACGCCTGAACGTCGATCTCCTCGGGGCGCGGCACCGTCAGCAGGTGCCACCTCGAGTACGTCCGCGCCAGCCCGAGGAAGTCCTGCACGGACACCGGGGCGCCGCACAGCTGGCCGAAGCCGGCCACGAGTTCGCCGGCCTCCGGATCGGCGGCGGCAACCTCGAGTTGCCGGGTCCCGCTGAACCCCACCGGCACGCGCGCGGAGCTCCCGGCCGCCTTCGGCCCCGGCGATCCGGCGACCGTCCAGGATCCGGAGGCGAAGCCCGCGCCCCGGCCGTCACCGGCGTTCAACGGCCGGTAGTCCACCCCGTCCGGGATCTGCCACTCGGTCAGGGAGGACTGGATCATCTCGATCACGGGCACCATCGTGTGGTGGAACAGTGGGTCCGGCAGCAGACCGTCGGCCGGGTAGTTCGAGGTCAGCAGGAGCCCGGCATCCAGGGAAAGCAAACCGGGCAGGACACGGCGCAGCAGCATCGCATCGCCGACGTCATGGACGTGGAACTCGTCGATGAACACCAGCCGGGCGTCCCCGACGATCCGTGCCACCGCGTGGTCGATCCCGATCGGTTGGCCCGACTGGGCGCTCGCGACCACTTGGTTCACCTGCCCCAGCAGGGCATGCATGTGCAGCCGCAGCTTCGGCACCTCGAGCGCGTTGAAGAACTCCGCGCCCAGCCACGTCTTCCCGCGCCCCACCCCTCCGTGCAGGTACACCCCGCGCGTGATCCTCCGCCCGGTCAGCAGCTGCACGGTGGCCCGCTGCCCTGCATCCAACACCTTGCCGTCCGCCTCCAATGCGGCCGTCAGGGTCGTCTCCCGCAGGTGCGGCCACGGGCCCCGTTCCCGACGCCGGCCGCTCACCGGCCGTCTACCGCGCCGGCCGCCGGCGCGTGCTCGGCGTGCCACCGGCCCAGCGCCTCGGCGGCTCGTTCGATGCGGGGGAGCACCTTCCGCAACAGCTTGGGCCAGTTCGCCGGCGGGATCTCGCTCGCCGCCCCATCACGCAGGGAGGCATCGTAGATCGTCTCCAGGGCCATCCATCCCAGCCACACCCGTCCCCGGAGGGCCTCGTCGGCGTCCCGGGCGATGGCCTCCAGCTTCTCCTCGCCGTGCCACAGGGCCAGGTAGGCCGGGTTCAGTGCCGGGTCCCACACGGCGGCCAGGTCCCAGTCCAGGATCCCGGTCAGGTGCCACCGCTCTCCGGCATCTCCGTCACGTCCGACCCCTTCGACGGCAGAACGCTGCCATCGCATGTTGTGCCCGGCCAGGTCCCCGTGGACCAGTGTCGGCGTCACCACCGGATCCTCCGTCCACGCGGTGTGCGTGGTGGTCAGGGTGGCGACAGTCTCGGCCCAGCGGTCCGCTGAGGCCGCGCCTCCGGGGGCTTCCGGTGATCCGTCGGTCCAGACGCCGGGCCCGTGCGACGCCGCCAGGATCGACGGCACCGACTGCACTGCAGCGACCTTCTCCGCGGTCCAGGGGCCACGGTAGGCGAACGGCGGGCCGAGGTGGGGTGCCAGGGGAGCGGTGTCGATCCCCGCCAGCGTCCGGCACAGCTCGCGCAGCACCGGCACCTCGCCGGCGTGCGGTGGGTGCGCCTCGCCCGGGAGGTACTCCTGCACCACGGCGGCCATCCCCGCCGGCAGTCCGTCCGCCTCCCCGACCACCTCGGTCAGCGGCACGGGCACGGCGAAGGGGAGCGCCGCCGTCGTGCTGAGGATCTGCAGGGTGGCCATGCGGTCGCTGAGGTGTGCCGCGGCCTCGTGGGTGCGGGTCATCCGCACGGCGCCCACTCCGGGCAGCACGAGCACCCGGTGGAACTGTCCGCCCTCGTCGATCACGCCGGCAGGCCAGTCCGCCTCGGACAGCCGGCGAGCGAGTCCGTCGTCAGCGGCGAGGGCAGAGGCCAAGGGTCGGGCGGCCGCGGCGCAGGCGGCGGCGACGTCGTCAGGAGTCGGTGCGGAGGCCATGGATCCACGGTAGCGCGGCGGCCGGCTCTGACCGTGGCGGGACGAGGGGGTCGGAAGGCCAGGGGTCTCGGGCACTCCTACACTGGGGCGGTGACCACCCCAGCTTCGCCGTCTCCGAACGTCCCGACTCCGCCGACCCGTCCGGCAGTGTCAGAGGGGTTCGACGCCCTGGCGGCGCCCTCCGCCCGGATGGTCCGCTGGGAGATCGCCATCGTGCTGGCGCTGTCCCTGGGGAAGTCGGCGGTCTACGCGATCGTCAACCTCATCGACAAGTGGACGCAGGCGCCCCTGTCCGGGCAGACCACCACCCTGAACCCGGCGCTGGATGATCGGCAGTACTTCGACCTGATGTACCAGCTGCTGGATATCGGTTTCGCCCTGATTCCGGTGCTGTTGGTGCTGCACCTGGTGTGGATCCGGGGGCGCAACCCGTTCCGCACCTTCGGCCTGGACTTCCGCCGGCCGGGCAGGGACGTGGGCCTCGGAATCGGGCTGTTCCTGGCGATCGGCCTCGGGACCCTGGCGGTCTACGCGGCCGGACGGGCCGCCGGCGTCACCACGGCCATCGTCGGCAGCGCGCTGAACGAGTACTGGTGGACCACCCCGGTGCTGCTGTTCTCCGCCCTGCGGCACGGGCTGCTGGAGGAGATCATCGTGGTGGCGTGGCTCTTCGACCGGATCGGCTACCTGCAGCAGCGGCGCGCCGGGCTCGAACCGAGCCGGCCCGGCAGCGAGGGCGGGCTGCGCACCTGGGCGAGCGGCGCCGTCGTTCCCCTGCATCCCGCGGCTGTGCTGGTGGGCTGCGCCGTCCTGCGCGGCGCCTACCACCTCTACCAGGGGGTGGGCCCGGGGGTCGGCAACCTGCTCATGGGGCTGGTGTTCGGCGCGGTCTACCTGAGATACCGGCGGGTGATGCCGCTGGTGATCGCGCACTTCCTCCTGGATGCCGCCGGGTTCGTGGCCTACCCGTTGCTGGCGGCGGCGGGCCTGTTCGGCACCTGACCCCGGCTGCGGCACCTGACCCTGAAGGAACTACAGGGTGATGGTGCCCTTGGGGGTCTCGAAGGTGACCTCGAGGATGCCGGGGGTGCCGGAGGGCGATTCGAAGACCACGTTGAGGTCCTCGACCGTCTCCTCTGAATCGTCCAGGCCCAGCCAGCCGCGCACGCGGTCGCGGGAGCCGGCGATCGTGATGGAGGACAGTTCGGCCTGGGGTGTGTGGGCCTGCGAGGGGTGCAGGTCCTCGGTGCCCTCATCCCAGCGCAAGAGGTACGGGACCTGCGGGTCGGCGATGAGGCCCTTGATGCCGATCTGGCGCCACGTGAGTTCGCGGCCGTCCGGGAACTTGCGGTTGCCGGGCACGGACTGGCGCTCCAGGCGCTCCTCGAACGGGGCGAGGTCGTCCACGGTGACACACCAGCCCATCCAGCCGCCGCCCATCTCGGAGCGGGCGCGCACGGCCTGGCCGAACGGAGCCTTCTCGGAGGAGGGGTGGTCCAGGACCTCGACCACCTCGAGGTACTGGCGGTTGCGCAGCGGGAAGATCGCATTGCGCGTGCCGAAGCGCGGGTGGACACCGCCCTTGACGCGCTCGATGCCGAGCGTTTCGGCGAGGCGGGCCACCGTGGCGGCGAGTCCTTCTTGGGGTCCAACGGCGTACGAGACGTGATCCAGGCGCATCATGCCCATATCGTCGCACTTTCTTCAGTCACGGGCCGGTTAGGTTAACCTCACTTGAAATGTGGTCGAGGTCACAGGCCTCACGGCCGTCCGATGCTGGAGGCCGAAGTTCGTGAGGGCGATGGCCACACGAACCCCACCGTGAGGCGCATTGCGACGCTCCCTGGTGGCCGGGGATGAATCCCCGGAGCCGATCTGGCAGACTTGATGAAGGTCATGAGTGCCAGCATCAAGCCCCGGCTTGCTGGCCGGCAACCCTCCAGCTCGCGGTGGGGTGCCCCGGGTGAGGACCAGGCAGGTGCCAACCGGCACCGGCAAGCGCGGGCCACCACGCCGCGTCGGGTTGCTGGACGATGTCCGTGCCCGCCGGCACCCTGCAGGTGGCCCTGGACTGACAGGAGCCGTCACGTGACTGACACCCCCAATAACACCCCGAACGCCACCCCGAACACCGAGGCCGCCGCCGATCCGGCCCAGTGGGGCTTCGAGACCCGCCAGGTCCATGCCGGTATCCCGGAGGAGAACCCCTACGGCGCCACCGTGCTGCCGATCATCCAGTCGAACTCGTTCGACTTCCCCTCCGCGGAGGTCGCCGCGGACCGCTTCGCGTTGAAGGACCTCGGCCCGATCTACTCCCGCATCGGCAATCCCACGCAGGAGGCCGTGGAGGGCAAGATCGCCGCCCTGGAGGGCGGGGTCGGGGCACTGTTGCTGGCCTCGGGTCAGGCCGCCACCACCTTCTCCATCCTCAACCTCGCCGGTGCGGGGGACCACGTCGTCGTGTCGGCCTCGCTGTACGGCGGCACGCAGAACCTGTTCAAGCACACCCTGGCCAAGATCGGCATCATCACCACCTTCGTGCAGGATCCGGACAGCCCGGAGGCGTGGAAGAACGCCATTCAGGACAACACCAAGGCGCTGTTCGGCGAGACCCTCGGCAACCCCCGCGGGGACGTGCTGGACATCCGCGCCATCGCCGACGTCGCCCACGGGGCCGGGGTGCCGCTGATCGTGGACAACACCCTGGCCACCCCGTACCTGCTGCGTCCGATCGAGCACGGCGCGGACATCGTGGTCCACTCCGCCACCAAGTACCTCGGCGGCCACGCCGCGGCCATGGGCGGTGTGATCGTGGACGGCGGCACCTTCGACTTCGCCGCCCAGCCGGAGCGCTTCCCGGGCTTCAACACCCCGGATGAGAGCTACAACGGGATCGTCTTCGCCCGGGACCTCGGTGTGGACGGCATCCTCGGCGCCAACCTGGCCTTCGTGCTCAAGGCTCGGGTCCAGTTGCTGCGCGACTACGGCAGTGCGATCAGCCCCTTCAACGCCTTCCTCCTCAACCTGGGGCTCGAGACGCTGTCCCTGCGCATGGAGCGCCACGTGGCCAACGCCCGCCAGGTGGCCGAGTACCTGGAGGACCACGTCCTGGCCGAGACGGTCATCTTCCCGGGGCTGGCCTCCAGCCCGTGGCACGAGCGCGCCAAGCAGTACCTGCCCAAGGGCCCGGCCGGCTTCGTCTCCTTCGAGATCGCCGGCGGCCGTGAGGCCGGGGCCCGGTTTGTGGATGCACTGCGGCTGCACCACCACGTGGCCAACATCGGTGACGTCCGCTCGCTCGTCATCCACCCGGCGTCCACCACGCACTCCCAGCTCACCGAGGAGGAGCAGCGTGCCGCCGGCGTGACCCCCGGCCTGGTCCGCCTGTCCGTGGGCGTGGAGAGCATCGAGGACATCCTGGCCGATCTTGACAACGGCTTCGCCGCGGCTGACGTGAGCGCCTAGGTCCGGAGGTATTCGCATGACCACCACCACCCCCCAGCCGACCTCCACGGGCCTCCCCGAGGGCGGCCTGCACACCCAGCGCATCGGCGCCCTGGACTTCGAGACCGGTGGGCACCTGCCGGAGGCGGAGATCGCCTACGAGACCTGGGGCAGGCTCAACGCCGAGAAGTCGAACGCCGTGCTGGTGCTGCATGCCCTGACCGGGTCCACGCACGTGGCGGCCTCCTCCGGTGGTCCGGAGGAGGGCTGGTGGGAGGGCGTCGTCGGCCCCGGCTGCGCCATCGACACCAACACCTGGTTCGTGATCGCCCCGAACATCCTGGGCGGTTGCTACGGGAGTACCGGACCGTCCTCGCTGGACCCGGAGGGCAATCCCTGGGGCTCCCGCTTCCCGTTCACCACCATCCGCGATTCCGTCCACGCCGAGGCGCGGTTGGCGGACGCGCTGGGCATCGTGCGCTTCCAGGCGGTGATCGGCGGCTCCATGGGAGGCGCCCGCGCCCTGGAGTGGGCCGCGACCTACCCCGACCGCGTGGCCGGCATGGCCGTCATCGCCTGCGGCGCGCATTCGACCGCCGAGCAGATCGCCTTCGCTCAGGCGCAGGTGCAGTCCATCACCCTGGACCCGAACTTCCGCGGCGGGGACTACTATCCGGGCCCGACGCCGGACGGCGGCCTGGGCATCGCCCGCAAGATCGCGCACATCACCTACCGGTCCGAACCGGACATGGTCGCCCGCTTCGGGCGCGCCGCGCAGCCCGAGGAGAACCCGTTCGGCGAGCCGGTCCGGCGGCAGGGGCGCTATCAGGTCGAGTCCTACCTGGACTACCAGGCGGCCAAGCTGGTCAAGCGCTTCGACGCCAACAGCTACCTGGTCCTGACCGAGGCCCTGATGAGCCACGACGTCTCCCGCGGCCGGGGCCCGGAGGCAGAGGTGCTCGGCTCCATCCGGGTGACACCGTTCATCGCCGCCGTCGAGTCCGACCGCCTGTACTTCCCGGGCCAGTCCCAGGAACTCGCGCGCCAACTGCCCGGTGACGTCACGGTGCACATGATCGATTCGCCGATCGGTCATGACGGGTTCCTGACGGACCTGGACCAGGTGGCCGCGGAGATGACGCGGGTGCTCGGACTCTAGGTCCTCACCCGCCGCGCTCAGTCGGCCCGGCCCGTCCCGCAATGCCCCGTGTCAGGGCCAGATGGCCGCCGAGGAATCCTGCAGATGCCGCGACGGCGTTGCCGGCCGCAGCCAGTCCGACCCCGAGGGTGTGACGGTCCCGGAGGCGGGCGACGAGGGACCCCAGGAACAGGAAGACGGCGGCATCCGTTCCCAGCGAGTGGACCGCGCCGATCCGGTAATCGGTCCCTTCGGTCTCCGTCCAATCGGCAGCGCCGGCGAGGGCTGTCGGAATCGCGGCCAGCAACCCTGCCGAGACCAGGAGCGTGGCGCCGCGGCGTGACGGCTTCCCGCCGGCCAGGTCGAGGAGGGAGGCCCCCATCCAACTACCGAGGGTGATGTCGGTGAGGGGCGGGTGTACCGAGTGGCCGAGGGCGTTGGTGTGGAAGGGGCTGTGGCGCACCCGGTCGAGGATCGGCCCGTAGACGAATCGCTGGGCCTCGGCCAGGCGTTCCGCCATAGAACTCTCGGCCACCGTGCGCAATATCGCTGCCGAGAGGGGTTCTGAGTCCGTTGTCCTGCGCATGGGGGTCAGCTCCTGGTGCCGACGGAGAGCAGGTACTCCATCTCGAACCGGGCTGCGTCGGCGGTTCCACGGTTCCAGGTCGTCATCAGGTCATCGAGCGCGGAGTCGAATTCGTCCAGCCGGCCCTGGCTCCTGGCATGGGCCCGAGTGGAGATGGTGGGGCCGTAGGACGCGATGAAGTGCGCGGCGAAGTCACCGGGCCGCGGGAAGGCCGTGACCTCCAAGACCCCATGATCGGCGGAGTGGAACTGGACCCGTCCGCCGAAGAGCTCGGCCAGGTGGTCAGCGCTGCCCCATAGGGGTGCCGGTTGCGCCCCGGGTGGTGGCGCCGGTGCGAACGGTTTCATGGTCCGGAAAAGCGCGCCCACCATGCCCTCCGGAGTCCAGCTCAGCAGGGCGATCCTTCCGCCGGGCCGGCAGACCCGCACCATCTCGTCGGCGGATGGCTGATGATGGGGCGCGAACATGACACCGATCGATGACATCACCACGTCGTATGAGCCCTGCCCGAAGGGGAGGTGCTCAGCGTCGGCCTCGACCCATTCGAGGTCGAGGTTCTCGGCCTCTGCCCGGCGACGGCCGGCGTCGAGCAGTTCCGGGGTGAGATCGCTGGCGGTGACCGCGGCCCCGGCGGCAGCGGCCGGGAGGGAGGCGTTGCCCGTTCCGGCGGCCACGTCGAGGACGCGGTCCCCAGCGCCGATTCCGGCGGCGCGGACCAGGCGTGGTCCCAGGGGCAGGAGAAACCTCTCCACCATGGTGGGGTAATCGCCCGAGGCCCACATCCCTCGATGCTTCTTCTTCAGGTCCAGATCGGATGGTTCGGGCACAGGCGTCGTTGACATGACGGGACTTCCTGGGAGATGCGAGGAACCGTTCCCCGCAGGAGAATTATCCCACCGCGTCCTCAGTGGGGGGAGCCCTCGACGCCGCCGGGTTGAGCCCGGCAGCCCTATGATCCGGAGCTGTCCGCGCCCTGGGGCATCGGGTGCCCGAACATCGGCTCGGCGAGTGGCCGCTTCGGGGACAGCCCGTCACCGGAGGACTGGCGCCGCAACCGCCGCAGCACCCAGGGCATCAGGTGCTCACGGGCCCAGAGCACGTCCTCGGTGGCTGCTTGACGCCACGTGCGCGGCACCGGCGGCTTCGGCTCCAACGGCACCAGGTCGTGGGGGACGTTGAGGGTCTCCAGCACCATGGCGGTGATCGTGTGGTGCCCTGTGGGGGAGAAGTGCAGCCGGTCCGCGGCCCACATCTCCTTCCGGGTCAGCTCGCGCAGGGCCCATAGATCCGCCACCACAGCCTCGTGCCGCAAGGCCACGGTGTGCACGTTCTCGTTGTAGATCGCCACCTTGCCGCGGATGCGACCCATCACAGGGGTGTCCCGGATGTCAGGGCCGGTGAAGAGCACCACCGTGGCCCCGCTGGCGGCGAGGTTCCCGACCAGGTCGTCCAGCTTCTGGGCAATCGCGTCCGGGTCCCCGCCCGGCCGGATCACGTCGTTCCCCCCGGCGCAGAGGGTGATGAGGTCCGGTTTCAGCTCGATGGCCGGCGTGGTCTGCTCGGCGGCGATCTGATCGATCAGCCGGCCGCGGATGGCCAGGTTGGCATAGGAGAAGTGCTCGCTGTCCGGGACCCGGTGGGCGAGCTCCTCGGCCACCCGGTCCGCCCAGCCACGGTGCGAGCCGGGCTGCTGCGGGTCCGGGTCGCCGATGCCCTCGGTGAACGAGTCGCCCAGGGCCACGTAGCGGCGCCAGGGGTGGATCGGGTGCAGGGGCGTGCCGGGAGTGCTGGAAGACATGCTCTGATCCTAGGCCCCAGGTTACCCGCCGGTCACTTCCATCAGCTCCTCGTTCCATCCCGAATCGTGAGGGCGATCCACGTCTTTCACTAGACAACGAGCTGGAATTCCTGCACATGGCTCTGCTACCTGTACGCCGGTCACTTCATGTCACCTGGGACCTGGCCGATGTGGAGCACTCACGCGAGCGGACCGTCCGCACGCTCAACCTCCAGGTGGCCCGGCGCGCCGAGGCCTCGGACGGCGTCGTGTCCCTGGAACTGTCCCACCCCGACGGCGGCGACCTGCCGCCGTGGAAGGCCGGCGCCCACCTGGACGTCCACGTCCCGAACCCGGACGGGGAACCGTTCGTGCGCCAGTATTCCCTGTGCTCCGATTCCGAGGACCTGTCCAACTGGGAACTGGTCTACGGCGGCCGGACCAAGGACTCCATGGCGTTCCTCGACGAGCTGGCACCGTACGGGGACCGGGTCACCCTGGTGCCGCAGGACGAGCTCGGACACCTCCTTCGAGGTCGAGTTCGCCCGGTCCCGGAAGACCATCACCGTAGGCGCGGACGAATCAATCCTGGAGGCGGCAGAGAAGGCCGGGCTGCCGGTGATCTCCTCCTGCAAGGAGGGCACCTGCGGCACCTGCGAGACACCCGTCCTCGAAGGCAGCGTCGAGCACCGGGACTCGATTCACTCACCTTCGGAGCAGGCGGCCTGCGAGACCATGATGATCTGCGTCTTCCGCGCCAACGGCACGTGCCCCCGCCTGAAACTCGACGCCTGACATCCCCAGGAACATCCCAAGGGCGGGGCGGGGCGGGGAGGGGCGGACACGGATCATCGGCAGTGTCCGCCCCGCACTCGGTTCAGCTGTGGAACAGGTGGTACCACTGGCGGGCGAGTGAGCGCAGGATGCGGCCCTCGTCCAGATAAGGGCGTCTGCGCAGGTACAGGACGTCGAAGTTCCGCTCGGTGCTGAACATCAGGGTGGTCATGTGTGCCGCTCGGTCGAGGCGCTCCTCCTCGTCAGGGAAGAGCCGCGTCAGCCACTGTTGCCGGGCGACGATCCGTTCGTGTAGGCGGATCCACTCGTCGAGGACCTCGTCGTCGGCGGACATGGCCTGGGAAATGGCCTCGAACTCGGCCGGATGGTCCCTATAGGTGCTCCGATCGTCTTCCAGCCAGGCCGTGAGGTTCTCCAGGGAGAAGTCCTGCATCGCGTCGAGCCGGTCGAAGAGGGCCACCACCTCGGGCTCGATCTGGGTCATCCGTTCCTGGACGATGTGCGGTTTGCCGCTGAAATGCAGATAGAGGTTGGCCCGGCTCGTCTCCGCAGCCTTTGCGATCTGGCCCATCGACGTCCGGTCGTATCCGCGGTCGGCGAACAGCCGGAGGGCG
Source organism: Citricoccus parietis (assembly GCF_042433045.1). Classification (NCBI taxonomy): domain Bacteria; kingdom Bacillati; phylum Actinomycetota; class Actinomycetes; order Micrococcales; family Micrococcaceae; genus Citricoccus; species Citricoccus parietis. Next base: position 261,002 of record NZ_JBHLWH010000027.1, on the reverse strand, counting down.
GCGTCCACGATCCGCTGGCGCGTATCCGCCTTGTCCCGGTCCCGCTGGTTCATGTTTCCTCCTGGATGGCCACCCTCCATTCTGCACTTACCCTGTGACTATGACTGATTTCGCCACCCGGCCCGCCTCCGGCCCTGCCGAACCGTTCGTCCGCTGGTCCCGCCCCGAGGCCGAGCGCGAGGGAACCCATCTGCTGGTGGTGCTGCACGGCTACGGCGCGGATGAGAACGACCTGTTCGGGATCGTCCCGGAGCTGCCCGCCAAGTTCACCATCGCTTCCGTCCGCGCTCCGCTGGTCATGGACCACGGCGGCTACACGTGGTTTCTGCTGACCAACTCCCTGCAGTCCTCACCCCTGGCGGTACGGGCCGCCATCGAGGACCTCCAGGAGTGGGTGGCCGCGCAGCGCCCGGACTTCGCGAGCACCTCCCTGCTGGGATTCTCCATGGGCATGGCGATGGCCACCTCGCTGCTGCGCCGGGAACCGGAGGCTTATGCCTGCGTCGTCGGGCTCTCCGGCTTCGCGATCGACCCGACCATGGTGCCCGGTGCAGAATCCGCAACACCGGGGGCCGGCGTCGTGCCCTCGGAGGTGTCCGGTGCCGGCCCCCTGGCCGGGTTCTTCGATGACGCGGCCGTCAAGGCGGCCAAGCCCCCGGTGTTCTGGGGCCGGGATCAGGCCGACCCGGTCATCACCCCGGACAAGATCGAGTACACGCACGCCTGGATGAACGACCACGTGAACATGACCAAGGTGCTCTACGCCGGCATCGGACACGGCATCGGCCCGCAGGAACTGCGCCACGTGGGCGAGTTCCTGGACTCCACCGTGAGATGAGACTCCGCGAGAACGATTAGTCCCGCGGTCCCTGGCCATCAAGGTTCGTCAGGTCCTCATTCGCCGCTGTCTCGCCGAGCAACCGGCGCGTGAGCGCCTCGCGGGAAGAGAGCAACTCGTCCAGGGCCTTGTCGAGGTGTTCGTCCGAGGCGGTGCGGGCACCGTCCAGGGCGGCTCCCAGAACCGCGCGACGCACGAGCTCCTTGGCGAACGAACCGGTCGTGCCCTCGGACCGTTGTGCCGTCCGGTCCACAGCGTCGGCGGAGACGGGCAGGTCACCGGCATACAGACTCAGCAGTCGGCGCCGTTCATCCAGTTCCGGCAGGGGAATCTCCACGGCCAGGTCCACGCGGCCCGGCCGCTCGGCCAGGGCGCGTTCCAGGACGTGGACTCGGTTGGTGGTCATGATGAAGGCCACATCCGCGTCACCGTCGAGTCCGTCCAGGGCATCCAGAACCTCGAAGAGCAGCGGTTGCGGGGAGGAACCGCGTTCCATGGCGATCAGGTCCACGTCTTCCAGGACCACGATCGCCGGTTGCATGACCCGGGCCAGCTCGGCGGCCTCCGTGATCAAGGCAATGCTGGACCCGGTCAGCACGATGGCTGTCACGTCCGGAGTGATCGACAGCAGGTGGCGCACGCTGTGGGTCTTGCCCGTGCCCGGTGGCCCGTAGAGCAGCACCCCGCGCTTGAGGTGCTGGTTGGCTGCCAGTAGGTGCTCGCGTTGCTGTCCGATGCCCACTACGTGCCGGGTCATGGCATCCAGGATGCCTTCGGCCAGCACCACCTCATCGGCGGGGATCGACGGCCGTGGCAGGAAGGTGGCACCGGCAGCCTGGCCGTACTCGGACGCGTTGAAGGACAAGACCTGGCCGCGCAACACGCTCCGCTCCACCATGAGGGTCCTCAACGCGGCAAGGAACGAGTCAACGGTGCGCGGGGAGCCGGCAATCACCTCGACCTGGGCCTCCGGCCGGCCGTGCTGCGGGGAGGCAGACCGTTGCAGCAGTGCGATCGGCTCGCCATCATGGTGCAACAGGCGCACGCCGTAGGAGACGACCTGACGGGTACTGGCCGGCCCGGTCGCCAGCGAGCTGTAGTCCACGGGGCCGGTGCCGAACGGCATATACGGGTTGGCGATCAGTTCGGACAGGCCGTGGTGCAGCTTCTGCTCGCCACCGCTGATGCCCAACATTCGGCTGTCGACGGACGAGGACAGCTGCTCGAGGGCGACGTCCGCGTCCACCAGGCGGTGGCCGGGAAACGAATGCACCACCACGGGAAGTTGCTGTGCATCCGTGCCCAGGTGTTCACTGAGCAGCTGCCCGATGGGCGAGGGCCGGGACTGCAGCGACTGTTGGGCGGCCACATTCGCATGCTCCAAGTAGCGGCTCACGTGGCGCATGATGGCGCGGTCGTCGTCGGTCAACTCCATGGTGGCTCGCGTTTCTCTTGGAGGGCCCGTCCGTCTGGGAGCCGGTGGATCCGAGGGTACGTGCTGGCTGAAACGGCGGTGCGCCACCCCAGGAACGCTCAGCTTCCGGACGGGACCACCTTCACGGCCTCGCCGGAGAACTCGAACACGTCCCCTGGGTGCAGCTGGCGGCCGCGGCGGGTCTCCGGATCCCCGTTGACCTGGACCAGGCCGGCCTCGATCACCGCGCGTGCGTCCGCCCCGTCCTCGACCAGGTTGGCCAGCTTCAGGGCCTGTCCCAGCCTGATCATCCCGTCGCGGATCTCCAGCGGTGCCGGATGTGCGGACGGGGCCTCGGGGGCGTGGCGGTGACGGTGAGGGGCATCGGGGCTCGGGTGTTCGGACATACCTCCATTGTGGCCCGAGATCCGTGCCGGTGCACCAGCCGCGGCCCGCGGGGGACCTAGACTGGGCCGGTAACCGACGAATGCCGGCGTGCCACGCGCGCCGGCTCCAGTGCGCTGACCGCAGCCAGCGGCCGAAGTAACAGACACGGATGTGATGCCCCCATGGCCCCCAAGACCACCCTCGACCAGGTCATCTCCCTCGCGAAGCGACGCGGCTTCGTGTTCCAGGCCGGAGAGATCTACGGCGGCTCCCGCTCGGCGTGGGACTACGGGCCCCTGGGTGTGGAGCTCAAGGACAACATCAAGACGCAGTGGTGGAACACCTTCGTGCGCGGCCGTGAGGACATGGTCGGCCTCGACTCCGCCATCATCCTGCCCTCAGCCGTGTGGAACGCCTCCGGTCACGTGGCCACCTTCACCGACCCCCTGGTCGAGTGCACCTCCTGCCACAAGCGCCACCGCCAGGACCACCTCATCGAGGGTTTCGTGGCCAAGAAGGGCCGTGCCCCCACGGGCGGGATCGGCGGCATGGACGAGATCGCCTGCCCCGACTGCGGCACCCGCGGATCCTGGACCGAGCCGCAGATGTTCTCCGGGCTGATGAAGACGTTCCTGGGCCCCGTGGACAACGAGGAGGGCCTGCACTACCTGCGCCCCGAGACAGCCCAGGGCATCTTCGTGAACTTCCTCAACGTGGTCAACGCCGCCCGGCGCAAGCCCCCGTTCGGCATCGGCCAGATCGGCAAGGCCTTCCGCAACGAGATCACCCCGGGCAACTTCATCTTCCGCACCCGCGAGTTCGAGCAGATGGAGATCGAGTACTTCACCCACCCCGAAGCCGCTACGGAGCACTTCAACACCTGGGTGGAGGCCTGCTGGAACTGGTTCATCGATCTGGGCATCAACCCGGACAACATGCGCCGCTTCGACGTCCCGGACGGCGAGCGCGCCCACTACTCCGATGCCACGATCGACCTGGAGTACAAGTTCGGCTTCGCCGGATCCGAGTGGGGCGAGCTCATGGGCATCGCCAACCGCACGGACTTCGATCTGAACTCCCACACTTCAGGCTCCGGAACGAAGATGCAGTACTTCGACCAGACCTCCGGGGAGCGCTACACCCCGTACGTGATCGAGCCCAGCTTCGGCCTCACGCGGTCGATGATGGCCTTCCTGGTGGACGCCTACCGCGAGGAGGAGGCGCCCAACACCAAGGGCGGAACCGATGTGCGGACCGTGCTCGGCCTCGATCCTCGGCTGGCCCCGGTCAAGGCCGCCGTCCTGCCGCTCTCCCGCAAGGAGGAGCTCGTGCCCACGGCCAAGCGCCTGGCGGACGAGCTCCGGGGCGTGTGGAACATCGACTATGACGACGCCGGCGCCATCGGCCGCCGCTACCGCCGCCAGGACGAGATCGGCACCCCGTTCTGCATCACCGTGGACTTCGACTCCCTCGAGGACCAGGCCGTCACCATCCGTGAACGCGACTCCATGTCCCAGGAGCGCGTGGCCCTGGACCAGGTGCGCGGCTGGCTGTTCGAGCGGCTGTCCAAGTAAGGGGAGGGGTACAGATGACGGTTCCTGACGCCGGCCCCCAGCTCCCAGCGGGTGTCTCCCTGCGGCCGTGGGCCGAGGGAGACGACCTGCGGCTCCTGGAGTTGTGGGGAGACCCCACCGACGCCCAGCACCACCAGGACCGGGCCATGCTGCGCCCCTCGAGTACCCGGCCGGACGAGCCCTGGGCCCGGTGCCTGGTGGCGGAGGACGAGGGCATCCCGGTCGCCGCCGCGGTCGTGTATGTCTCCTCCGTGCATCCGCAGCGCCTCTGGTTCTACGCCGAGACGGCTCGCGAGTTGCGGGGCCGCGGCCTCGCCACCGCACTGCTGACCGCACTGCGCGCCGAGGCTGAGGCCGCCCGGGCCGAGGGGACGTTGGTGACCACGGAGCTCAAGACCCGTTTCGCCGTGGCCGCGGACGCGCTGCCGGAGACCGCGCCGGATGCGGATGCGGCCGGGGCCGGCGCCGCGGCGCACCACCCGACCGACCACCCGGCCGCGTCCTTCCTGGCGGGGAAGGGATTCGCGCCGCTGCAGCGCTCCCGGCGCATCGCCGTCGGGCCCGGGGTCATCAAGGCGCCGGAACTGGACGGCACCGGGCTGGCCGTGGAGGACCTGGCGACGGGTTCGGTGGAGCTGACGCAGGCGGTGGCGGCGTTCTACGCGGCCACGCATGACTGGGACCCGTCCGATCTGAGCATCGGCCAGGCCCAGCAGCTGCTGCTCGGCCCCTCCACCGGGGCCTCCGGAGCGGTCGTGCTGCGCTCCCAGCCCAAAGCCCGGGGTGGCGGGATCGACGCCTTCACCATCTCCTACACGCCGGAACGCACCGAGGATCCCACCGACGTGCTGCTGGGCTGGAACCCTGAACTGGCCCGGGCGGACGCCCAGGCCGCGGTCGCCTCGCTCCTGGCCCTGCTGACCACGCAATACCCGGTCCAGCTCGAGGTGGACGACTCCATGGACATCCTCACCCCGATCCTCGACCAGCTGGTCACCACCGGCCACGCCCGGGTGCTGCTGGACACGCGGATCTGGGCCACCGACGTGCCCGATGCCTCCTGAGCACGGCCCTGGGCCAGGCCACGAACACGGCCACGGGCACGGCCTGCCGGCGGGGCCCGGTGCCGACGAGGCACTGACCGGGACGGGTGGGTCAGGCCGCAGGCGGGTGGTCATCGCCCTCGCAGCGATCCTCGGTCCGCTGACCGTGGTGCTGATCGCGGCCATGATCGCCCTCTGGCCCTCCGGTTCCCACCAGGAACTCTCCCTGGCCGACCCCTACGGCACCTCGCAGGGCATCACCATGGTCACGGGCACCGTCACCGGACTTCAGCCCCGGGACTGTGGCCCGGAGGCCGGGACCCTGGAGACCCCGACCGGCGGGATGGCCGGGGACCCCTCGGCCGCGCAGGTGGCGTGCGTGGATGCCGTGGTGGATCCGGACGGTGGCGGCACCGACAGCGCGGTGGTGCCCATCCCGACGTCGATCAGTGCCTCCATGGACGTGGAGGTGGGGGACCGGCTCAAGGCTCTGGACCTCAGCGCGCTGCCGGGCGGGGACACCGGCGCCGGCGGGGAATCGGACTATGTGTTCGTGGACTTCGAACGGACCGTCCCTGTGGTGGTCCTGGCCCTGCTGTACGCCCTGGTGGTGGTGGCCGTGGCCCGTTGGCGGGGGTTGCGGGCCATCGTGGGTCTCGGCCTGGCCTTCACGGTGCTGTTCGGCTTCATGTTCCCGGCACTGCTGGAGGGCGGTCCACCGCTGTGGATCGGGCTGGTCGGCTGCTGCCTGATCATGCTCGTGGTGCTGTACTTCGCGCACGGGTTCTCGCTGCGGACCACCACCGCGTTGCTGGGGACCCTGATCGGCCTGGCCCTCACCGCCGTGCTGGCGTTGTGGGGGACGGATGCGGCGTATCTCACCGGCCTCGGGGACGAGTACTCCTATGTGCTGGCCACCGTGGCCCCCGAGGCGCGGCTGTCCGGGATCGTGCTGTGCGGGCTGCTCGTGGCCGGGCTCGGGGTGCTCAACGACGTCACGATCACCCAGGCCTCCGCCATCTGGGAGCTTCAGGCCGCGAACCCCGCGGTGTCCAAGCGGGAGCTGTTCGCCTCCGGGATGCGCATCGGCCGGGACCACATTGCCTCCACCGTGTACACGATCGCCTTCGCCTACGCCGGAGCGGCCCTGCCTGTGCTGATGGTGGTCTCCCTCTACGACCGCAGCCTCTGGGACACCCTGATGTCAGGCGAGCTCGTGGAGGAGATCGTGCGGATCCTCGTCGGCTCGATCGGGCTGGTGCTGGCGATCCCGATCACCACGGGCATCGCGGTGGCGGTGGCGAAATCCGTCGCGGCGCCGGTCTCCCAGGCTCCCGCCTCTAAGGTGGATGCATGACTGAGCTATCGACCGCCGTGGTCTTCATCGACCTGCAGGAGGGGTTCTTCGAGGACCCCTCCTCACGGGACAACCGTGAACTGATGGTCGCGGAGTCGAACCGACTGGCGGGACTCGCCCACCAGGCCGGCACCCCCCTCTTCGTGGTCAGCACCGTGCACGCGCGGGACAAGTCGACCTGGACGCTGAAGATGCTCGAGGACGACCAGGGCTTCAACTTCCCCGGCACGCCTCAAGTCCGGCTGCTGGACGGACTGGACCTGGAACCGGCCACGCACCTGGAGAAGATCCGGGACAGCGCCTTCCACGGAACCTCCCTGGCCCAGCGGCTGCGGACCGTCGGCGCCCGGACCGTCATCCTGGCCGGGGTGACGGCCGAATCGTGCATCGCGGCGACCGGACGTGATGCCTTCGCCCACGACTTCCGCGTGGTCTACGCCCGCCAGGCCATCGCCTCGTCCACAGCGGAGGTCGGATGGCCCCTGCTGGAAGGACTCTGCGACACCTTGCGCCAGCAGATCCTCAACCGTCCGGACCTGGAGCGGTTGCTCACGGTTCAGCGCGTCTGAGGCATCACTGGACGGCCGGCTGATAGGAGCCGACCATCTCGCGCAGGACCTCGTGCAACGTGGAGTCCGCGGCCTCCTCGGCACCGTTGGCGGAGGCCAACGGGGTCGTCCCATAGACCACCACGCGCTGGTCGCCGTCGTGGATGGCCAGGTCCCACGCCTCGAGGGTCTCCGGGTCGGTGCCCTCCGGCACCGAGACCAGGTCCACCATCAACTGGGTGCCGGAACCGGCTTCCACCACGAGGGAACGCAGGTAGACGGTCTCCGCGAGCGCACCCGTGTAGTCCGGCTGTTCAGTGACGTCGAGGACCTCGACCACCTCGGCGCCCTCCGGGGCACCGCCGGAGACGTCAGCGCGGAAGCCTCCGACCTGCTGGCCCGTCGAATCGGCGATCGTCAGGCCGTTGAGGGCCCCGCCCTCCTCATTCGCTGCGTCGGGCGTCACCTCGAACGAGGACGGGATGGCCATTCCGCCGCCGGTCTCCGTCGGGCAGTAGGCCCAACCCTCGGTCAGGGCCTGGCCCGACTGTGTGGACCAGGGGGTGACGGACAGCTCACCGTCCTCATCCTGGCCGGTTCCCTCCGTGTCCGGGACCTGCTCGTCACCGGCGAGCGCCTCCAGGCAGGCCAGGTGATAGACCTCGTCAGTGGGACGCGGATCGCCCTCGTAGCCGCTGCGCTCCAGGGGCACGGCCGGCAGGTCAGCGGCGGCCGCACTGCCGTCATCGCGGGGCCGGCCGGAGGTCGTTCCGGAGTCGGCAGCCGACGAGGAGGTCGAAGCGGAGGTCGAAGCGGACGTCGAATTGGAGGCAGAGGCAGAGGCAGAGGCAGAGGCAGAGGCCGAGGTGGGGCTGGTGGCCGACGCCGACGTGTCCGGCTCTGAGGTTCCGCAGCCAGTCAGGGCCAATCCAACCGTGGCAACTGAAGCCAGTGGGAGTGTGAGGCGACCTCGCCATGGACGGTGGGTCGTTACTCGGACGGACATGAGGTTCACCTATCAGTGGGTAGCCATACCTGCGCCACGGTACCCACTCCGAAGGGCTACCGCCGGTAGGTGCTGGGCCAGCCGCTCCGCAGCCGCCGGACGAGCCCGTCGGGCTGCCGCTGCAGCCGGCCGGTCACGAGCCCCTCGTGCAGGCCCTCGCTCAGCAACTGCCGGATCTTCGGGGCGGAGGTCGGCAGGAAGACGCCGTGGGGGACGGCGCCGTTGATGGTGCGCTGCACACCCGCGGGCAGACTCTTCAGCCCGCGGGCGATGCCGTCGTTGAGGCTCTGGGTGAGACCGGACGTGAAGCCGGCGGTCAGGGCCAGGTGCTGCTGGGCCAGTTCGAGCAGTTCCTCGTCCGGCATTCCCCGGTCCGCGGGCAACAGGGCCCACAGGGCGTTGGCGACCTCCACCGGGGGGATGTCCTGGATGCTGACGTCCGCGTCGCGGCCGAAGGTGCGGTAGACGCCCCAGTGCTCGACCACCGTGGAGCCGGGCCACAGGAAGCCGTGGCGGTCGGCGGTGTACCGGCGGGTCTGGATCAGCTGGTCGAGAGCCTTCTGGGCACGGTGGGCGTGGCCGGCTCCTGTGCTCCGTTCTCGCAAGGCCTTGAGGGCCGTGTCCCGGCGGAGGGGGTAGGCGGCATCAAGGAATTCCTTCACCGACCGTGCGGCGCTGGCCTGCTCGAGCGAGCCCAGGCGGGGGAGCACGGCGGACCGTCCCCACCGGGGGTCCAGGAGGAACTGGGGGTGGGGGACCTGCAGCGTTCCGGGGCGGGTCCAGCCCACGGACCGCACGGCGCGGTCGGTGTCCCGGTAGGCGTCCTCCAGGCGTTCGACGAGCAGTTCGAACTCCTGCAGGTCCTGCTCGGTGGGATCCAGGCCCGAGGCCGGATCCCGGCTCCCGCTGCCGAGCTCCCGTCCGGCGCGGCCCGGCGCACGGGAGACCGATCGCTTCAGCTCGGCCCGGTCCCTCTGGGCGCGCTTGAGCGTCCCGGAGAACCCTCGGACCACGGGGCTGGATCGATCCAGCCAGCCGGGGGCCGCCAGCGCGTCGTCCGGGCTGCGCTCGTAGCGGTCGGCGTCCAGGGTCACCTGGTTGAAGCGGCTCTCCAGGGCACGCCACCGGTCCTGCCGCACCGTCAGCATGCGGCGCTGGATGGCGGCCACTCCGGCCCACCCGCCGAGCCCGACCACGACGGCCAGCATGAGGAGCAAGACGACCCAGAGATCCATGCTTAAAAGTTACTTCACTTCCAGCCCAGTGCCCTCGCCACCTCGGCCCACTGCGTGAACAGGTGCGCGTTGTAGTCCACGCCCAGCTGGTTCGGGTTGGCCATCAGCACGTAGTCGGCCGCCTGGACGGCCTCGTCGGCGAGCAGCAGGTCCACCACCTCGTCGAAGGTGCCGGAGTACGTCGGGCCGCCGCGGGCCTTGCCGCCCTCGAGGTGGCCGTGGGAGTCCGAGCGCTCGCGGCGTCCGCCGAAGTACATGTCGTCCTGGGCGGAGACGATCGGGAACACCGAACGGGTCACCGCCGTCATTCCGCCGGTCGTGTGACCGGAAGTGGCATAGGCCTGCCGGTACTGGGCGATCTGGTCGGCCTGCTGGACGTGGAAGGGCCGGCCGTCGTCCTGCAGCAGCAGCGTGGAGGAGAGCAGGTTGTAGCCCTGCTCTCCCGCCCGGACACCGGAGACGGTGTTGCCGGACCCCCACCAGATGCGGTTCACCAGTCCGGGGGACTGGGGCTGGATGGTCAGCTTCTCCTGGCCGGGCTGGGCCCAGCCGGAATCCGGATCGGCGTGCGCCACGAGCCCGCCCGAGATGGCGTCCCGGAAGCGCTCGCCCCGGGCCTGGGCCAGCTCGGACCAGGACTGGCCCGGTTGAAGGTCATAACCGAACTGGTGCTGCCCGTCCCGGGCGGCCTCGGGGGAGCCGCGGGAGATGCCCAGCTGGAGCCGGCCGCCGGAGATGAGGTCCGCCGTCGCCGCCTCCTCGGCCATGTACAAGGGGTTCTCGTACCGTAGGTCGATCACGCCGGTGCCCAGATCGATGGTCTTCGTGGCCGCTCCCATGGCCGCCAGCAGCGGGAACGGTGCGGAGAGCATGTTCTGGAAGTGGTGGGACCGGATCCAGGCTCCGTCCAGACCAGATTCCTCAGCGGCCACCGCCATCTCGATGGTCTGGCCGAGGGTGGCGCCGGCGTCCGGCGTGCGTGATCCGGGCACGGAGCTCCAGTGCCCGAAATTCAGGAATCCGATCTTCTTCATGACTGCAAGAACATCACGGTGACCGGGGTTCTTCCAGCGTTGGCCTGTGGCGTTGGCCTCCACCGGTGGACGGAGCCAGCGGAAGCCGGCCCGTTCTGGGATAATGAGTGAAATGACTGCCGTGACCGACGCTTCCCAGCGCACCGAACCCGCGGCCCGGACTCCAGAGCGCTTGAACCTGCCCGCCCTGCAGCTGGGCCCGCTGACCGTCGAGACCCCCGTGGTGCTGGCCCCCATGGCCGGCATCACCAACAACGCCTTCCGCCGGCTCTGCCGTGAATACGGCGGCGGACTGTACGTCTCCGAGATGGTGACCGCCCGGGCGTTGGTGGAGCGCCGGGCAGAGTCGCTGCGGATCATCCACCATGATCCCGATGAGACCCCGCGCTCCGTCCAGCTCTACTCCGTGGACCCGGTCACCACCGGCCAGGCGGTGCGCATGCTCGTGGAGGAGGACCGTGCCGACCACATCGACCTGAACTTCGGTTGCCCCGTCCCCAAGGTCACCAAGCGCGGCGGCGGCTCCGCCCTGCCCTGGAAGTCGGAGCTCTTCGCCTCCATCATCGGCGCTGCCGTGCGGGAGGCCTCCAAGAAGGACATCCCGGTCACCGTGAAGATGCGCCGCGGCATTGACGAGGACCACCTGACCTACCTCGACGCCGGCCGCACCGCCCGGTCCCTGGGCGTCGCCGCCGTGGCCCTGCACGGGCGAACCATGGAACAGCACTACTCAGGACAAGCTGACTGGGACTCGATCGCCCGGTTGCGTGAGGCTTTGCCGGACATCCCGGTCCTGGGCAACGGGGACATCTGGAGCGCCGAGGACGCCATCGCGATGGTGCGGCAGACCGGGGTGGACGGGGTCGTCGTCGGCCGCGGCTGCCAGGGCCGCCCGTGGCTCTTCGGGGACCTGCAGAACGCCTTCGAGGGTTCGGATGAGCGCTTCCGCCCGGGGCTGGCGAAGGTCGCCGACACCTTCTATCGCCATGCAGAGCTGCTCGTGGACACGTTCGGCGGGGACGAGGGCAAGGCCTTGCGGGACGTCCGCAAGCACGTGGCCTGGTACTTCAAGGGCTACCAGGTGGGTGGTGAGCTGCGGGCACGGCTCGCCCAGGTCCCGGACCTGGCGACCTTGCGCGAGCTGCTGGACGAACTTGATCCGCACGCCCCGTACCCCGGGCCCGACGCCGAGGGGCCGCGTGGGCGCGCCGGTTCGCCCAAGCGCCCCCACCTGCCCGAGGGCTGGCTGGACTCCCGGGAGCTGAACGCCGAGCAGAAGACGCTGATCCAGGCAGCCGAGCTGGACGTCTCCGGTGGCTGAGCCGGCGTCGGTCCCGGTGCCTTCCCGGCGGGTCCGGCACCATCAGGCGGTGCTCTTCGGCGCCGAAGGCCGACCGCCCTACGCGGGCCGTCCGATGGAGCTGCCCGGGTATGCGCCGCAGGACCGGGAGCGCTGGCTGCCGGAGCCGCCCAAGAGCTCCTACCGCTCGGACTTCGAACGGGACCGGGCCCGGATCCTGCACTCCTCGGCCCTGCGCCGGCTGGGGGCCAAGACCCAGGTGGTGGCCCCGGACGAGGACGATTTCGCCCGCACCCGGCTGACCCACTCTCTGGAGGTGGCCCAGGTGGGCCGCGAGCTCGGGCGGTCGCTGGGCTGCGACCCGGACGTGGTGGACGCCGCGTGCCTGTCCCACGACCTGGGCCACCCACCGTTCGGGCACAACGGGGAGAAGGCCCTGGACGCGCTGAGCCAGGACATCGGCGGGTTCGAGGGCAACGCCCAGACCCTGCGGCTGCTCGCCCGGCTGGAGACGAAGAAGTTCTTCGAGGACGGCCGCTCCGCCGGACTCAACCTCACCCGCGCGTCCCTCGATGCCTCCTGCAAGTACCCGTGGACCAGGGACGAGGCGCCGCTGAAGTCTGACGGCGAGCCCACCCGCAAGTTCGGCGTCTACAGGGACGATCTGCCCGTGTTCGAGTGGTTCCGCCGTGGGGTCTCCGGAAACCGGAAGACGGTGAAATCTATGGAAGCGCAGGTCATGGACCTGGCGGATGACATCTCCTACTCGGTGCATGACGTGGAGGACGGGATCGTCAACGGCCAGTTCCAACTGAAGTGGCTCACCGACCCGGAGCACCGGGCCCTCGTCATCGAGCGCACCCGCCAGTGGTACCTGCCGGACACGGACCCCGCCGCGGTCGAGGCCGCCCTCGACCGGCTCGAGGCCACGGACGTCTGGGTCACCGAGGCGGACGGCACCCGCCGGTCCCGCGCCGCGCTGAAGGACATGACGAGCCAGCTCATCGGCCGGTTCTCCAATGCGGCGTTCGACGCGACCCGTGAGGTCTTCGGCAACGAGCCCCTCACCCGCCACGGCGCGGACGTGGTGATCCCCGAGGACACCGACATCGAGATCGCGACCATGAAGGGCATCGCCGCCGCCTACGTCATGAGCTCCGACGCCCGCCAGCCGCTCTACGCGCGCCAGCGTGAGATCCTCACCGAGCTGGTGGAGCTGTTCTGGGAGACCGGGGAGAGATACCTCGACCCGATGTTCGCCGGGGACTGGCGGGAGGCCGCCGACGACCGAGGGCGCCGCCGCGCCGTGATCGACCAGGTCGCCTCGCTGACGGACTCCACCGCCATCGAGTGGCACGCCACCCTGGTCCGTGGCGAGCAGTTCCGCCGCAGCTGGGTCTAGTTGGCCCGTTCCTCGTTCCGCCGGACGATCTCGGTGATCCAGATCGGAGCGAACGGTGAGGTGCAGTTCGGGGGAGTGGGATAGTCCTTGAGCACCTCGAGGCGCTCACCGATGGCCAGGGCCCGGGGGCGCAGGTCTGGGTTCTCGATCCCGATCGCGGCCAGCGTGTTGTTCATGGCCCATTGCAGGTCCTTCGGGGCGTCCTTCATCTGCGCCTCGATGGTGTCCAGCAGGCCGGGCAGGTCCAGCACCTCCGGCTTCTTGTACACCTGGTGGCTGTTCAGGTCCCAGCCGGCGCTCGCCACGAGCTGGTCCGCATCCTCGGTCCACGCCAGGCGCAGGTCCTCGAGATGGGCGCTCTTCCTGACCACATAGTTCACCAGCCAGTCGTGGACCTTGGGCGCACGGGCCTGGCGGATCATCTCGTCCAGCTCATCCCGGGCGAACTTCTTCGGCGAGCAGATCAACAGGGCGACCAGCCGGGAGGCGGAGTCGCCGGTGGCCCAGAGGTCTCTGGCCAGCTGCTGCTTGGATGCCGGATCGGTCTTGACGGCCTTCGCGACCGCGCGCAGCTTCGTCAGGTTCACCCCGTGGCCATCCCCGCGCTTCTCGTTCGCCGCGCGCATGGCGGGGTCCTCAAGGGCTGCGAGTTCAGCCTGCACCGCCTCGACGGTGGGGGAGATGGCGGGAGCGCCGGTGGTGGCCATGACATTCCTGACGAATCGGGTCTTGAGAACTGATCAACGGACAGTCCCAGCCTACGACCGGCTGGGGAGGTGTCCCGTGTCTCGGCGACCTGTGACCACCGCGACAAAAGTACGTATACGAATGGTAGAGTGTTCAGCGATCGTGTGAGCGCCGTCATGGACCGCCATGGCGCAGGACTCAATCCGGCCGCCCGCGAACCCCTGCCCGTCTCATCTCGGAGGTCCCATGGCCACGTCCACCCCCGCCCGTACCGGGTCCGACTCACTCGTGTTGCGCGGACGCAACTGGGTCGCGCCCCTGTGCTGGTTCGCCGTCCTGCTCGACGGCTTCGACGCCGTGGTCCTCGGCGCCATCATGCCCATGCTCACCTCGGATGCCTCCATGGGCATCGACAACGGCACCGGCACCGTGATCGCCACCGCCGGCCTGGTCGGCATGATGATCGGCGCCCTCGGCATGGGCTGGCTGACGGACAAGTTCGGCCGCCGCAAGCTGCTGATCGGCGCCGTGATCGCCTTCTCCATCCTGACCTTCGTCACCGGCTTCGCCCAGGACGCCGCCACCATCGGAATCCTGCGCTTCCTGGCCGGGCTCGGACTGGGCGGCTGCCTGCCCACCGGCATCTCCATGGTCACCGAGTTCGCCGGCCACAAGAAGGGCTCCAACGCCACCACCCTGATGATGACCGGTTACCACGTGGGTGCCGTGATCACGGCGCTACTGGCCATCTGGGCCGCCAGCGAGACCGTCTCCGGCTGGCGTGAGATGTTCTTCATCGGCGGCCTGCCGGCCCTGGTCCTGGTGCCGCTGATGTGGCGCTACCTGCCGGAGTCCCCCGACTTCCTGATCTCTCAGGGCCGCATGGAGGAGGCACGCCGGGTGGCCGACCACTATGGCGTGGAGATCGAGGAGCAGCCCGAGCGCGCCTTCGCGGACGCCACCCCGGAGCGGGCCGACCACGAGAAGCAGGGTGCCTCTCTGCTGCTGTCCGCCACGTACCGCCGCAACACCATCTTCATGTGGATCGCCTCCTTCATGGGCCTGCTGCTCGTCTACGGCCTGAACACCTGGTTGCCGCAGATCATGCGCGAGGCCGACTACGACCTGGGAAACTCCCTCGGCTTCCTCGTGGTTCTCAACGCCGGCGCCGTGATCGGCCTGATCGTCGCCGGCAAGGTCGGCGATGCCATCACCCCGCGCAATGCCGCCATCCTCTGGTTCATCGGCTCGGCCATCCTGTTGGCCGCCCTGGCCATCAAGCTGCCGCTGCTGGGCATCTACGTGATGATCTTCATCACCGGCTGCTTCGTGTTCTCCGCCCAGAACCTCGTCTACGCCTTCGCCGCGACCAACTACCCGCCGAAGGTCCGTGGCACCGCCCTGGGCATGGCCGCCGGGGTGGGGCGCCTCGGAGCCATCTCCGGCCCGATCATGGGCGGCACCCTCGTGGCCGCCGGCATCGCCTACCCCTGGGGATTCTTCGGCTTCGCCGTGGCCGGGGCACTGGGCGGTGTGGCCGTGAGCGGCATGCGCACCATGCGCCGTGGACAGGGCAGGGGCCAGGGCGAGCCCGCACCTGTGGACAGCGACGACCGGGAGCAGGTCTCGGCCTAGACTGTCTGCATGGCAGGCCTGATCAAACGCGAGGACATCGATCTTGTCCGCGAGCGATCGGACCTCAAGGAGATCGTGGACGCCTTCGTGACGCTGCGCAGCGCCGGCGTCGGATCCTACAAGGGACTGTGCCCCTTCCACGATGAGCGCAGCCCCTCCTTCCACGTCCGCCCCTCGGTCGGCACCTATCACTGCTTCGGCTGTGGGGAGTCCGGGGACGCCATCGCGTTCCTGATGAAGATGGAGCACACCACCTTCGCCGAGACCGTCGAGCGGCTGGCCGCGCGAGCCAACATCGAACTGCACTACGAGGACGGCGGCTCCGGCCCGGACAAGGAGCAGGTCGGCCGCCGCCAGCGGCTGCTCGAGGCCAACAAGATCGCCGACGAGTACTTCCGGGACCAGCTCGGCACCCCCGGTGCGGCCACCGGGCAGCAGTTCCTCGCCGGCCGGGGATTCACCGCCGAGCACGCCCAGCACTTCGGTGTCGGCTACGCCCCGCAGGGCTGGGACAACCTGCTCAAGCACCTACAGCGCAAGGGCTTCCGTGAGGATGAACTGAGGCTCACCGGGCTGTTCTCGGAAGGTCAGCGCGGTATCTATGACCGTTTCCGGGGCCGGCTGGTCTGGCCCATCCGGGACATGACCGGCGCGACCATCGGATTCGGTGCCCGCAAGCTCTTCGAGGACGATCCCGGTCCCAAGTACCTCAACACCCCGGAGACCGGTCTCTACAAGAAGTCCCAGGTCCTCTACGGGATCGACCTGGCCAAGCGGAACATCGCCAAGAAACGCCAGCTCGTGGTCGTCGAGGGTTACACGGATGTCATGGCCGCGCACCTGTCCGGGGTGGACACCGCCGTCGCCACCTGTGGCACCGCCTTCGGCTCGGACCACGTCAAGATCGCCCGCCGGCTGATCTCGGACGACGGCACGGGCGGGGAGATCGTCTTCACCTTCGATGGGGACGCCGCGGGGCAGAAGGCCGCGCTGCGGGCCTTCGAGGAGGACAACAAGTTCCTCGCCAAGACCTTCGTGGCCGTGGAACCGTCCGGGATGGACCCCTGTGACCTGCGCCAGGACAAGGGTCCGGAGGCGGTCGTGGCGCTGATCGACTCGCGCCGCCCGCTGTTCGAGTTCGCCATCAAGGCGGGGATGAAGAACTTCAACCTGGACACCGTGGAGGGCCGCACCGGTGCACTGCGGCACGCCGCCCCCATCGTCGCCGGCATCCGCGACTCCGTCGTCCGCCCCGGCTATGAGCGGGAGCTGGCCGGCTGGCTCGGCATGGAGCCGGCCACCGTGCACCGCGCGGTGCAGAGCGCGCAGCGTGCGGCGGCCTCGCCGGCGTCGGGACATCGCCGGGGACGTTCCGACGGCGGCAGGTCGGCTGGGCACGGCGCCGAGGGCGACGCCGGCCGGCCCGGGGGAGCGGGGTCGGGCTTCCAGCGCCCGGACGTGCGAGATCCAGCGGCCCGCATGGAGAAAGAGGCGCTCGAAGTGGTGCTCCAGCAGCCGACCCTGCTCTCGGCGGAGCAGTGGCAGGCGTTCTACGTCGCCGACTTCAAGGTGCCCGCCTACGCCGTCATCCACTCCGGGATCCGTGCCGCCGGCATGGCCGGTGCCACCCCGTCACAGTGGGTGGAACAGGTCCGCCAGGAGGTGCCGGTCGAACTGGGATCACTCGTCAGCGAACTGGCCGTGACGCCGTTGCCGGCGCGGACCTCGGAGGACTTGGTGCGGTACTGCCGGGACATCATGAACCGGCTGTTCGAACTGCAGATCACCCATCAGAAGGGCGACCTCATGGGCCGGCTGCAGCGCCTGGGCCCCCAGGGTGATCCGGCGGAGTTCGCCGCGCTGAACCGCCAGCTGGTGGACCTGGAGATGAAGCGCCGGTCCCTGCGCGCCCGGGACTGATGGCCGGTGCCGGCGCGGAGCCGGCACCGCGCCGGCCTTCGAGCCGGGCGCGCAGGGACTGACCGGTCAGTTGTCGGTGGTGACCGCGCCGGTCATGGCGTCGACGTGCAGGTCGTCGTCCTCGCCCTGGGCGTTGTCGAGCTCGACCTCCCAGTGCAGGGCGTTGTCATCGTCATCCAGGCTCAGGCTGTCGATGGTGCTGCCGTCGCGGCCCTCCAGGGCGGCACGGGCGGCCTCCTCGGCGGTGATGTCCGCCTCCTGGGCGCGGCGGATGTCGTCCTGGTCGTCGTCGTCATCATCGGTGTCCTCGCGGACCTCGCCGTCCAGGGTGACGTCGAAGTCGAGGATCTGGTCGCCGACGACGGCCTCGATGTCATAGCGCGTGTCGTTGTCGTCCAGATCGATCTCCACGATGAGGGCGCCCTCCTGCTCGGCGAGGAACGCATCGATGGCCGCGAACACCGGGTCGCCCCCGGCCACCGCGGCGGTGGTCTCACCGGACGTGGACGTGCTGGCATCGGTGGCCGACGCCGACGCCGAGGCCGACTGGTCGCCGGTCGCCCCGCCGGTGCTGTCATCGGTGGCGTCCGATGTCTCCGCCGCAGCGCCAGAGGTGGCGGTGGTGGCGGTGTCATCAGAGTTGTCCGGTTCGGCCACCGAACATCCGGTCAGCAAGGCCAGGGCCAGGACACCGGTCCCGGTCCACGCGAGGGTCTGGGTGAACGTTTTCTGGGCTACCTTCTTCTGCATCATGGCACCAGTGTGCCAAATCGGCATGAGCCGGTCATGAGAGTCCGATGAAGCGCCGATGAGAAGGGCCTGCCGAACGCACTGCGGCGGAAACACGAAGTCCCCATCCTGGGATCAGGATGGGGACTTCGCGAGTGTGGCTCCCCCGACTGGACTCGAACCAGTAACCCTTCGATTAACAGTCGAATGCTCTGCCAATTGAGCTACGGGGGACCGCTGGTGCTGTTCGTGGAACTGCATGACAGCGGGTTCCACTGTACCGAAGTTCGGCGGAACTGTGAAATCGGCGCAGGGAATCCTGCCAGCCCCTGGCACGGCTAGAGTTTTTCGGTGACCACGTCCTCCACACCCGCCGAGATGACACCGTTGCGCCGGTGGCTGCTGCTGGTCGCCGTCAGCGCCGGAGTGTTGCTGATCACCCTGGACAACACGATCCTCTACACCGCGCTGCCGACCTTGACGGCTGAGCTCGGGGCAACGGCCTCGGAATCACTGTGGATCATCAACGCCTATCCACTCGTGATGTGCGGTCTGCTGCTGGGCGCGGGAACGCTGGGGGACCGGTACGGACATCGGAGGCTCTTCCTCATCGGCCTGGTGCTGTTCGGGGCCGCGTCCCTCGTGGCGGCCTTCGCGCCCGGCGTCACCGTCCTGATCGCCTCACGGGCCCTGTTGGCCGTGGGCGCCGCGTGCATGATGCCGGCCACCCTGGCCCTGATCCGCATCGGCTTCGACGATGTCCGCCAGCGCAATGTCGCCATCGGCGTCTGGGGGAGCATCTCCGTGGTCGGGGCGGCACTGGGACCGATCGTCGGCGGCCTGCTGCTGGAGCACTTCTGGTGGGGCTCCGTGTTCCTCATCAACGTCCCGGTCGTTCTGGGCGCCCTGGTCCTGACTCCCTGGGTGGCGCCGCGGGCCCGCCCGGACCGGTCCAAGTCCTGGGACGCGCTGTCCTCCCTGTACGCCATGGCCGCCCTCACGGGAGCTGTCTTCGCGATCAAGGAGGCCACCGGCCCGGACCCCTCGGGGTCACTGCCGGCGGTCACCGCCGCCTGCGCCGTGGCCGGGGCCTGGCTGTTCGTCCGGCGCCAACGTGAGTTGGAGGATCCCGTCCTGGACTTCGCCGTCTTCCGCAACCGGGCCTTCTCCGCCGGGTTCCTGGCGGCGGCCTGCTCGATGTTCGTGATCGGCGGCGTGCAGCTGGTCACCACGCAGCGCTTCCAGCTGGTCGAGGGCTACACGCCGCTCCAATCCGGGCTCCTGGTCGCCGCACTCGCCGCAGGGTCACTTCTCACCTCCCTCGCCGGAGGAGCCACGCTGCACGTGCTCGGACTACGCACGCTCATCACCGGCGGCTTCATCCTCGGCACGCTCGGCATGACCCTGGCGGCGCTCGGCGCCACCACGCACGTGGGCCTGCTGGTCACCGGACTGGTGCTGACCGGTGCCGGCATGGGCGCGGCCATGTCCGTGGCGTCCACGGCCATCATCGGCAACGTCCCGGCACGGCAGGCCGGCATGGCCTCCTCCGTGGAGGAGGTGTCCTACGAGTTCGGCAACCTGCTGGCCGTCGCGATCCTCGGCAGCCTCGCCACCCTCGTCTACACCCTGACCGTCCAGCTGCCGTCCGGCGCCCCGGCGGGAGCGGCGGACAGCATGTCCCAGGCCGTGACGGTGGCCCCCGGTGACCCGGCCGTGCTGGCAGCCGCAGGCGCCGCGTATGACACGGCGTTCGTGACCGTGCTCGCCATCATCACCGCCGTCGTCTCGGTCTGCGCCGTAGCCACCGGGTGGCTCCTGCGCCACTACGGCCCCGGAACCCCGGCCAGCGCCTACGAGAGCAACCACTAGCCCGGCCGGCGCAGGCCGTCACGCCCTGTCAGGGGAGCATCACCCACCGTCGGGTCCCTCCAACTCCAGCCGGGGCCAGGCGGCCAGGTCGCGCAGCAGCTGCCGGTCGTGCGTCGCGACGACGACGGCCGCCCGGGTGACCAGCAGCGCCTCGGTGAGGGCGTCCACCACCGGTGCGGACAGATGGTTGCTGGGCTCGTCCAGCAGCAGCAGGCCCGGCCGCTCCGCCAGCCGCAGGGCCAGGTGCAGCCGGCTCCGCTGCCCGGCGGACAGGGCGCCGACCGGGGTGCGCCGTGCCTCCGCGTCCAGCAGCCCGGTGGCACCCAGCGGCACCAGGTCCTCCTCGGAGTGGGTGCCGGCCGCGAGCAGCCGGTACGCGTGGTCCCGGTACAGCTCGTGGGCGAGCATCCGCGCCGGCCAGACAGGGGGCTCCTGGCCCACCAGCGCGATCCGGGCCTCAGAGGATTGCCGCACCTCGCCGGCATCCGGTGCGAGCCCGCCGGCCAGCACCTCCAGCAGGGTGGATTTGCCCGCCCCGTTGGGCCCGGTCACGAGCAGGCGCTCACCTCCGGCCAGCCGCAGGTCCACCGGCTCCCTCAGCCGGCCGGCCACCGTCACCCCACTGCAGTGCACCAACGGTTGTCCGGCCCGCACGGCCAGGTCCGGGAAGGTCAGCTGCGCCGGTGGTTCCGGCATCCAGATGCGGTGAGCCTCCAGGTCCGCCTGGCGCCGCTTCACGGCCTGCACGACGCCGGGCGCCCGGCTCTGGCGTTGGTGCTTGCCATGGCCCTTGTCCGGTCGCCACGCGGATTCCAGCCGGTCCCGCGCCGCGTCGGCGGCCTCGGCCAGGCGGTGGTGCTCGGCCCGTTGGGCCTCATGGGCCTGCACCCAGCGTTCACGGGCGGCGGTCCGGCCCGATTGCCACCCGTCATAGCCGCCGGCGTAGAGGGCGGGCCGTCCGTCCACGCTGGGGTCCAGGTCGAGGAACTCCTCCGCCACATCCCGCAACAGGGTCCGGTCGTGGGAGACCAGGGCCAGCCCGCCGGGATGCTCGCGCAGGCTCGCGGTCAGGAAGTCCAGGCTGCCAGCGTCGAGGTGATTGGTCGGCTCGTCCAGCAGCAGCGTGTCGTACCGCGCACCGAGCACGCAGGCCAGCCGGACCCGGTACCGCTGGCCCACGGACAACTCCGCGAGCAGGCGGGACCGGTCCTTCACGGCGTCCAGCGCCGCCAGCGCCATGTCCACCCGGCGTTCGGCGTCCCAAGCGTCGAGGACGGTGGCCGTCTCCAGGGCGGCCGCATAGTCATCATCCGCACCGGTCGAGCCCCGGGCCAGGGCGTCCGCCGCAGCGTCCAAGGCCTCCAGGGCCCGCTGTGAGGCCCCGATCGCCTCGCCCACGAGCGAGCCCACGGTCTGGCCGGGGCCGGCGTCGAGGGTCTGCTCGGCCACGCCGAGCGTGCCCACCCGGGTGACCGAGCCGGCGTCGGGCCTCAGGGTTCCGGCGAGGACGTGCAGCAGGGTGCTCTTGCCGCGGCCGTTCTCGCCGACGATGGCGAGGCGGGAACGGGGGGAGACGGTGACGCTGGCGTCACGGAGGATCTCTCGGCCGCCGCGCACCACGCAGAGGCCGTCCGCGCGGAGATGGGCGGCACCGCCCGCGGGAAGCGCAGACTCCGTGCGGTGGTCGGCGGGGGAGGAAGGGTGTTCAGGGAAACGTGGGTTCACGGTAGTGCTTTCGACTCGTCAGGGAGCCGGGCACGTCAAAGGACCGCCCGGCAGGATCCGGGACGGCGGTCGGGGGTGGATCAGTTGATCGTGGGGTGTCTCACCGGGCCGCCGTCAGCGGCCGGGACGTATCCTGATCATCGCGATGCTGGTGTGAACCATGCCGACCATTCTAATCAGGTCCCGTCTGTTCTTGTCCGTTCTCGCCTGTGCCCTGCCGTCCGTTGTGGACCGTTGTCCTCCGTGGGGCTGGACTAGTCTCAAGGCATGACGAGCACGCCCGGAGGGCCACCCGAACCCTCCGGACCGGCCGGCCGGCGGACCCGCTCCGTGCTGGTCTCCGTTCTCGCCGTCGTACTGATCGGCCTGAACCTGAGGGCCGGCATCGCCTCGGCCGGGCCGTTGTTCGAGGACCTGCAGATCCTGCTCGGCTATGGGCCGCTCACCGCCTCCCTGCTGCCGACCATCCCCGTGCTTTGCTTCGCGGTGGCCGGCGCGGGCACCGCCTGGCTGGTGCGCCGGTGTGGGCTGGAGCCGGCCATCGCGCTGGCCCTGGCGCTGCTCACCGGGGGACTGGCCCTGCGCGTCTTCGAGTCCACCGCCCTGCTGCTGGTCGGCACCGTGATCGGCATGTGCGGCCTGGCCGTCTGCAACGTGGCGATGCCCACCTACATCCGCCAGCACCACGGGGCCAGGGCCGCCACGATGACGGGGATGTACACGGTCTCCATGACGATCGGCGCCACCGCGGCGGCAGCGCTCGCCGTCCCCGTGGCCCGCGGACTGGGTTCGCCCACCGCAGGTCTGGCCGCCTGGGCGGTCCCGGCCGCCGTCGCGCTCGCGGTGTTCGTCCCACTCGCGGTGCGCAGCCGGTTGTCCGGGGACTGGGCCGCACGCCGGGACGTGCCCTACGTCTCGCCGTGGGCGCTGCTGAGGACACGCAAGGGACAGTTGTTCACGGCGCTGTTCGCCGCCCAGGCGTTCCTGGCGTACGGAGTCCTCGGCTGGTACCCGCACATCCTCATCTCCCGGGGGCTGGATGCGACCACGGCCGGGCTGATGCTGGGCCTGATGCAGCTGGTCGGCATCCCCACGATGATGGTGCTGCTGACGCTCGCCGGCCGTCCCTGGCTGCTGCGCACGGCGTTCATGATCACCTGCGGCGCCTCCCTGGCCGGTTACGTGGTCCTGCTGCTGGCCCCGGTGGACTGGGTCATCGGCACCTCCATCCTCATGGGGCTCGGCTTCTGCGTGTTCCCGCTGCTGATGCTCCTGATCAGCCGCAGCGGGGACACCCCGGCCGAGACCACGGCGCTGTCCACGCTGGCCCAGTCACTGGGGTACCTGGGCGCCGCGCTGGGCCCCTTCGGCCTGGGGCTGATGAACGGGCTGCTGGGGGACTGGACCGCCGCCATCGTGGTGGTGATGGCCGTCTCCGCCCTCCAGCTGGTCCTGAGCCATCGCGTCAGTTCCCCGGCGGCCCGGTTCTGAGCCGGGTCCGCGCGTCGGCGCATTGGACGTGCTGATGAGCCGAGCCTTGCCTTCTTTAGCAGAGCCTTTCCTTCGGTGACAAGGCGCTCGTGCGGTTCTACTGTGGTCCCATGAAGATCTCAGAAGACCTCTTGAAGAAGTTCAACGAACAGATCACCCTCGAGTTCGAGTCCTCCCTGGCCTACCGCCAGCTGGCCATCGAGGCGGATGAGCAGGACCTGACCGGGTTCGGCTCGTGGCTACGCCACCAGGCCGACGAGGAGATCGTCCACGCCAACAAGTTCATCGACCACGTGGTGGACCGCGGCAACCATGCCGAGATCGGCGCGATCAACGCCCCCGTGGTGCGGGCCGGCCTGAGCCCGCTGGAGATCTTCGAGGAGTCCCTGGCCAACGAGATCAAGGTGTCCAACGCCATCCGCGACCTGTACCGGGAGACCGAGGCCGCCGGCGACCTGGACTCCCGTCCGCTGCTGAACTGGTTCGTGGACGAGCAGATCGAGGAGGAGGCCACGGTCAGCGAGATCATCGGCCGCATCAAGCTCATCGGCAATGACGGCGCCGGCCTGTTGCGTCTGGACGCCGAGCTGGGCTCGCGTTCCGTGGGGACCACCGAGGCCTGATGACCGCCCTCGGGGAGACCCGACCGGAGATCGCAGAAGCCGGCGCCGCTCATCAGGGGGAGAGAGGGCGCCGACTTCAGCTCGACCCTACTCGCGTAGCTTGAACTGTCAAGCGACGATCCTGGGACGATCTCTGGGAAAGGACGGTCGGTGGTAGGTTTGACCTGCCCGGACCGGTCCGGGGCAGCACCGAATTCCAGTCGTAGACCACAGGGAAGGCACACTCACATGGCCAACCAGAGTTCTCCCCGCGTGACGGACCAAACCCGCTCCAGCTCGTTGCCAGACCTGGTGACCACGGCGGGCCGCCTGCTTCCCCTGCAGCTCAAGGACGAGCTGGCCATGGTCAAGAGCCAGATGGGCAAGAAGGCGATCACCGCCGGGATCGGGGTCGGTCTCGCCGTCGTCGGCCTGGTATTCCTGTTCATCATGGTCGTGGCACTGATCGTCGCGATGATCGGCGGCTTCGCCCAGGACCGGCCCATCTGGTTCTCCGCCCTCATGGTGGCGGCCGGCGCCCTGCTGGTCGCCCTGATCTTCCTCCTGATCGGGGTGTTCCGTGTGAAGGCCGCCATGCCGCTGGTCCCCGCCGAGACCATCCAGGGCGTGAAGTACGACGTGGGGTATCTCAAGGAGGGCAACGCCTTCGACCCGGCGGAGTTCGACCGCCTCGAGGCCCAGAAGGCCGAGGAGAAGAAGGTCGCCGCCGCCCGCGACGCCGAACGCCGCAAGGCCGCTGCCGCAGAGGACAAGGCCGCCAAGAAGCGTGGCGAGGCCCCGCAGCACGCCACGGTTCAGAGCCCGTCCTACGCCGAGTTGCGCCGCCGCACCCAGTTGCGGCGCCAGCACCTGGGTGACATCCGCTCGGGCCTGGAGGAGAAGACGGACGTCAAGTCCCAGTTCTCCGCCTTCACCTCCCAGTTCAAGGGCGATTCGTCCAGCGCCGGTGCAGGCTCCGCCGAGCCGGATCCGACCTCGCCGACCGCTCCGCACCACACCGGCGCCCGGGCTGGCCAGAAGGCCAACGACGCCGGCGAATTCGTGAAGGACCGGTGGCAGCCGCTGGCGATGCTCGGTGCCGCGACCACCGCCGTCGCGGTGTTCGCCCGCCAGCTCAAGAAGTAGCCGCGCCCACGGCGGGCGCGAGTCACTCCATGCGTTTGATCGGTGCGGGCACCCGGGACGATATCGACTACGTGGTCACGGACCGGTTCTGGACCGTCCCGAATGCCATCACGCTCGCGCGGTTCTGCCTGGTCCCGTTCTTCGTCTGGCTCGTCTTCACACAGCAGTACCTGGCCGCCTTCATCGTCCTCGCCGTGCTCTCCTGCACTGACTGGGTGGACGGCTACATCGCCCGCCGCTTCAACCAGATCTCCACGGTGGGCCAGTGGCTCGACCCGATGGCGGACCGGTTGTCCCTCATGGTCATCGTGGTCACCATGGTGCTCGCCGGCATCGCCCCCCTGTGGCTGGTGGTCAGCGTCCTGGCCCCGGACCTGGTCCTGGGGATCACCGCCCTCATCCTGTTCCGCGGCAGCCCTGAACTCGAGGTGACCGCCCTGGGCAAGATCCGCACGGCACTGTTGCTCGTGGGCACGCCGTTGCTGCTCCTGGGGCAGGTGCCCGGGCTGGCCGAGGACGCCCTCACGGTGGCCGCCACCATCCTGCTGGGGCTCGGCTGTGCCGGGCACATCTGGGCCGCCGGGGACTACCTGGCCGGCTGTGTGCGCAAGCACCGCGAACTCCGGAAACGGGGCATCGACCCCCGAGACCGGGCCAGCTGGTCCCTCGCATGAAATGGCTCTCCATCCTGGCGGCCCTGCTGGCCGCCTGCTGCCTGGCCCTGGGCAGTGAACGCCAGTCCGTCGGCGTCCGCCGCCACGAGGCCCACCTCCGCATCCATCCCCGGTCCGGGTTCCTGAGCCTCTTCGGTTCCCCCGTGTGGCTGGCCGGCGGCGCCCTCATGATCCTGGGGATCATCCTCAACGTCTACGCCCTGGCCACCGCCCCGCTGACGGTGGTGCAGCCGATCGGTGCCGTCGCCGTGGTCATCACCACGGTGCTCAACGCCCGGATCCAGCGCCTGAAGCTCAACCGCGTCACGATCTGGGCCATCGTCGCGTGCGTGGCAGGCTCAGCGGGATTCGTGCTGATCGCCTTCATCGCCACGGAGGAGAACCCGGCGCCCACGCTGGTGCAGGAGCACCTCACGGCGATCGTCGCGCTCACCGCCACGGCCGTCTTCGGCCTCGTGGCGGTGATGTCCCGACGCCGGCCCAGCGCCTTCCTGTTCATCCTCGGCGCCGGCGTGCTGTTCGGCTTCGTGGCGGTCTTCGTTCGCCTGGCCTCGATCCACCTGCTCCGTGGTGATGCCGGTGGACTGCTCGGCATTCCCTGGTATCAGCTGGGCATCATGGCCCTGGCCGGGCTCCTCGGCGTCTATTTCGTCCAGATGGCGCATCGGTACGGCCCGCCGGACCTCGTGGTCGCCGGCCTGACGGTGGTCGACCCGATGGTCGGTGTCCTCACCGGCATCATCGTGTTGGGTGAGCTTCAACCGAATCTGCCCTGGTGGGTGGGTTTATGCATGGTGGTGGCGGCCGCCATTGCTACGCTCGGAGTCGTTGCCTTGTCACGTCATCACCCGGACGTGATCAAGCGCCGCGAACAACGTCGCCGTGCGGCCAGTGCGCCGGCCGAGGACTAGTACGGTCCGGTTCCGAGCGGCACCGGCCCCCACCAGACAGGAGCCCCTTGCCCGTGACGGCAGCAACCGACCGCAAACTGAAGGTCCTCATCGCGGCGGACACCTACCCGCCGGACGTCAACGGGGCCTCCGTCTTCTGCTACCGGCTGGCCCGGGCCCTGCATGCGCGCGGCCACGAGGTCCACGTGGTCGCCGCCCGCAACGAGTCCGGACCTGACTCCGTCCAGTACAACGACGAGGCCACCGTCCACCGGCTGCAGTCCGTGGCCGCGCCCACCCACGAGTACTACCGGCTCGTGTCCCGCCGGCACGCCAGTCAATCCATCGGCGCCCTGCTCGAGGAGATCCGCCCGGACGTGGTGCACGTGCAGTGCCACTACATGATCGGCGAGGCCGCCATCAAGGAGGCGGAGAAGCGGCGCATCCGCACCATCGCCACCAACCACTTCATGCCGGAGAACCTGGAGCCCTTCCTGCCGTTCCCACAGTGGTTCCTGGACATCGTGTCCAAGAACTCCTGGCGGGACATGGGCCGCCTGATGCGCAAGACGGCCGCCGTCACCACGCCCACGGCGCTGGCGGCCAAGACCATGGCCGAGAACGCCGGGCTGGACTTCGTGCTGCCGATCTCCAACGGCATCGACTCCTCCGCGTACGAGTTGGCCCCGGGGGAGACGGTCGAGCGCCGGGAGCACCCGACGGTCCTGTTCGTCGGCCGCCTCGCGGTGGAGAAGAACGTGGACGTGCTCATCCGCGCCATCGGCGAGTTGGCCTCCACGGTGGGGGCCCACCTGGAGATCGTGGGCGACGGCGAACAGCGCACCGGCCTGCGCGCCCTCGTGGACGAGCTGGGACTCCAGGACCGGGTGCATTTCCTCGGCCACGTCAGCGACGCCGAACTGCACCGGGTCTACCTGCGCGCCGACGTCTTCTGCCAGCCCGGCACGGCCGAGCTGCAGTCGTTGGTCTCCCTCGAGGCCATGAGCGCCTCCCGCCCCGTGGTCCTGGCCGATGCCCTGGCGCTGCCGCACCTGGTCTCGGATGGTGACAACGGGTACCTGTTCACGCCGGGTGACCCGCAGGACCTGGCGGAGAAACTCACCGCCGTGCTGACGGCGAGTGATCAGGAGCGGGCGCGGATGGGGGCTTCCTCCCACGACCGGGCGGTCCAGCACTCCCAGGAGAAGACGATCGACCTGTTCGAGATGCTCTACCGCGGAGCAACCGCTGAAGAGGTCCGCGCACTGCTCTAGGATCGGCCGCGTGGAGTGGTTCACCGAGATCCTGCCGGGCTGGCTCGCGGCCCCTGACGGAGAATGGGCGCGGGAGATCCTGCAACGCGGGGTCGCGGCCCTGTATCTCGTCGCGTTCCTGTCCACGCTGAACCAGTTCCGTCCCCTGCTGGGGGAGCGAGGCCTGCTTCCGGCCCCGGAGCTGCTGGCAGCCGGACGTCAGCGCGGGCCCACCCTCTTTCGCCGCTGGGGCTACAGCGACCGCCGGCTGGTGGTACTGGCCGTCGTCGGGATGGCGGTCTCCGCACTCCTCGTGGCGGGGATCCCGCAGACCGGGCCGCCGTGGCTGCCGCTCGCGCTGTTCCTGGGGCTGTACGGGCTGTACCTGTCCGTGGTGAACATCGGGCATGTGTTCTACGGCTTCGGCTGGGAGATGCTGCTGCTCGAGGCCGGATTCACGGTGGGCCTGCTCGGCTCCCAGCAGGTGCCGCCGCCGGCACCGGTGCTGGTCCTCGTCGTCTGGCTGGTGTTCCGCCTCGAGTTCGGGGCCGGGATGATCAAGATGCGCGGTGGCCCCGAGTGGCGGGACCTCACCGCGCTGGACTATCACCACCAGACGCAGCCGATGCCGAATCCGCTCAGCCGGCAGGCACACCTCAAGCCCCCGTGGTGGCACCGCTGCGAGGTGGTCGGCAACCACGTGGCCCAGCTCGGGGTGCCGTTCCTGCTCTTCCTGCCCCAGCCGGTGGCCTCGATCGGCGCCGGAGCGATCATCCTGACCCAGCTCTGGCTCGTGGCGACCGGCAATTTCGCCTGGCTGAACTGGGCCACGATCGTCCTCGCCGCCGCTGCCCTGGGAGACGCGGTGCTGCACCGCCTCATCCCGGCCCTGCCAGCGGACCTGGGCGCAGGCGCCGCGCTGGAGTCCGGCACGGCGAGCGGCGGGTCCGCCGCCGGCGTCCCCGTGTACTGGACCGTGATCGTCCTCGCCGGATCGGTGGCCCTGATCGTGGCGTCCGTGCCGGCCCTGCGGAACCTGTTCTCCCGCCGCCAGCTGATGAACGCCTCCTTCAACCGGTGGCAGCTGGGCAACGCCTACGGGGCCTTCGGTTCGGTGACCCGGCAGCGGATCGAGATCATCATCGAGGCCACCGAGGCAGGCTCCGGGGACCACCCGCCGGAGGACGAGGCTGATTGGCGGCCCTACGAGTTCAAGGGCAAGCCCGGCGACGTCCGGCGCCGGCCGCGGCAATGGGCGCCCTATCACCTGCGGTTGGACTGGATGATGTGGTTCCTTCCGCTCAGCGGTCTCCACCAGCGCTGGTTCCACACCCTGTTGGCCCGGCTCCTGGTGGCGGACCCGGCCGTGCTGCGGTTGCTGCGCCAGGACCCCTGCGCCGGCCGGCCGCCGCGATTCATCCGCGTGAGGTCCTTCCGGTACCGCTTCACCACGCGTGCGGAGCGCCGCGAGACCGGGCACTACTGGATGCGCGACGACGGCCGGACCGTCATCGGGCCCGTCGCCGCCCGCTAGGATGGACACTTGCGCGCCCGGCACAGCCGTGCGCCGAGGGGCGTTAGCTCAGTTGGTCAGAGCAGGGGACTCATAATCCCTGGGTCGCGGGTTCAAGTCCCGCACGCCCTACCTCTAGGGCGATCGTCGATGTCTTCCTCTCGTCCTCCTCCGAGCGGCTGCACCACATGTCAGAGGAGGAGGGCGGACATCGCGTCGTCCCCTCGGCGGGTACGGTGGAATGAGTCGGACAGACCGGCATCCACCCGATGGGAGAATCGAATGTCTGCATACACAGAAGCACGCGAGGAAGCGGCCACGGCCCTCCTGAAGAAGATCACCGAACAGGTCGCGGAGAGTGACAGTCCCAAGTCCATCCGAGCGCTGGCGGAAGCCTTTGCCCTCGTGCGAGGGACACTGACCGGCGGTCCCAAGGTCGATGTGAAGTCCTGACCCGGCCCGCGGTCTCTCAGTAGTAGCGGCCGGCCTTCGCCAGCATGTTGTACGGGCTGTAGTTGATGCTGGTGATGGACAGGCCCTCGTTCTCGTTGCGGGCGTGGGCGATCTTGCCGCCCCCGATCACCACGGCGATGTGATAGACCCCGGATCCGGCGCCGTTGTTGGACCAATAGACCAGATCGCCGGGTTTCGCCTGGGAGACGGGCACATAGGACGTGGCGGCTCCGTACTGGGCCTTCGCGGTGCGGGGGAGTGACCGTCCGGCGGCCTTGAAGGCGCCCACGGTGAAACCTGAGCAGTCGTACTCCCAGGGCCCGTTCCCGCCCCACTGGTACTGCGCACGGGGGTCCTTCGCCTTGGCGGTGGCCCAGGTGACGACCTTCTTGCTCCAGGACGGGGCTGTGGTGGAGGGCTTGTCCGTCTGGCTCGGCAACGGGCTGATGGAGGGGGTGCTGACGTCACCCCGGTGGGCGATGAAGCGGTGGGCGTTCTGGAGCATGATGGCGGTCTCGCCGCGCGTGATTCTCTGCTGCGGTCGGAAGGTGCCGTCGGCGTAGCCGCGGGAGATGCCGTTCGTCCGCAGCCAGCTGGCCTCATGGTAGAAAGCCGTGGACCAGCCCATGTCCTTGAAGGGGGAGCGGCTCGGGCCCTTCTTCGTGGCCCCCGCCAGTCGGTAGATGAAGGCCGCCATCTCGCCACGGGTGACGTTCCGGGTCACCCCGAACGATCGATCGGCATGACCTGCGGTCACGCCGGCCTGGGCCATCCAGGTGATCGGACCGGAATAGGACTGTCCCGTTGCGGGCACGTCAGTGAAGTACTTCCTCCCGTTTCGGATGTACTTCGGGGTGACCTGGCGGAAGAGGTAGGTGGCCGCCTCGGCGCGGGTGATGTTCTGGTACAGGCCAAAACTGCCATTGGCGTGGCCCGTGGTGATTCCCTTGCAGTACGCCCAGGTCACGGCGGAGTAGTACGTCTTGTTGGTCTTCTTGACGTCGGAGAAGTTGGATGAGGAGCACTGGGCGGCCGAGGCCGGGACGGCCGTCATCACGTCCGCCGCCACGCCAGTGGTGGCGACGGAGGCCACCAGGGCCGTAGCACCGATGAAGGCTGCAACGCGGTGCCGGAAGGGTCGTTGCGCGCGGGGGAACCGGGCGGAGGGGCGAGCGGGTGAAGACATAGTGGTCCCCTTCAAGGTGCGAATCACGAGCATGACAGGTCCCACGCCGGACAAGCCGTGTCCAAGGAGAACCCAGGGACAGTCCAGAGAAAGGGGCGCGGGGGCGGCGGCCCACCGGCGGGTCAGGAGCTACCCGCCCGAAAGACATCGGGCCAGGAGTCAGGATATCCCACTGTTATGGAACTGACACCTCAAGGTCCCACGCTTCACCGGAGACATATGCCTCAGGCGCCTCACCGACCTGGGTCCTGTTGCCCGGTACCGTGGAACCGTGCCAGCCCCCGAGACTTCCGAGACCCCCCAGGTCCCCTCAGCAGCCCGAGCCACGGGCGTTTCGCGACAACGACCCATACGTCTGTTCATGGACGCCCGCTACACCCGGATCGGATTCCATGACGGCATCTCGCGCTACGGTGCCAGCCTCATTGCCGCAGCCGCACGCCTCGCACCGGAGGTGGAGGTCACCATGATCATCTCGGACGAGGCCCAGCTGCACATGTTGCCGGCCAGCTTGCCGTGGGTGAAGGTCACGGACCCGACCTCCCCGGCCGAACCGTTCCTGGCCCGGCAGCTCAATCCGCACCGGCCGGACATCGTCTTCTCGCCCATGCAGACCATGGGCTCCGCCGGCCGGGACTACGGACTGATCCTGACCCTGCATGACCTGATCTACTACCAGCACCGCACCCCGCCGGCGGACATGCCGGGGCCGGTCAAACTCCTCTGGCGGGCCTTCCACCTGGCGTACTGGCCCCAGCGGCTGGTCCTGGACCGGGCTGACGCCGTGGCCACCGTCTCCGAGACCACCCGCACGCTGATGCGGCGTCACCGGCTCACCCGGCGTGAGATCCGCATCATCGGCAACGCGCCGCAACCGGTGGACCGGCCCCGTGATCCCGACCGGGCCCCGGAGCAGTCGCTGGTCTACATGGGCTCCTTCATGGACTACAAGAACGTCCAGACCCTCATCCGGGCCATGGCCCACCTGCCCGGCTATCGACTGCACCTGCTCTCCCGGATCTCTGCTGACCGGGAACACGAACTCGTGGAGGTGGCCCGCGCGGCAGGTGCCGGGGAGGAGGCGGTGGTCTTCCATCACGGCACCACGGACGAGGACTACGTTGAGCTGTTGCGTTCAGCCACCGCGCTCGTGACCCTCTCCCGGGCGGAGGGCTATGGCCTGCCCCTCGCCGAGGCCATGGCGCAGGGAACCCCGGTGGTGGTCTCGGATGCGGAGATCTTCCGGGAGATCGGCGGGCCCGACGGCGGCGCCGCACGTTTCGTGCCCCTCGGGCCTTCCGCCCCCGGTGGCGGAGCGGCCGCCCACCCGGCGGACACCTCGCCGGCCGAGGTGGCCGCCCGGATCCGTGAGCTGGAGGATCCTGAGGTCTTCGCCGCGGCGTCCCGGGCGGCGACCGAGCGTGCCGGCCTGTTCAGCTGGGATGCCTCCGCACGAGGGCTCGTGGACCTGGCCCGGGACATCGCCGAGCGGCGGTCCCGTTCCACCTAGCAGCCCCTACCTGGGCGGCCCGCCCTCGAGCGGCCACAGGACCGACGGTCCGGACCAGCCCAGCAGCACCAGCGGATCGATGTAGCGGTCCCAGGCCGCGCCATCGACCATCCAGCCATCCGGGATGCGCACTCCCCAGTGCACGCAACGCTGGGGGCAGTGTCCAGCCTCCGGGGCCACGGTGCCCAGCAGTTCTCCGGCTTCCACGCGGTCCCCGACGGACCAGTGCTCCGCGACCGTGACCGGTTCCAGGCTCGAGAGCATGCCGTTGGCGTGGGCGAGCGTGATGACGGGTCGCCCTGCCACCGGTCCGGCGAAGCGCACCGTCCCGGCCCCGGGGGCCACGACCTCGTCCTCCGCTGTCTCCCAGTCCACGCCGCGGTGGCCGGCCGCCCACGGTTCGGGGGGTGGATCGAAGGCCCACAGGACCGCACCCGAGGTGGGTGGCACCCAGGTGCTCGCCACCTGCCCGTGAACCGGCTTCTCCACCTCACGGGCAGGCGCCGATACCTCTGCGAAGGCCGGGACGGAGGCCGGGACTGTCAGCCCCAGGGTCGCCAGGCCGAGCAGGCGCAGCATCAGCGGGAAGCGGCGGCCGCCGTCGGTGGGAAGGGTGGGCCAGGACCAAGGTGACATGACTCCAGACTGGGGGACCGGCGTCGTGCGTGGGGGATGGGGCGGACCGTTGGTGGACGACCACGCTGGACCGGTTCCCTGTGGAGGAGCGGAGATGGACCGCCGGAGATCCGGAACAGCGAGGGGCCACGGGTCGGAAAGGCCGAAGCAGCAGGGCAGGCCGGAAGCCGGACGGTTCGGAGCATGGATCCGGCTGGGGTAAGATTGATCCAGCAGTTGTGTGCCCTTGCCGTCAGCGATGACGTGCGGAGTGCGCCGCTGACTACGCGTATGACTGATGCCGGCCCTCACGGGTGCGGCAGGTTCCCACCATCGGTCCCGAACACCCGCTGAGCGGGTGACACGGGTCAGCGTCGGGAATGCCGGGTTCGCCTGCAGGACATGCCAGGGACCGGACCACCATGGAACGGTCGTCAACCGACAACATACAAGGAGCGACATGCCTGTCGTCACCATGCGCCAGCTGCTGGACTCCGGCGTCCACTTCGGACACCAGACCCGCCGCTGGAACCCCAAGATGAAGCGCTTCATCTTCACCGAGCGCAACGGCATCTATATCATCGACCTGCAGCAGTCCCTGTCCTACATCGACCGGGCCTTCGAATTCGTCAAGGAGACGGTGGCCCACGGCGGCACCATCCTCTTCGTCGGCACCAAGAAGCAGGGTCAGGAAGCCATCGCCGAGCAGGCCACCCGCGTGGGCATGCCCTACGTCAACCACCGTTGGCTCGGCGGCATGCTCACCAACTTCGCCACGGTCTCCAAGCGCGTGCAGCGCATGAAGGAGCTCGAGGAGATCGACTTCGAGGACGTTGCCGGTTCCGGCCACACCAAGAAGGAACTCCTCCTGCTGCAGCGCGAGCTGACCAAGCTGGAGTCCAACCTCGGCGGTATCCGCAACATGACCCGGACCCCCTCCGCCGTCTGGATCGTGGACACCAAGAAGGAGCACCTCGCCGTGGACGAGGCCCAGAAGCTGGGCATCCCGGTGGTCGCCATCCTGGACACCAACTGCGATCCGGACGAGGTCACCTACCCGATCCCGGGCAACGACGACGCGATCCGCTCCGTCAACCTGCTGACCCGCGTTGTTGCCGACGCCGTGGCCGAGGGCCTCATCGCCCGCAACCAGGGCAAGTCCGGCGGTCAGGCCGCCGAAGAGCCGATGGCCGAGTGGGAGCGCGAGCTCCTCGAGCAGCACCAGGCCGAGCAGGCCTCAGCTCCGGAGGCCGGCCCCGCCACGGGCGGCATGTCCTCTCCGCAGGGCGAGCAGGCCGCCCAGGCCGATGTCGAAGCCGCACAGGACGTTCCGGCTTCGGCGGACGCCTCCGAGGTGGCCGAGGCCGCCGAGGGCACCGAGGCACCGGCAGTAGAGGCCCCCGAGGCCAAGTGATCCACCACCGGCCGGCCCCCTGTGGGGCCGGCCGGTGTCTGCCCGGAGCAGGTCCGGGCACCAGAACCAAGCACCACAACACCACTTCGGGACAATCCCGCTACAGGTAAGGATGGGTACCACGCATGGCGAACTACACCGCAGCTGACATCAAGGCCCTGCGCGAGCGCACCGGCGCCGGAATGATGGACGTCAAGAAGGCGCTCGACGAGGCCAACGGCGACAGCGACAAGGCGATCGAGATCATCCGCGTGAAGGGCCTCAAGGGCGCCACCAAGCGCGAGGGCCGTGCGGCCGTCGAGGGCCTGGTCGCCGCCGTCGTCAAGGACGGCACCGGCGTCATGATCGAGATCAACTGCGAGACCGACTTCGTCGCCAAGAACGAGAAGTTCATCGAGCTGGGCAACGTCGTCCTCGAGCAGGCCGTCTCCACCGGTGCAGCCGATCTCGAGGCCCTGCTGGCCTCCGAGTTCAACGGCCGCACCCTGGGCGAGCACGTCGTCGACGAGGGCGCTGTCCTCGGCGAGAAGGTCGTCGTCCGCCGCATCGCCCGCGTGGAAGGTGCCTTCGTGGACGCCTACCTGCACAAGACCTCCAAGGACCTTCCCGCCCAGGTGGGCGTGCTGATGGCCGTGGATGCCGACTCCGAGGCCGCGCAGACCGCCGCTCACGACGTCGCCGTGCACACCGCCGCCTTCGCCCCGACCTACCTGTCCCGCGAGGATGTGCCGGCCGAGACCGTCGAGAACGAGCGTCGCATCGCCGACGAGACGGCCCGTGCCGAGGGCAAGCCGGAGCAGGCCATGGCCAAGATCGTGGAGGGCCGCCTGACCGGCTTCTTCAAGGAGATCGTGCTCGTGGACCAGCCGTTCGCCAAGGACCCGAAGCAGACCGTCGGCAAGGTCCTGACCGAGGCCGGCACCGCCGTCGCCGGTTTCGCCCGCTTCCGCGTCGGCAACTGACCGACCCGCACGGCGGGCCCCTGCCCACGCGGTAGGATC
This sequence comes from Citricoccus parietis, assembly GCF_042433045.1. Taxonomy (NCBI): domain Bacteria; kingdom Bacillati; phylum Actinomycetota; class Actinomycetes; order Micrococcales; family Micrococcaceae; genus Citricoccus; species Citricoccus parietis. The sequence goes on along the minus strand of NZ_JBHLWH010000027.1, from coordinate 225,548 downwards.
GGACCGACCGCGCAGCGGACGAGTCTGAAAAGGGGGTGGTCATCCAACATGGATGGCCACCCCCTTTGCTCTGCCCGACGAACCACCCTCATGTGGTGCACCGCCACCACCGCCAGTCCCGATGAGCCCAGGAGGCCAGCCCATGGAGAGCACTGACCAGCGAACCACCCCGGACATCCGCGACGCCACGTCCTTCAACGAATCCCGGGACCTGCAGCAGGCCCAAGCCGGTGACACCCGCGGCAATCCCGGCAGGACCGGGAAGCGCCGGGTGCTGCTCAAGCTCTCCGGTGAGGTCTTCGGTGGCGGCAAGGTCGGCGTGGATCCGGACACGGTGCGCGGCATGGCCGAGCAGATCGCCGATGCCCGGGGGGAGGTCGAGATCGCCATCGTTGTCGGTGGCGGCAACTTCTTCCGCGGAGCAGAGCTCTCCGAGAACGGCATGGATCGCCGGCGTGCCGATTACATGGGCATGCTCGGCACCGTCATGAACTGCCTGGCGCTGCAGGATTTCCTGGAGCAGGCCGGAGTGTCCACCCGCGTCCAGTCCGCCATCCACATGGAACAGGTCGCCGAGCCGTACATCCCGCTGCGTGCCATCCGTCACATGCAGAAGGGCCGCGTGGTGATCTTCGGGGCCGGCACCGGCCTGCCGTACTTCTCCACGGACACCGTGGCCGCCCAGCGTGCCCTGGAGATCGGTGCCGACGAGGTGCTCATGGCCAAGTCCGGCGTGGACGGCGTCTACACCGCAGACCCGAAGAAGGACCCCGCTGCACGGAAGTACGAGCACCTCACCTATGACGAGGCGCTGCTGAACGACATCCGGGTGATGGACCAGACCGCGATGACCATGTGCAAGGACAACGGACTGTCCATGATGGTGTTCGGCATGGAGGGCCAGGGCAACGTCACCCAGGCACTGTTGGGTGAGAGGATCGGCACCACGGTCACCCTCTGACCTGCACCGCCCGGTCCGTCCGGAACGCCCTCCTGGGACCGCCGCGCCAGCGGGTGTCCTAGGATTGACCACAACCGCACCAGAACCCAGGAGACAACGTGACGCAGGAAACCCTTCAGGCTGCCACTGAGCAGATGGAGAAGACGATCGAGGCCACCCGCGAGGACTTCGGCTCAGTCCGCACCGGCCGGGCGAACCCCGGGCTCTACTCCAAGGTCATGGTGGACTACTACGGCTCCTACACGCCGCTGCAGCAGCTCGCCTCCTTCACCACCACTGACGCCCGCACCCTGCTGATCGCGCCGTTCGACGTGTCCGCACTGCGCAACATTGAGAAGGCCCTCTCGGACTCCGAGGTCGGCGCGAACCCGTCCAACGACGGCAAGGTCATCCGCGTGGTGATGCCCGAGCTGACCGAGGAGCGCCGCAAGGAGTACGTCAAGCTCATCAAGACCAAGGCCGAGGACCACAAGGTCTCCCTGCGCAACACGCGCCGCAAGACCAAGGAGACCCTGGACAAGATGGTCAAGGACGGAGATGTCGGCGAGGACGAGGGGACACGCGCCGAGAAGGAACTCGACGCCATGACCCGTCGGTTCACGGACGAGATCGACGAGATGGCCAAGCGTAAGGAAACGGAACTCCTCGAGGTCTGAGCACCCCACCACACCATGACTGATCCCTCCGCACCCGCTGCCTCGCAGCCGGTCCTGCCGCCGGTTCCGCAACCGGAACCACCGGTGACCCGGCGGCAGCGGCGGGAGCAGGAGGCCGCCCGGGCGCGCCAGGCCAAGGCCGGCCGTAACCTCCCGGCGGCCATCACCGTCGGCCTGCTGCTGCTCGGTGGCGCCCTCGTCGGGTTGATCTGGTTTCCGGTGGTGCTGGCGATCCTCGTCATCGCACTGCTGCTGCTGGGAGTCACGGAAACCGCGCAGGCCATCTCGCGGCGCGGCCTCGGCATCCCCCGGGTGCCGCTCTGGGCCGGGGCTGTGGCGATGCCACTGGGTGCCTTCGCCGGCGGGGTCGAGGCCCTGGTGCTGGCCCTGCTGGGTACGCTCCTGCTGGTCCTGGTCTGGTCGGTGGTCGAGGACCTGCCCGCCCAGGGGGAGTCCGTGATGGCCTCCGCCTTCATCGTCCTCTGGGTGCCGTTCCTGCTGTCCTTCGCGATCGCCCTGCTGGGCCAGGAGCAGGGCAACCTCATGGTTGCCTGCATGCTGCTCATGGTGGTCTCCAATGACACCTTCGGCTACATCGTCGGCGCCAGTTTCGGCAAACACCCCATGGCGCCCAAAATCAGTCCCAAGAAGTCCTGGGAGGGCTTCGCCGGGTCGGTGGCCGGCTCCGTGATGGTGGGCACGGCCGCGGTCCACCTGTTCCTGGACCACCCGTGGTGGGTCGGCAGCCTGCTCGGCCTCCTGACCGTGGCCTCGGCGACCGCGGGGGACTTCGCCGAGTCCATGATCAAGCGCGAGCTGAACATCAAGGACATGGGTTCGATGCTGCCCGGCCACGGCGGTGCCATGGACCGGCTGGACTCGCTCGTGTTCTCCGCCCCGGTCGCCTACATGGTCTTCGCGCTGCCCTTCGTGTGAGTGCGGGGTGCGGGGCGTGAGATAGGCCTGACACCCCGGCGGCCTCACGGGATCTGCCGGTCCCGCTGGCTACGATGGACACGTTGGCGGACCCCACACTCTTTTGAAGGAGCCTTCTTGATGGACCACGGCACGCGGCAGGATTCCGAAGGACTCCAGCAGCAGGTGATGCGGTCGGCCGACCGCCAACCCTTCGACCTCGCGGACCGGCGCACCTTCGGATACCACCGCAAGCAGGTGGACCGGTTCCTGGCCCGGGCCCGAGTCGCCTATGAGGGCGGTGGAGACCTGCGCTCAGCCGACATCCGCCACATCACCTTCGATGCGGTCAAAGGCGGCTACCAGGCCAACCAGGTCGACGACGTCCTGGACCGGCTCGAGGACGCCCTCGCCCGGTCTGAGCGCGAACGGCGCATCGAGGTCGAGGGCGAGGATGCCTGGACGGGCCGGGTCGACGCCTCCATCGACGTCCTCCGGGGCCGTCTCGACCGCCCCGACGGCGAGCGGTTCCGCCGCCCGGCCCGGGACCGGGACGGCAGTTACGACCGGGCCGAGGTGGACGCCCTGTGCCACCGCCTCTCGGCTCGCTTCGACGATCGCCCGGGGGGTGCCGACCTGAGTGCCGATGACGTGCGCAGGGCGGTGTTCGCGGCCGCTCCCGGCACCGAGGGCTATGACGAGGCACAGGTGGACGCGTTCCTCGACGCCGCCATCGACGTGCTGTCCGTCCTCGACTGACGTACCGACCGGGTCGACTGGTCCGCCCGAACCGTCTCTAGCCGCCCAGGAGTGACTCGACGAGCGGCACCGTCCGCCAGGCGACCAGCTCGGTCATGGCCAGGGACGTGTCCGCGCGGTCCACCCCGTCGATCTGCAGGATCCGTGAGTGGATCCTGAACAGGTCCTCCGCGTTCCGGGCCGCCACCCGGGCCAGGACATCCGCCGAGCCGGTCAGGCCGTGGGCCTGGACCACTTCGGGAATCCCGCGCAGTTCCGCGGTGATCTCGGTGAGTTGCTGCTGATGGACGTGGATCTGCACGAACGCCGTCAGCGGGTGCCCGAGGGCGTCCATGCTGATCCGGCGTTCGAAGGGCAGGAACACCCCCTCCTCAGTGAGCCGGACCAAGCGCGCCTGGACGGTGTTGCGGGACAGGGAAAGGGCCTGGGCAAGGGCCACGGTGGTGGCATCCGGTGTCTTCGAGAGTTCCACGAGGAGTCTCAAGTCGGTGGTGTCCAACGTGCGCATGATGCTCACTTTCCCTGGAGGGCCTCGGGCTGTCGCTGGGCAGGATGCCCAGTGCGAACAGCGTACCTTGTGCAACGCTGCGGCTGTGACTAGCATCACAGGAACAGCGGTCGACACCCTGACCGCGTCCACGGCTATGGCACGGCACCCCACCGGGTGCGGGCCTGAACGAGGAGGTCACCATGGGATCCACCAGCCTGATTCCCCCATCCACCGGCATGCCCCACGTCCCCGAACCCGATCTGCTCCAGGTGCTCACCCCGGAGGGCCATCGCCGTCCGGACCATGACCTGGATCCCTGGCTGGAGGACGTCACCCCCGCGATGCTGACATCCCTGCACCGGGACATGACCCTCATCCGCCGGATCGACACGGAGTGCACGCACCTCCAGCGCCAGGGAGAGCTCGCCCTGTGGCCGCCGCTGCTGGGCCAGGAGGCCGCGCAGGCCGGTTCCGCCGTGGCCATGCAGGATGATGATTACGTCTTCCCCTCCTACCGCGAGAACGGCGTGGCCTACTTGCGGGGCGTCGACCCGCTGGGCCTGGTCCGCCTGTGGCGCGGTGCCACGTTCGCCGGCTGGAAGCCCCAGGACCACAACTTCGCGGCCCAGCAGATCATCATCGGCGCGCAGGCGCTGCATGCCGTCGGCTACGCCATGGGCATCACCCGGGACGGCGCGGACGCGGCGGCCATCGGCTACTTCGGCGACGGTGCCACCAGCCAGGGCGACGTCAACGAGGCCATGGTCTTCGCCGCCAGCTTCCACGCCCCCGTGGTGTTCTTCTGCCAGAACAACCATTGGGCGATCTCCGAGCCGGTCGGTCTGCAGGCCAAGCGCCACATCGCCGACCGTCCCTGGGGCTTCGGCATCCCCGCCATGCGTGTGGACGGCAACGACGTCCTGGCGGTCATGGCCGCCACCCGCCGCGCCCTCGAACGGGCCCGCAACGGCGGCGGCCCGACCTTCATCGAGGCGGTGACCTACCGCATGGGCCCCCACACCACCGCGGACGATCCGACCCGCTACCGGGACGCGGAGGAGGTGGAGGCCTGGCGCGCGAAGGACCCCATCGACCGGCTCGAGAAGCACCTGGCCGCGCTGGGGGAGGACGTCGAGGCACTGACAGCGGACTCCACGGCCGCGGCGGATGCCATGGCCGCGGAACTGCGGGCCGGCGTCGCCGCCCTGACCGATCCGGAGCCGGCCGATCTCTTCGACCACGTGTACGCGGAGCCGCACCACGAGCTGGAGCGTCAGCGAGAGCACTACCGCCTCTACCTGGAGCAGTTCGACGGACCGCAACTGGAAGCGGGTGCGCGATGACGGGCACCGCCGCCGAGAATCTCACCTTCGGCAAGGCCATCAATGCCGGCCTGCGTGCCGCCCTGGCCGATGACCCCGCCGTCCTGCTCATGGGCGAGGACATCGGCAAGCTCGGGGGAGTCTTCCGCATCACCGACGGCCTGCAGGACGAGTTCGGAGAGGACCGCGTGGTGGACACGCCCCTGGCCGAGTCCGGCATCATGGGCACTGCCGTCGGCCTGGCCTATCGGGGCTACCGTCCCGTCGTGGAGATCCAGTTCGACGGGTTCGTCTACCCGTCCTTCGACCAGATCGTCTCCCAGGTCGCCAAGCTCTACCACCGCACCCACGGGGCCGTGACCATGCCGATCACCATCCGCATCCCGTTCGGCGGCGGCATCGGCTCGCCGGAGCACCACTCGGAGTCACCCGAGGCCTACTTCGTGCACACGGCCGGGTTACGGGTCGTCTCCCCCTCCACGCCGCAGGAGGGGTTCGACCTCATCCGCGCGGCCGTCGCCAGCAACGACCCGGTCGTCTACCTGGAGCCGAAACGCCGCTACCATGACAAGGCTCCCGTGGACCTCACGGCTCCGCTGCGTCCTCTGGGCCCGGCCGCCCTGGCCGCCGAGGGATCCGATGTCACCCTGGTGACCTATGGTCCGCTGGTGAAGACCTGCCTGCAGGCCGCGGAGGCCGCCGCCGCGGAGGGAGCCTCGCTCGAGGTGATCGACCTGAGGTCACTGTCCCCGATCGACTTCGGGCTCATCGAGTCCTCCGTGCGCAAGACCGGCCGGCTGGTGATCGCCCATGAGGCCTCCCGCACCGGGGGGCTGGGCGCCGAGATCGCGGCCACGGTGACCGAGCGCTGCTTCCACTGGCTGGAGCACCCGCCGGTGCGTGTCACCGGATTCGACATCCCGTACCCGCCGGCGAAACTCGAGCACCACCACGTGCCGGACCTGGACCGCATCCTCGACGGCGTGGACCGGGCCCTGGGCCGCCCCCACTCGCTCGATTCCCTGGACCCCTTCGCGGCACCCGTACCCCTGGGTTCCGCGTCCGACCACACGTCAGGAGCCTGACATGCTCAAGGTCTTCAACCTGCCCGATCTCGGCGAGGGCCTGACCGAGTCCGAGCTGCTCTCCTGGAAGATCGCCGTCGGTGACACGGTCGCGGTGAACGATGTGCTCGCCGAGGTGGAGACGGCCAAGGCGGTCGTCGAGCTCTCCAGTCCCTTCGACGGCACCATCTCCGAACTCCACGGGGAGCCTGGGGCGGTCATCCAGGTCGGTGCCCCCATCATCTCCTTCGACCTGCCCGGAGCGGAACCTGACAAGACCGACAACACCCCGGTGCCCGACGCCGGCTCCTCCTCCCCGCCGGATGGCCGGGTTCCGACGCTGGTCGGCTACGGCGCGGCGGTGGAGGGGGCGGGGCGCCCCGCCCGCCGCGCCCGGGCCGGGCGGCCCGCGGCGCCCGATCCGGTGCCGGCAGCCCAGCCGTCTGGCTCGCCGTCCTCGGTACCGGTGCCGGCGGGGGCCACCACAACGCTCACGGCCGAGCGCCCGCGTTCCACCCCGCCGGTCCGCAAGCTCGCCCGCGACCTCGGGGTGGACATCGCCCTGCTCGCGGGCAGCGGAGCGGGGGGAGTGGTGACCCGCGAGGATGTCACGGCTGCCGCAGACGATGCGCGGCCGGCGTCGGGCAGTCCGTCCGGGACGGATACCCTGACCGACGCCGCAGCCGGCGGAGTCCGCACCCTCGGCGGCCGGCCCCGCACGGAGGAGGAGCCGATCCGCTCCGTCCGCAAGGCCACCGCCGCCGCCATGACGTCCAGTGCGTTCACCGCCCCGCATGTGACCGAGTTCCTGACCGTGGACGTCACCGAATCCGTTGAGTTGCTGCAGGAGGTGAGGCAGCGGCGGGACTTCCGCGAGTTGAGGCTCACGCCGCTCACCCTGGTGGCCCGGGCTGCCTGCCTGGCCCTGGAGCGCACGCCCGAACTCAACGCCCGGTGGGACGGGGACGGTGGTCGGATCATCCGGCAGAACTACGTCAACCTGGGCATCGCCGCGGCCACCCCGCGCGGACTCATGGTGCCGAACCTCAAGGACGCCCACGCCGCAGACCTGCGCTCGCTGGCGATCAGGCTGGCCGAGCTGACGGCGGTGGCGCGGGAGGGGAAGCTGACGCCCGAGCAGCTCTCCGGGGGCACCTTCACGCTGACCAACGTGGGGGTCTTCGGGGTCGATGCCGGCACCCCCATCATCAATCCGGGGGAGGCCGGCATCCTGGCCATCGGTCAGGTCCGGCGGATGCCGTGGGAGTACCGGGACGAGATCGCGCTGCGCCAGGTGATGACGCTGTCCCTGTCCTTCGACCACCGGCTGGTGGACGGCGAGCAGGGCTCCCGGTTCCTGGCCGACGTCGGCGCGGTGCTGGCCCGCCCGGGCATGGCCCTGGCGCTGTTCTAAGGCCGATCAGCCGAGGTGGTCAGCCGAGCTGCATGATGAGCTCGGTGACCACCTCGGACCGCGCGTTGGAGAAGGTCTTGTCCTCGCCCACCACGGAGAAGCCGCGGCGGGTGAGGATCTTCTGCGAGCCGATGTTGTCCGCCGGCACGTGCGCGCGCAGGGGACGGTCCGTGAAGGCCTCCAGCAGGGCGTCCACCGCGGAGGTGGTGATGCCCTGGCCCCAATACTCACGGGCGGTCCAGAAGGAGAGTTCCGGCTCCTCGCCGATGCCGGAGACGACGACGGCCCCGGCGACCTGGCCGTCCTGCTCGATGGTCCGGACTTTCGTGGCGGGGTCCTCGAGCAACCGGGACCAGTGGTAGTCGAACACGCCGCGGTCCTGGGGACTGCGCGGGGCGAAGGCGGCCATCAGGTTGGCCTCGGCATCCTGCTGGTGCTCAAAGAAGTAGTCCAGGTCCTCGGACCGGACTTCACGAAGTTGCACGGAAATGGTGACCTCCTCGTCACGGGGTGGGGCCTGAACCACGGTGGCCCTCGCTCTCACACTGTACGCGGAATACTAGCTGGCCTCGGATCCCGCCAGCAGTGCGGACAGGGCCATCCCCTCCAACAGGGTGCGCCGTCCTCGCTGCTCCGAGGGTGAGCGGCGGACCGAATGCGGGGTGGAGTTCATGAGCCCGAGGGCCGCCTGGGTGCGGAAGACCGCGGTGCCGTGGTCCTCGTCCGGGTGCAGCAACCGCAGTTGGCCCGCCCAGACCTCGATGTAGTCCCGCTGGAGCCGGACCACCTCGGCGCGCACATCCGGCTCGAGATGGCGCATCTCCCGGCCCTGCACGGCGATCACGTCGCGGTGGGAGAGGGCGAAGTCCGTCTGGAAGCGCACGAGGGCGGTCAGGACCTCTCGAGCTCCGTCCTCGGCGCCGGCCACTCGGTGGGCGCCGTCCAGCAGGTCCTGGCTGACCTGGAGCAGCAGCTCGCCGAGGACGGCGGTCTTGCCCGGGAAGTGCCGGTACACCGCCGGGCCGCTGACACCGCAGGCCGCGCCCAGGTCCTCCAATCGGACCGAGGTGAAGCCCTGGTCGGCGAACAGCCGGGCGGCGGCCTCCAGCAGGGATTGCCGGCGATCGGCCTTGGCGGCGGCACGGGCGGTCTGTTCGGAGGTCATGGCGTCCTGGCGATGTCGGTGGGATGAGCTGGAGGCGGTTTCGGTTGGGGCGAGGCGGTCCGGTGGTGGACAGCGAGCACCCGGGGTGTCTACGATCACACCATTGTTTCAGTTAATCACGATTTACTCAGATGGGACACGCCATGAGCACCACCCAGCATTCCGCCGGTCTGGCCGGACCCGAACTCGACGAGGACTACCGGGACCTGGTCGGCACCGTCCGGGAGCTCGCCGACGAGGTGGTGGCACCGGTCTCCGCCAGCCTGGATGCCCGTCATGAGTTCCCCTACGAGATCGTGCGCCAGATGGGGGAGATGGGCCTGTTCGGCCTGCCGTTCCCGGAGGAGTACGGCGGCATGGGTGGTGACTACTTCGCGCTGGCGCTGGCCCTCGAGGAGTTGGGGCGGGTGAACCAGTCCGTCGCCATCACCCTGGAGGCCGGGGTGTCCCTGGGTGCCATGCCGGTCTACCGCTTCGGCACCGAGGAGCAGAAGGGCGCATGGCTTCCGGATCTCGTCACGGCCCGTGCCCTGGCCGGCTTCGGGCTGACCGAGCCCAACGGTGGGTCGGACGCCGGGGGGACCCAGACCACGGCGACCCTGGCCGACGGCACCTGGACCGTGAACGGGGCCAAGGAATTCATCACCAACTCCGGCACGGACATCACCCGCCTCGTCACCGTCACGGCGGTGACCGGCGTCAACGAGGCGAGGAGGGGGCCGGATGGCAGCCCGGGCAAGGAGATCTCCACCCTCCTGGTGCCCTCCGGTACGCCCGGGTTCACCGTGGGCGGGGCCTACGACAAGATGGGCTGGAACTCCTCGGACACCCACCCGCTGTTCTTCGACGGCGTCGAGGTGCCGGAGGCGAACCTCCTGGGCGAGCGGGGCCGTGGCTACGCCAACTTCCTCTCGATCCTGGACGAGGGGCGCATCGCCATCGCCGCCCTGTCTACAGGGGCGGCACAGGGATGCGTGGATGAATCGATCGCCTATGCGAAGACCCGGACCGCCTTCGGGCAGGCCATCGGCAAGAACCAGGCCGTGTCCTTCAAGATCGCCCGGATGCAGGCGCGGGCCCACTCGGCCCGGTTGGCGTACTACGAGGCGGCGGCCAAGATGCTGGCGGGCAAGCCGTTCAAGACGGAGGCGGCCATCGCCAAGCTGGTCGCCGGAGAGGCGGCCATGGACAATGCGCGGGATGCCACGCAGGTGTTCGGTGGCTACGGATTCATGAACGAGTCCCTGGTGGCGCGCCACTACCGCGACTCGAAGATCCTGGAGATCGGCGAGGGCACCACCGAGGTCCAGCTCATGCTGATCGCGCGCTCCCTCGGCCTCTGACCTCGCGCGACACCGGTACTGGAATTTGCCCGAATGGCTGTGATCTGTATCACTGAGCGCTTAGGATGGCCGAGTCATACTCGCCGGTAGCCTGCGGGCACCACACTGACTGGGGGATACGTGTCTTCAACACCACACCCGGACCTGGCCGACAACGGCCATGTCGATTTCCGCGCCGTTCAGGCCACGCCACAGTTCCAGGAGCTGCGGAAGACCCACCGCAGCTTCGTCTTCCCGTGGACCGTGGTCTTCATCGTCTGGTACTTCCTGTACGTCATCCTCGCGGCCTACGCCCCTGAGTTCATGTCCATCAAGGTCCTCGGCAACATCAATCTGGGGCTGGTGATCGGGCTCCTGCAGTTCGTCTCGACCTTCGTCATCACCGGGCTCTACGTGGCCTTCTCCAACAAGAAGCTGGACCCCAAGTCCACGGCCATCCGGGAGGAACTCGAAGCCCTGGACCCGAGCATCGCCAACCAGAGCCTCTCCGGTTCCGGTGCACCGAACGATGAGCCGACCGACGGAGGTCAGAAGTGAACACCCTCTCCCTGCCGACCCCCGTCCTGACGGCCAGCGCCGAGGGCACCAACGTCGGTGAGCCGTGGCTGAACATCCTGATCTTCGGCCTCTTCGTCGCGATCACCCTCATCATCGTCCTGCGGGCCTCCAAGAACACCAAGACCGCGGCCGACTACTACGCCGGCGGCCGGTCGTTCACCGGTACTCAGAACGGCACCGCGATCGCGGGAGACTACCTCTCGGCCGCGTCCTTCCTCGGCATCGTGGGCGCCATCGCCATCAACGGCTATGACGGCTTCCTCTACTCGATCGGTTTCCTCGTGGCGTGGCTCGTGGCCTTGCTCCTGGTGGCCGAACTGCTGCGCAACACCGGCAAGTTCACCATGGCGGACGTGCTGTCCTTCCGCCTCCAGCAACGGCCGGTCCGCATCGCGGCGGCGCTCGCCACCCTGATGGTCTGCCTCTTCTACCTGCTGGCCCAGATGGCCGGCGCCGGAGCGCTCGTCTCCCTGCTGCTGGGCATCGACGAGCGGCTGGGCCAGTCCGTGGTCATCGCGATCGTGGGCGCGCTGATGATCGTCTACGTGCTCGTGGGCGGCATGAAGGGCACCACCTGGGTCCAGATCATCAAGGCCTGCCTGCTGATCGCCGGTGCCTTCATCATGACCATCTGGGTCCTGGCCCTGTTCGGCTTCAACTTCTCCGCCCTGCTCGGTGCGGCCGTGGAGCTCAGCCCGGAGGGTGCGGCCATCCTCGACCCGGGCCTGCAGTACGGCCTCAGCGAGGTCACCAAGCTCGACTTCCTGTCCCTGGGCCTGGCCCTCGTGCTCGGCACTGCCGGCCTGCCCCATGTGCTGATGCGCTTCTACACGGTGCCGACCGCCAAGGAGGCCCGCAAGTCCGTGGTCTGGGCCATCGTGCTGATCGGCGCCTTCTACCTGTTCACCCTGGTGCTGGGCTACGGCGCCGGCGCCCTCATCGGCCCGGAGCGGATCGAGAACGCGCCGGGCGGCGTCAACTCGGCGGCACCGCTGCTGGCGTTCGAACTCGGTGGACCACTGTTGCTGGGCCTGATCTCGGCCGTCGCCTTCGCGACCATCCTGGCGGTGGTGGCCGGCCTGACGATCACCGCCGCCGCGTCGTTCGCGCACGACATCTACGCGAACGTCCTGGCCAAGGGCAAGACCAGTCCGGAGAAGGAGGTCAAGATCGCCCGCCGCACCGTGGTGGTCATCGGCATCCTGGCGATCATCGGCGGCATCGGCGCCCAGGGCCAGAACGTGGCCTTCCTGGTGGCACTCGCCTTCGCGGTCGCCGCGTCCGCCAACCTGCCCACCATCCTGTACTCGCTGTTCTGGAAGGGCTTCACCACCCAGGGCGCCCTGTGGTCGATGTACGGCGGCCTGGGTGCCGCGATCCTGCTGATCGTCTTCTCCCCGGTGATGTCCGGCACGGAGACGTCCATGATCGTCGGCGCCGACTTCGCCTGGTTCCCGCTGAAGAACCCCGGCATCGTCTCCATCCCGCTCGCCTTCCTCCTCGGATTCATCGGCTCCAAGCTGGACAAGCGCACCGAGAGCCCGGAGAAGCAGGCCGAGATGGAGGTGCGTTCCCTGACCGGCATCGGCGCCGAGAAGGCGGTGGACCACTGACCCCACTACCGACCAGACACCGTGCGGGCCAGGAGAACTCGTTCTCCTGGCCCGCACGGTGCTGTCCGGCTCCGGGGGAGCGGATGGCAGGGACCTCCCAGTTCGTCCGGCCATAATGGACCGGTGACTTCCGAACCGCTTTACCTGCCCGACGCCGGCCCCACGAGCACCCGCCGGGTCACCCTGATCGGTTCCACCGGCTCGATCGGCACCCAGGGACTCGAGGTCATCGCCTCGGCTCCGGAGCACTTCACGGTCGCCGGGCTGTCCGGCGGATCCAACACCGCGCTCCTGGCCCGTCAGGCCGTGGCCACCGGAGCCGGCGCGGTCGGCAGCGCCACCGCCACCACGGAGGAGCTCGCCGAGGCCATCGCCGCCGCGGCCCGGCAGGCCGGGGTGCCCGCGCCCTCTCCGGAGTTGTTCTCCGGCCCCACCGCGGCGGCCGAGGTCGCCGCCTGGGAGGGCGCCGACGTCGTGCTCAACGGGATCACCGGGTCCATCGGCCTGGCTCCCACGCTCGCGGCGCTGCAGGCCGGCCACCTGCTCGCGCTGGCCAACAAGGAATCGCTCATCGTCGGCGGGGCCCTCGTCAAGCAGGCCGCCGCGCCCGGCCAGCTCGTCCCGGTCGACTCCGAGCACTCCGCCCTGGCCCAGGCCCTGCGCTCCGGGGCCGCCGAGGAGGTCCGGCGCCTGGTGGTCACCGCCTCCGGCGGACCGTTCCGCGGCCGGACCCGGGACCAGCTCGCCGGGGTCACCCCGGCCGAGGCCCTGGCCCACCCCACCTGGGACATGGGCAAGGTGGTCACCACCAACTCGGCCTCCATGGTGAACAAGGCCCTCGAGGTCATCGAGGCCCACCTGCTCTTCGACCTTCCGCTGGACCGGATCGACGTGGTCGTCCACCCGCAGTCGATCGTCCACTCGATGGTCGAGTTCACCGACGGCTCCACGATCGCCCAGGCCTCCCCGCCGGACATGCGCCTGCCCATCGCCCTCGGCATCGGCTGGCCCCACCGCGTGCCCGGCTCCGCGCCTGGCCTGGACTGGACGCGGGCCGCGACGTGGACCTTCGAACCCCTGGACGAGGACGCCTTCCCCGCGGTGCGGCTCGCCAAGCAGGCCGCCAGCGCCTCCACCACGCACATGGCCGTCTACAACGCCGCGAACGAGGAGGCCGTGGAGGCCTTCCACACCGGCCGGATCGGCTTCACCGAGATCGTGGACACCGTTCGCGCCGTCGTGGAGGACTATGACCCGGACGTCGTGCTGGCCGGCCAGGACCTGAGCGTCGAGGCGCTCGCGGCCGCCGAGCAGTGGGCCCGCACCGCAGCACAGGCGCGGTGGTGACGGTGGAGATCCTCTGGTTCATCGTCGGCGTCCTCGCCGTGGCCGTCGGCATCGCCCTGTCGATCGCCCTGCATGAGGTCGGCCACCTGGTGCCCGCCAAGCTCTTCGGCGTCCGCGTCACGCAGTACATGGTCGGCTTCGGCCCCACCGTGTTCTCCCGCAAGAAGGGGGAGACCGAATACGGGGTGAAGGCCATCCCGCTGGGCGGCTACGTCTCCATGGTCGGGATGTACCCTCCGGAGCACCCCGAACAGGGCGAACGGCCGCGCAGCGCCAGCACCGGCCTGTTCCAGCAGATGGCCTCCGACGCCCGTCAGATGTCCGCCGAGGAACTGCGGCCGGGGGACGAGAAGCGCACGTTCATCTCGCTGCCGGTGTGGAAGCGGATCGTCATCATGCTGGGCGGGCCGTTTATGAACCTCGTCATCGCATTCGCCCTGACGGCCATCCTCGTGACCACCACGGGCGTGGCCACCGCCACGACCACCGTCTCCGAGGTGTTCAAGTGCGTGCTTCCGGCCGCCGTCCAGCAGGAGCGGGCCGCCGCCGGCGAGGCGGCCGGGCAGGGCGGCACGGAGGCCTGCCGGCCCGGGGACCCGGCCGCGCCGGCCTTCGAGGCCGGGCTGGAACCCGGGGACACCATCACCGCCTTCAACGGCCGCCCCGTGGACGACTGGGACGAGCTGTCCTCAGCCATCCGCGAGCGGGCCGGAGAGCCCACGTCCATCACCTGGGAGCGTGACGGGGCCGAGCAGTCCGGGACCATCACCCCGAAGCTCACCGAGCGGCCGGTCGCCGATTCCAGCGGCCGCGCGCAGACCAATCCGGACGGCAGCACCCAGACGGAGGACGTCGGCTTCGTCGGCATGGGCTCCGAGGTCCAGAACGTGCCGCAGCCGATCACCGAGACCTTCCCGGTGATGGGGCAGCAGCTGAAGGCGACCGCCGACGTGGTGGTGGTGCTGCCCGTGAAGCTCTGGGAGACGGCCGTCGCCGTCTTCGGCCCGGAGGAGCGCGATCCCAACGGACCGATGTCCGTGGTGGGCGTGGGCCGCATCGCCGGTGAGGCCGCCGCCCTGGAGGACGTGCCGCTGGCGGACAAGGCCTCCCTGCTGCTCTCCCTGGTGGCCGGGGTCAACGTGGCTCTGATGGTGTTCAACCTCATCCCCCTGCTGCCACTGGACGGCGGTCACGTGGCCGGGGCGCTGTGGGAGGCCCTCCGCCGCGGGTGGGCCAAGCTGACCCGGCGCCGGGACCCCGGGGTCTTCGACATCGCCAAGCTCCTGCCGCTGACCTACGTGGTCGGGATCGCCCTGCTCGGTATGGGCCTGCTGCTGATCGTGGCGGACATCGTGGATCCCATCCGCATCTTCTAGTCGGAGCGGACGGACCGAGGTGTCGCGCGACCTCTGGACCAGGGAGGTGTCCTACGCTGGCCCCATGGCTGAACCACAGAAGATCTTCGCCGTCCAGTACAACTACGTCCCCGGGCTGGGTGACCAGCGTGACGTGCACCGCGCCGCTCACCGTGAGTTCCTGGGCTCCCTGGGCACCGCCATGGTGGCCGCGGGCGCCTACGTGGATGATCCGACGGCGGCCCTGCTGCTCGTCAAGTCCGATGCGGCTGAAAGCGTCCGGGACCTGCTGGCCGGGGACCCCTTCCAGCAGCACGGCCTGATCTCCTCCACCGATGTCCATGAATGGTCGTGTGCGGTCGGTGACCAGGCGGCCGCCATCCGCGGGAACGGGGCCTGAGTATCGAACGCCGCCGCGTCCTGACGTCCCTGGCCGGACTCACCGCCGCCGGTGCTGTCGCGGCCCTGACCGCCTGCACCCCCAGCCCGCAAGCGGGCGCCGGTGGGCCGACGGGCTCGGGTTCGGCGCCGCCGTCGGGCACTCCGACCCCTAGCCCTACGCCCACCCCGGAGCTTCCCGGCGGGGGGACCACCCTGTTCCCGGGCCGCCGCATGGTGGCGCTGTACGGCACGCCCGGCACCGGCTCCCTCGGCATGCTGGGTGAGCAGGACGTGGACGAGGCCCTGGAGCGGGCCGCCGCCCTGGCCGCCGACTACCAACCGTTCAGCGAGGAGCCGGTGATCCCGGCCTTCGAGATCATCTCCACCGTGGCGACCTCGTCTCCGGGACCCACGGGGGACTACACCTCCTACGTGGACCGGGACCAGCTGGCCGAGTGGGTCGAGGCCGCCGGAAAGGCGGACACCTACGTGGTCCTGGACCTGCAACCGGGGACCCAGGACTTCACCACCCAGGCGCAGGCCTTCGAGGAACTGCTGCTGCACCCGCACGTGGGACTGGCGCTGGACCCGGAATGGCGGCTGCAGCCCGGCCAGCGGCACATGGAGCAGATCGGGCAGGTCTCCGCCGCGGAGGTCAATGAGACCACGGCCTGGCTGGCGGAGCTCGTGGCCGAGCACGATCTGCCGGAGAAGCTCGTGATCCTGCACCAGTTCCAGGCCCGGATGATCCCGGACCGGCAGGACGTGGAGGCCCGGGACGGGCTGGTGCTCATGGTGCATGCGGACGGCAACGGGTCCGCGGAACAAAAGCAGGGGACGTGGCGTTCGCTGAAGAAGGACCTGCCGTCCGGGATGCGCCTGGGGTGGAAGAACTTCATCGACGAGGACTCGCCGACCTTCACCCCGGAGCAGACCATGACGGAGGTCTCACCCCAGCCCTGGTTCGTCTCGTACCAGTAGACTGGGGCGAACGGAACCCCCGTACCCCGATCAGCCCCACAGGAGTTGTCAGTGCCCGTCAGTCTTGGCATGCCCGCCGCACCACCGCCCGTCCTGGCACCTCGCCGCAAGACGAGGCAGTTGCAGGTGGGACGAGTCGGCGTGGGCTCCGATCACCAGGTCTCGGTCCAGACGATGACCACCACGAAGACGCATGACATCGGCGCCACGCTCCAGCAGATCGCCGAGCTCACCGCAGCCGGCTGTGACATCGTCCGGGTGGCCTGCCCCACGGACAAGGACGCCGAGGCGCTCAAGGTGATCGCGCAGCAGTCCACCATCCCGGTGATCGCGGACATCCACTTCCAGCCGAAGTACGTGTTCGCCGCGATCGAGGCCGGTTGTGGCGCCGTGCGGGTGAACCCCGGCAACATCCGGAAGTTCGACGACCAGGTCAAGGAGATCGCCCAGGCCGCCTCGGACCACGGCACCTCCATCCGGATCGGCGTCAACGCGGGTTCGCTGCATCCAGACCTGCTCAAGAAGTACGGCAAGGCCACCCCGGAGGCGCTCGTCGAGTCCGCCGTGTGGGAGGCCTCCCTGTTCGAGGAGCACGGCTTCCGCGACTTCAAGATCTCCGTCAAGCACAACGACCCGGTGATCATGGCCCGCGCCTACGAACTGCTGGCCGAACAGGGCGACTGGCCGCTGCACCTCGGCGTCACCGAGGCCGGGCCCGCCTTCCAGGGCACCATCAAGTCCGCGAGCGCCTTCGGCTATCTCCTCGGCAAGGGCATCGGTGACACGATCCGCGTCTCCCTGTCCGCCCCGCCGGTCGAGGAGGTCAAGGTCGGGCTGCAGATCCTGCAGTCCCTGAACCTGCGCGAGCGCCGCTTGGACATCGTGTCCTGCCCCTCCTGCGGCCGTGCCCAGGTGGACGTGTACTCCCTGGCCGAAGAGGTCACCGAGGGCCTGAAGGACCTCACGGTCCCGCTGCGCGTGGCCGTCATGGGCTGCGTGGTCAACGGGCCCGGGGAGGCCCGCGAGGCCGATCTCGGCGTGGCCTCCGGCAACGGCAAGGGTCAGATCTTCATCAAGGGAGAGGTCGTCAAGACGGTGCCGGAGGACGAGATCGTGGAGACGCTGCTGTTCGAGGCCCGCCGGATCGCCGCCGAATCCGGCCTGGAGGAAAGCAGCGAGGGTACTGATAGTGAGAATCCTGTCCAGGGCTCGCCCGTGGTCACCATCTCCTGACGACGCCGTCCGCCGGGCCACCGGTGGGGCCGTCCGGGTCCTGAACCACGCCGACACCACGGCCCTCACGGCCTTGGCCGCCGCCGACCCGGTGGCGAACTGCTTCGTGGAGTCCATCCTCGAGAAGGGTCGCGACGCCACGCCGGCCCACTCCGGGGGGCCTCTCTTCCTCGGCATCTTCACGCAGGCGACTCCCGTGACCGCCGGGCGCCCGGCCGAGCTGGAGGCCGCCTGCTGGGTGGGCGCCAATGTGGTCCCCATCGGCGCCACCGCCGAGGCCGGTGCCCTGTTCGGGGTGGCGCTGACCGCCCTGCACCGCCGCTTCGCCTCCGTGTACGGTCCCCGCGAGGCGGTGCTGCCCCTCTGGGAGGAGCTGTCCCGGGGACCGCAACGGGCCCGCCAGATCCGGGACGACCAGCCGCTCATGGTCCTGCGCGGCCGCCCGGCGGTGGAGCCCTCGCCCCACGTCCGTCCGGCCCGCACCGAGGAGTTCCCCGTGGTGCTGCCCGCCTGCGTGGCGATGTTCGAGGAGGAACTCGGGTTCTCGCCCCTGCAGAACGGGGCGGTGCAGTACCGGTTGCGGGTGGAGGACCTCATCCGCAACGGATGGTCACTGGTGGATCTCGACGACGCCGGCCGGGTCCGCTTCAAGGCCGATCTCGGCGTGGTCTCCGCCAGCTGCACGCAGATCCAGGGGGTGTGGGTGGAGCCGGGCCAGCGCGGACAGGGCCTGGCCGCACCGTCCGTGGCCGCCGTGACGGAGTACGCCCGGCAGACGGCACCCCTGGTGAGCCTCTACGTCAACAGCTTCAACACCGCCGCCCTGCGCACCTACCGCACCGTGGGGTTCGAGCAGGTCGGCACCTTCGCCACCGTCCTGTTGTAGTCCCCTGTTGCAGGCTCCGCGATCCTGTGCCCCGGACCTGGGCGCTTGACCTATGCTTTTCCTAGCTCCTGTCCGTCCGACCAGCCCGTACGGCCCGGCGTTGACGGAGCCACCAGCACCACCTATGAGGGGACAGGACATGAACCGCCAGCACACCCGATTCCGTGCCATGACTCTGCCGGCGACCGTGGGCATCGGACTGCTCACCCTCTCCCTGGCCGCCTGCGGCGGCTCCGGCGACGAGGGCGAGTCCAGCGCTCCGGCCAGCAGCGTCGCCGCGAACGAGGCCAGCGTGTCCGCCACGCCGTCAGCCACCGAGGAGGCCACGGCCGGAGCCTCCGCCACCGCGTCCCCGGACGCGTCGTCCAGTGACGACGCGGCGGCCGCCGGCGACGTCGAGGCAGCGCTGAAGGCCGTGCTCGGTGAGGGCACCCAGATCGTGACCGGCTCCCAGCTCGAGGAACTGCAGCAGTCCAGCCAGGGCCTGACCGAGGGCATCACCGTCACCCCGGCCGAATGCGGTCCGGAGGGACAGGACGCGGCCACCGGTGAGCTGCCGGAGGGCACGGAACTGACCGGCGGCGTGGTGGTGGAGACCACCGAGACCGGCGGGGCCAACTCGGACATGCTCAGCGTGTCCGAGTACCCGGATGCCGCTGCGGCCACCGAGGGCATGGCCGCCTTCGAGGAGTTCGCCGCCGCCTGCCCGAGCTACTCCCTGGAGATGGGCGAGGGCCTCAACGCCGAGGCCACCATGACGGTGGAGGACGTCGAGGCCGAGGGGGACGCCGCCCTGGCCATCACCATCGGCACCACCGTAGACATCGAAGGAGCGTCGCTGCCCGCCGGGGCCGGCAACAGCACCTCCACCACCGTGTATGTCCGGGACGGCGAGCGGCTGATCAGCTACGCCGGGACAGCGGCCGGCGGGGAGCCGAAGACCGCCGCCGAGGGCGTGGAGCTCATCGACGCCCTGCGCACCGAGCTCGGCGGCTGAACCCACCCCGGCAGCCCTCCCACCAGCACCACCAGCACCACCAGCCAGTCCAGCAACCACTGATCGGAGCCCTCGTGCCCCTGCGCATGTCCACCCTGTTCCTCCGCACCCTGCGTGACGACCCGGCCGACGCCGAGGTGGCCAGCCACAGGCTGCTCGTCCGCGCCGGCTACATCCGGCGTTCCGGCCCGGGGGCGTACACGTGGCTGCCGCTGGGGCTGCGCGTGAAGAACCGGGTCGAGCAGATCGTGCGCGAGGAGATGGACGCGATCGGCGGTCAGGAGGTCCAGTTCCCGGCCCTGCTGCCCAAGGAGCCCTACGAGGCCACCGGCCGCTGGGAGGAGTACGGTGACGCGCTGTTCCGCGTCCAGGACCGCAAGGGGGCGGACTTCCTGCTGGCCCCCACGCATGAGGAGATGTTCACCCTCCTGGTCAAGGACCACTACTCCTCCTACAAGGACCTGCCGGCGTACCTGTACCAGATCCAGACCAAGTTCCGGGATGAGGCCCGGCCCCGCGCCGGCCTGCTGCGCGTGCGCGAGTTCATCATGAAGGACTCCTACTCCTTCACCGTGGACGACGCCGGCCTGGACCAGGCCTACGCCGACCACCGCGGTGCCTACCTGAGGATCTTCGACCGCCTGGGCCTGGACGTCGTCCCCGTCCAGGCCCAGGCCGGGGCCATGGGCGGCTCACGCTCCGAGGAGTTCCTGCACCCCTCACCGATCGGTGAGGACACCTTCGTGGAGTCCGACGCCGGCTTCCGCGCCAACGTCGAGGCCGTCACCACCGTGGCCCCCGCGCCCTTGGACGAGGCGGCCCTCGCCGGCCTGCCGCCGGCCCAGGTGCGGGACACCCCCGACTCCACGACGATCGCCACCTTGGTGGACGTCTCCAACCAGTTGATGCCCCGCGAGGGACGCGCCTGGGAAGCCGCGGACACCCTCAAGTGCGTCGTGCTCACGGGCGTGCTGGACGGCAACGAGCGCCGACAGTTCATCGTGGCCGTCCCCGGAGACCGGGACGTGGACCTCAAGCGCCTGGAGGCCGGCATCGGCGGGCTGCTCGAGGTGGCCGGGGAGCCCGGTGTCGAGCAGGCCACCGAGGCGGACCTCGCCCGGCATCCGTCCCTGGTCAAGGGCTACATCGGTCCCAACAACGAATCCGGCCTGCCGTTCTTCGTGGACCCGCGCATCGTCACCGGCACCGCCTGGATCACCGGCGCCAACGCCCCGCAGCAGCATGTCTTCGGCCTGGTGGCCGGGCGTGACTTCCAGTGGGACGGCGTCATCGAGGCCACCGAGGTACGTGACGGCGATCCGGCCCCGGACGGCTCCGGCCCTCTGCACACCCGTCGCGGCATCGAGATGGGGCACATCTTCCAGCTCGGCCGCAAGTATGCCGAGGCCCTCGACCTCAAGGTCCTGGATCAGAACGGCAAGCAGGTCGTGGTGACCATGGGTTCGTACGGCATCGGCGTCACCCGCGCCGTCGCCGCCCTGGCCGAGTCCCACCACGATGAGAAGGGGCTGGCGTGGCCGCGCGCCATCGCCCCCGCGGACGTGCACGTGGTGGCCACCGGCAAGGGTGAGGAGATCTTCGCCGCCGCCGAGCAGCTCGTCGGTGACCTCGAGGCCCAGGGGCTGACCGTACTCTACGACGACCGCAAGAAGGTCTCGGCCGGCGTGAAGTTCTCGGACGTCGAGCTCATCGGCATCCCCACCTCCGTGGTCGTCGGCCGCGGCCTCGCCGACGGCGTGGTCGAGGTCAAGGACCGGGCCACGGGCGAGGCGCAGTCGGTGGAGGTCTCCGGTGCCGCCGCCGTGATCGCCGGCCTCGTCCGCTCCGCCTAGGCCTTCGGCAGCATGGAGGCACGGCCGTGCTGACCGGTCTCGAAGACATCACCGCGGCCACCCTCGTGATGGTCCTCCTGGCCGGTCTCGCCGCCGGGTGGATCGACGCGGTGGTGGGCGGGGGAGGACTGCTCCAATTGCCCGTGCTGCTCATGGTCCCGGGCATCACCCCGGTCCAGGCGCTGGCCACGAACAAGCTGGGCTCCGTCTTCGGGACCACCACCAGCGCCATCACCTACTACCGGCGCATCCACCCTGACCTGAGCACCGCCCTGCCCATGGCGGTGGTCGCCCTGGGAGGCAGCTTCGGCGGGGCGATCGTCGCCACGCTGCTGCCGGCCGAGGTCATCAAGCCCGTGATCCTGCTGGCCCTGGTCGGCGTGGCCGTCTTCACGGCGGCCAGGCCCCAGCTGGGCCGTGACACGGGACTGCGCTACGAGGGCCGGCGCCACCTGGCCGTGGCGCTGCTCATCGGGGCGGTCATCGGCTTCTATGACGGGGTCCTGGGGCCGGGCACCGGGACCTTCCTGGTGATCTCCCTGGTGGCGATCCTCGGCTACACCTTCCTGCAGGGCTCGGCCCAGGCCAAGATCGTGAACCTGTTCACCAACCTCGGGGCCATCGCCTTCTTCCTGCCCTCCGGCCACATCCTCCTCGGCCTGGGCCTCGTCCTAGGGGTGGCGAACATGATCGGCGGCTACCTCGGGGCTCGGATGGCCATCCGGCGCGGCTCGGGCTTCATCCGGATCGTGTTCCTCGTGGTGGTGTTCGTCCTGATCGTCAAACTCGGTTACGACTTTGTTGCCGACTGGGCTTGAATGGACCCATGCACGACGCCTACGAACACGCCAACGAACACCCTGAACGCACATCCCTGGCCGCGCTGGTCGCGCCCGCCGTCGAGTCCACCGGCCTGTACTTCGAGGCGGCCACAGTCGAGGGCGAGCCGGGTCAGCTGATCCTGAAGGTCGTCGTGGACCATGCCGACGGCACCGCCGGGCTGGATCTGGACGAGGTCGCCGAGGTGGCCCAGGCCGTCTCGACCGCGCTCGATGCGGCGGGGTCCGACCTGCCGGAGCTCGGCACCGAGCCGTACCAGCTCGAGGTGTCCTCCCCGGGCGTCGAGCGGCCCCTGACCGAGCCGCGGCACTGGCGCCGCAACGTCGGTCGCCTGGTCTCGGTCGAGGTCCTGCCCGACGACGGCCCGTCACCCTCGCCGACCACCTCACCCACCTCACCCACCGCGTCGACCGAGGCGTCCGCCCCGGCGCCGGCCGGTCGGTTGACCGGGCGCATCCAGTCCGCCGACGAGGCCGGCGTCGTGCTGGTGCCGGTCAGGCCGGGGGCGAAGAAGGGGATGCCCGCGAAGATCGGTGATCCGGTCCGGCACGCATACCACCGCCTGGGTCCGGCAACGGTGCAGGTAGAGTTGACCCGCGGTGGCGGAAGTGCTGCCGATGAAGAACTGAATTCGGAGGCCTGAGTGGACATCGACATGAGCGCCCTGCGGATGCTGGAGACCGAGCGTGAGATCCCACTGGACCGCCTCGTGCCCACCATCGAACAGGCTTTGGTGGTTGCGTACCACAAGTCACCCGGCGCCCTGTCCCGGGCCCGCGCGGAGATCGACCGCAAATCCGGCCACGTGACCATCTGGGCCACCGAGATCGACGAGGACGGCCAGGCGGTCGGCGAGTTCGACGACACCCCGCAGGGCTTCGGCAGGATCGCCGCGTCCACGGCCCGGCAGATCATCCTCCAGCGACTGCGCGATGCCGAGGACGACAACATCCTGGGCCAGTTCAAGGGCCGCGAGGGCGAGATCATCTCCGGGCTGATCCAGCAGGGCACCAACCCACACATGATCCAGGTGAACCTGGGCTCGGTCGAGGCCGTCCTGCCGCCGCCGGAACAGGTCCCCGGCGAGGACTACTCCCACGGCCAGCGTCTGCGCGCCTACGTGGTGGACGTGCACCGCGGGCTCAAGGGCCCCTCGATCACACTCTCGCGCTCCCACCCGGGGCTGGTCCGCAAGCTGTTCGAACTGGAGGTCCCCGAGATCGCCGACGGCTCCGTGGAGATCCTCGCCCTCGCTCGCGAGGCCGGACACCGGACCAAGATGGCCGTGAAGGCCACCAAGGCCGGCATCAACGCCAAGGGTGCCTGCATCGGCGAGATGGGCTCCCGCGTCCGCGCCGTGATGAGCGAGCTGAACGACGAGAAGATCGACATCGTCGACTTCAGCGAGAACCCGGCCTCCTTCATCTCCTCCGCCCTGTCCCCGGCGCGGGTCAGCTCCGTGGAGATCGTGGACGAGGCCACCCGGTCGGCCCGCGTGGTCGTTCCGCGGGACGTGCTCTCGCTGGCCATCGGCAAGGAGGGGCAGAACGCCCGTCTGGCCGCCAAGCTGACCGGCTGGCGGATCGACATCTCCGGCGAAGAGGCCTGACCGCAGGCCGGCTACCGCTGGCGGCTGCCCCACCGGGCTGACTGAGGTAGACTGGCCAGGTCCATTTCCATTTCCTTGACGGAACAGGCTTTTCCATGCAGGCACACACCCCGGTGCGCACCTGCGTCGGATGCCGGGGGAAAGAGGACCACACCAAGCTGGTGCGCCTGGCGCTGGAGGAGGTCACGAGTCCCGGACTCGTGGTTCCCGACTGGCGCCGGCGCAAGCCGGGCCGAGGGGCCTGGATCCACCCGGATCACGCTTGCCTGCAGGCCGCCCTGAAGAAGGGCGCATTCAACCGGGCCTTCCGAGGCCGTGTGGATGCGACCTCCCTGGCCGGACTGTTCGCCGGGCATCCGGATGCACCGGTGTTGAAGACCGATAACGAAAGCGGGTCAGAGATCTGATGGAAACCCGATGAGCACCACACGATGAGTGCCCAACGATGAACACCACCCGTCATTACGGTCCGCTTGACACGGCCCGGGGGAGCTGAGGCTCCCCTCGAGGCCACGACGCGGACCAGAACAGGAGAACCGTGGCTAAGGTCCGCGTCCACGAGCTCGCCAAAGAGCTCGGCATTTCATCCAAGGAGGCCCTGAACAAGCTTCAGGACATGGGCGAATTCGTTCGTTCCGCCTCCTCGACCATCGAACCCCCGGTGGTCAAGAAGCTGCGTTCCGCCTATGCGGACGCCGCACCGAAGACCCCCTCCAAGCCGGCCGCCGCCAAGCCTGCGGCAGCCACTCCGGCACCGGCCGCCCCCGCGGCCGAGAAGCCGGCAGCCCCGGCAGGGGAGAAGCCGGCTGCTCCGGCAGCTCCGTCCGCCGCGAAGCCGGGCGCACCGGCACCGGCCGCCCCTGCGGCTGAGAAGCCGGCCGCTCCGGCACCGGCCGCCCCTGCGGCTGAGAAGCCGGCCGCTCCGGCACCGGCCGTCCCTGCGGCCGAGAAGCCGGCTGCTCCCGCCGCGCCGGCCACCCCGGCAGCATCGGCGGAGGCTCCCGCACCGGCGGCACCAGCGTCTCCGTCCGCGCCGAAGCCGGCCACCCCGGCCCGCCCCGGTGCCCCGAAGCCGGGCGGCACCAAGCCGGCCGCCCCGCGGCCCGGCAACAACCCCTTCACCTCCAAGCAGTCCGCGCCCCGGGCCGACGAGCGCGGCGGCGAACGCTCGGGTGGCCCGCGTCCCGGTGGCCCCCGCCCCGGTGGCCCGCGTCCCGGCAACAACCCCTTCGCGCCCAAGCAGGGCATGCGTTCGGGCCGTCCGGATGCCAGTGAGCGTGCCGGCGGTCCCCGCCCCGGTGGTCCGCGTCCGGCAGCCGCCGGCGCGGGTGCCGGTGCCCCCCGTCCGGGTGGCGCACGCCCCAGCCCGAACATGATGCCGGGCCACATCAACAAGCCGCAGCCGGCCTCCGCCCGTCCGGGTGGTCGTGGACGTCCCGGTGGCGGCCCCGGGGGCGCTCCCGGCGGCGGGACCGGTGGCGGCCCGCGTGGTGGCCGTCCCACCGGCCGCGGCGGCACCCAGGGTGCCTTCGGCCGCGGTGGTCCCGGTGGGCGCAAGCAGCGCAAGTCGAAGCGCGCGAAGCGTCAGGAACTGGAACAGAAGTCGGCACCGTCGGTCGGCGGCGTCTCCGTCCCGCGCGGTGACGGCACCACGCAGCTCCGCCTGCGCCGCGGCTCGTCCCTGAGTGACTTCGCCGAGAAGATCAACGCGGATCCGGCCTCGCTGGTGACCGTGCTCTTCCACCTGGGCGAGATGGCGAACGCCAACCAGTCCCTGGACGAGGAGACGTTCCGCGTGCTCGGGGAGGAGCTCGGCTACCAGATCGAGATCGTCTCCCCGGAGGACGAGGACAAGGAGCTCCTCGAGGCCTTCGACATCGACCTCGACGCCGAGGAAGAGGCGGAGACCGAGGACGACCTCGAGAAGCGCCCGGCCGTCGTGACCGTCATGGGCCACGTGGACCACGGCAAGACCCGACTGCTGGACGCCATCCGCTCCACCAAGGTCATCGAGGGCGAGGCCGGCGGCATCACCCAGCACATCGGTGCCTACCAGGTGGACTTCCAGCACGGCGAGACGGACCGCAGCCTGACCTTCATCGATACCCCGGGCCACGAGGCGTTCACCGCCATGCGTGCCCGTGGTGCCAAGGTCACGGACATCGCGGTGCTCGTGGTGGCCGCTGATGACGGCGTCATGCCGCAGACCGTCGAGGCGTTGAACCACGCCAAGGCGGCCGGCGTGCCGATCGTGGTCGCGGTCAACAAGATCGACAAGCCCGAGGCCTCCCCGGAAAAGATCCGCGGTCAGCTTGCCGAGTACGGCCTGGTCCCCGAGGAGTACGGTGGCGACACGATGTTCGTGGACGTCTCCGCCCGGAACAACGTGAACATCGAGGAGCTGCTCTCGGCCATCCTGCTCACCGCGGACGCCGCGCTGGAGCTCACCGCCAACCCGAACAAGGGTGCGCGCGGTGTGGCCATCGAGGCGAACCTGGACAAGGGCCGCGGTGCCGTCGTCACGGTGCTCGTGCAGTCCGGCACCCTCCGCGTCGGGGACACCATGGTGGTGGGCCACGGTCACGGCCGCGTCCGCGCCATGTTCGACGATGACGGCACCACCGTGACCGAGGCGCCGCCGTCGCGTCCGGTCCAGGTGCTGGGCCTGTCCTCCGTGCCGCGCGCCGGCGACACCTTCCTGGTGACCGAGGACGACCGCACCGCCCGCCAGATCGCCGAGAAGCGCGAAGCCGCCGATCGCAACGCCATGTTGGCCAAGCGCCGCAAGCGGATCTCCCTGGAGAACTTCGACCAGGCCGTGGCCGAGGGCAAGATCGACACCCTCAACCTCATCATCAAGGGCGACGCCTCCGGCGCCGTGGAGGCCCTCGAGGACTCCCTGCTCGAGATCGAGGTCGGCGCCGACGTGCAGTTGCGCGTCATCCACCGTGGCGTGGGTGCCATCACGCAGAACGACGTCAACCTGGCCACCGTGGACAACGCCATCATCATCGGCTTCAACGTCCGCCCGGCCGAGCGCGTCACCGATCTGGCCGACAAGGAGGGCGTGGACATGCGCTTCTACTCGGTGATCTACGACGCGCTCGATGACATCGAGAGCGCGCTGAAGGGCATGCTCAAGCCGGAGTACGAAGAGGTCCAGCTGGGTACCGCGGAGGTCCGCGAGGTCTTCCGGTCCTCCAAGTGGGGCAACATCGCCGGCACGCTGGTCCGTTCCGGGCTCATCCGCCGCAACGCCTCCGC
The DNA here is from genome assembly GCF_042433045.1 of Citricoccus parietis. Lineage (NCBI taxonomy): Bacteria > Bacillati > Actinomycetota > Actinomycetes > Micrococcales > Micrococcaceae > Citricoccus > Citricoccus parietis. The sequence continues at coordinate 198,542 of NZ_JBHLWH010000027.1, read as the reverse complement.
CCGCCTCGTGCGGGACGGCAACGTGGTGGCGGACAAGCTCAAGATCGAGTCGCTGCGCCGGTTCAAGGACGACGCCACCGAGGTCCGCGAGGGCTACGAGTGCGGTATCGGCCTGGGCGGCTTCAACGACATCAAGGACGGGGACATCATCGAGACCTTCGAGATGCAGGAGAAGCCGCGCGTCTGAGTTGACGCGCCGGCCGATCCCCCCAAGGAGAAAGGACGGTCCCATGGTGGATCAGGCACGTGCGGCCCGGTTGGCCCAACGGATCAAGGTCCTGGTCGCCGAGGCCCTGCGCAAGCGGGTCAAGGACGACCGGGCCGAGGCCATCACCCTCACCGAGGTGCGGGTGACCAACGACCTCCAGCACGCCACCGTGTACTACACGGTGCTCGGTGACGCCACGGCGGCCGAGGGCGCCCGGGAGGTCCTCGAGGCCCACCACGGCGTCATCCGGCACGAGGTCGGCCGCCAGCTGACCATCCGGTTGGTGCCGACCCTGGAGTTCGTGGCCGATGAGGTCCCGGAAACCGCGGCGCACCTCGAGGAGGTGCTCGCCCAGGCCAGGGAGCGCGACGCCGAACTGGCCCGGTTGCGTGAGAACGCCTCCTTCGCCGGTGAGCCCGACCCGTACAAGAAGGACGGCGAGGACAGCGGGAACGAGGACACGGCCCGTTGAGCGGTTCTTCCAGGCAGTCCCGGGACCGGGAGCTGCCCGAGGGCGCTCCCGGGACCCGGGCCTCCGGCCTGGTGCTCGTGGACAAGCCGGCCGGCTGGACCTCCCATGACGTGGTCGGGAAGGTCCGCCGGCTGGCCGGCACCCGCAAGGTCGGTCATGCCGGCACCCTGGACCCGATGGCCACCGGCCTGCTGGTGGTCGGCTTCAACAAGGCCACCCGTCTGCTGACGGCGATCACGGGGACGGACAAGACCTACCTGGCGACCATCCGGCTCGGTGTCTCCACCGTGACGGATGACGCCGAGGGCGACGTGCTGCAGACCCGGCTCGCGAACGCGGTCACGCCGGAACGGGTGGACGCTGCCGTGGCCGACCTCACGGGCGACCTCCAGCAGGTCCCCTCGGCGGTGTCCGCCATCAAGGTGGACGGGCAGCGCGCCTATCACCGGGTGCGGGCCGGCGAGGACGTGCGCCTCGACGCCCGGCCCGTCACGGTCCGCCGCTTCGAGGTCACCGGTTACCGGCGCGCCGAGGACGGTACCACCGTGGACCTCGACGTCGAGGTGGACTGCACCTCCGGGACCTACATCCGTGCCCTGGCCCGGGACCTGGGGGAGGCCCTGGAGACCGGTGGCCACCTGACCGCCTTGCGGCGCACCGCCGTCGGGCCCTTCTCCGTGGCCGATGCCGTGACCCTCGAGGAGCTGGCGGTGCGCTTCACCTCCACCGAGCTCTCCGCGGCCGCGGCCGGGCTGTTCCCCGTGCGCCGGCTGACCGGTGAGGAGGCCTCTGAGCTGTCCTTCGGGCGGCGCATCGAGGCCACCGGCACCGACGGGATGGTGGCCGCACAGGCGCCGGACGGCACCGTCGTCGCCCTGATCTGCGACCAGGAGCGCCAGGGCCGCCCCGAGGTCCTCTCCGCCAAGCCTGAGATCGTCTTCGCGCCCGCCACAGCACCGGCAGCAGCCCCGACGCGGGACGGCGGGCGGACGTGACCGAGGTGGCGACCGACGGCTGGTTCTGGGCCGGCACCGCGTTGTGTGCCCTCTCGCTCGTGATCTGCGTGGTGATGACCTTCATCCGCACCTTCCCGGACGACTTCTCCATCCTCTCCGTGGCCGCGGTGGAGCTCTTCCTGATCGCCTACGGCGTGGGGGCGATCGTCCGCCAGGCCGGAGGTGAGCCCCTCCAGGGGGAACTCTGGGAGTTCTGGGGCTATGTCCTCACGGCGCTGGTGGTCTCCCTGGTCGCGGTGGTGTGGGCCGTCACGGACAAGACCCGCTGGTCCAACCTGGTGATGGCCGCCGTGGGGCCGACGATCTTCGTGATGTTATACAGACTGCAGGTGATCTGGTTTGGCTGAGGCCGAGAACAACAAGAACAACAAGAACAACGAGAACATCAGGCCCCGGCGGAACCAGGGGCTCGGCCGCATCCTGGTCATGGTCTACGCCGTGTTCGCCCTGTCCTCCTTCGCGCGTTCGATCTTCCAGATCGCCATGCACTTCGAGCAGGCGCCGCTGGCCTACCTGCTGTCCGCCTTCGCCGCCGCCGTCTACATCGTGGCCACGCTGTCCCTGGCCCGTTCCGGCCGTACGGCCTGGTACGTCTCGGTCGTGGCGGTCGGCATCGAACTGGTGGGCGTGGTCGGGGTCGGGCTGTGGACGCTCCTGGACCCGCAGCTGTTCGCCGATGACACGGTGTGGAGCCGCTTCGGCGCCGGGTACGGGTACATCCCCCTGATCCTGCCGATCCTGGGCCTGGCCTGGCTGCTGGGACACCGCCCCCGCGTTGAAGTGGAAAGCCGCCCCTGAGGGGGTGGATAATCGAGTGATGAGCCGGAGCGGAGGGACTGCATGCACTATTGGGACGGCCTAGCCGCCGTACCGGAGAATCCCGCACCCTCCGTGGTCACCATCGGGAACTTCGACGGGGTGCACCGTGGCCACCTCCAGGTCCTCGACCAGGTCGTCTCCGCCGCGCGCGGTTCCGGGGCGACCTCCGTGGCCATCACCTTCGACCCGCACCCCCGCGTGGTGCACCGGCCCAATGACCTCCAGGAGGCCATCACCGGCTACGAGGAGAAGGCCCGGCTGATCGAGCAGGCCGGCATCGACGCGATGCTGGTCATCCACTACACCCTCGAGTTCGCCCAGCAGAGCCCCGAGGAGTTCGTCAAGAACGTGATCGTGGACGCCGTCAACGCCACGGCGGTGGTGGTGGGCCGGGACGTGCGCTTCGGCTTCCGCAATTCCGGTGACTTCGGCACCATGGTGGAACTCGGCCGCACGTACGGCTTCGACGTCATCGACGTGGCCGACTTCGGGGAGGACCGCCGCTGTTCCTCCACCTGGATCCGCGAATCGCTGCGCGAGGGTGGGGTCCGCGAGGCCGCCGGTGTGCTGGGCCGCAACCACCGCGTGCACGGAGAGGTCGTCCACGGCTTCGCCCGGGGCCGCGAGCTGGGCTTCCCCACCGCCAACCTCTCCGACGAGGTCCAGGGCATGATCCCGGCCGACGGCGTCTACGCCGGCTGGCTCTTCGACGAGGCGCACCGGCGTTGGCCCGTCGCCATCTCGATCGGCTCCAACCCGACCTTCGAGGGGGTCTCCCGGGTGGTCGAGGCCCATGTCATCGACCGGCCGCAGGAGCAGGTCGAGGACTTCGACCTGTACGGCCAGTTCGTCACGATCGAGTTCGTGGAGCGGCTGCGCGGCATGGTCGCGTTCGAGGGCATCCCCAAGCTCGTCGAGCAGATGACCCAGGACGTCGACCGCACGCGGGAAGTCCTCGCCGCGGTGCCGGCGGACCCCCGTCCGTGACCGTCCGGTGACACGTCCCGTCCCGAACCGGCCCGGTGGGGACCCCCGGCTCGACAGCGCCTCCCGCCATAGCTTCGGGGCCGCCTTCACCACCGGGGGAGAGCACTACCACGCGGTGCGGCCCTCCTACCCGGCGCAGACCGTCGACTTCATGGTCCCGGCCGGCGCCCGCACCGCCGTGGACCTCGGCGCCGGCACCGGCCTCTTCACCCGGCTGCTGGCGGACCGGGGACTCGAGGTCACCGCCGTGGACCCCTCGGCCTCCATGCTGGAACCGCTGCGGCGCGCGGTGCCCTCCGCCGCCGTCGTGCAGGCCGCCGCGGAGCACACGGGACTGGAGTCCGGCGGTTTCGACCTGGTCACGAGCGCGCAGGCGTGGCACTGGATCGACCCGGACGCCGGCTCGGCGGAGGCCGCGCGGCTGCTGCGCCCCGGCGGGACGCTGGCCCTGGTGTGGAACCAACTGGACACCTCCGTGCCCTGGGTCCACCGGCTCACCCGGATCATGCATGCCGGCGACGTCCATGCGGCCGGCTCCGGCCGGCCGCAGCGGCGCACACGCGCGCCCTTCGGAGCTGAGGAGCACCACGAGGTGCACTGGACGGACCGCACGACGCCGGCCGGCCTCCATGCGCTGATGGCGTCCCGTTCGTATTGGCTCCGCTCGGGCGAGCACATCCACGCGCGGATGACCGCCAACCTCGGGTGGTACCTGCACGAACACCTGGGATTCGCGCCGGACGAGACGATCGAACTGCCGTACCTGACGCTCGCGCTGCGTACGCGACGGGGCTGAGGGCACCCGGACTGCTAGACTGGGTTGTTGGTGCCCGCTGCAGTCCGCGGTGGCGGGATCCACCATTTCTGATCGCGGCACAACTCATAAGGAGTTCGCGTGGCACTCGACCCCGCCGTCAAGCAGGACATCATGAAGGAATACGCCACCCACGAGGGCGACACCGGTTCCCCGGAAGTGCAGGTTGCTGTGCTGTCCCGTCGCATCCTGGACCTGACGGAACACCTGAAGTCCCACAAGCACGACCACCACACCCGCCGTGGCCTGATGGCCCTGGTCGGTCGCCGTCGTCGTATGCTCGGATACCTCGAGCGCACCGACATCGAGCGCTACCGCTCGCTGATCGGGCGCCTCGGCCTGCGTAAGTGACATCCTGACTTCAGGCGGCGTCCCGCGTGTGGGGTTTCCCCCTTCGGGCCGCCGCCTTTAGTCTGGTCCGGGAGGGTCACCCGATGTGACCGTCCCTGCTGCACACCAGTCAGCACACCCATCAAGCCCGTCACGTCCATCCATTCGCGGTCCTCGACAGTGGCTTCCGGAACCTCACGACCATCGTGTCCGAGCGTCCGGAGGCTTCGATCGAAGACCGGGTGGTGACGCGGCGGGCCGCGAAGAAAGGACACCCACCCATGGAGGGTCCCGAGATCAAGTTCGCCGAAGCCGTCATCGACAACGGCACCTACGGCCAGCGCGTCGTGCGCTTCGAAACCGGCCGTCTGGCCCAGCAGGCCGCCGGCGCGGCCATGGTCTACATCGACGAGGAGACCTCGATGCTGTCGGCCACGACCGTCGGCAAGTCCCCGCGTGAAGGCTTCGACTTCTTCCCGCTGACCGTGGACGTCGAGGAGCGCATGTACGCTGCCGGCCGCATCCCCGGTTCGTTCTTCCGCCGTGAGGGCCGCCCGTCCACGGACGCCGTGCTCACCTGCCGCCTGATCGACCGCCCGCTGCGCCCCGCCTTCACCAAGGGCATCCGCAACGAGGTCCAGGTCGTCGTGACCGTCACCTCGATCGCCCCGGACGAGGTCTACGACACGGTGGCCATCAATGCCGCCTCGATGTCCACCCAGCTCTCCGGCCTGCCGTTCTCCGGTCCGATCGGCGGCGTGCGCGTGGCCCTGATCGACGACGGCACCGGCAACCGCCAGTGGGTCGCCTTCCCGAAGCACTCCCAGTTGAAGAACGCCGTGTTCAACATGGCCGTGGCCGGCCGTGTGGCCGGGGACGACATCGCCGTGATGATGGTCGAGGCCGAGGCCACCCCGGACTCCTGGAACCTGATCAAGGAACAGGGCGCCACCGCTCCGACCGAGGAGATCGTGGCCGAGGGCCTCGAGGCTGCCAAGCCGTTCATCAAGGCCCTCTGCGACGCCCAGGCCGACCTGGCCCAGCGCGCCGCGAAGGCCCCCGTCGAGATCCCGGTCTTCAAGGACTACGAGGACGACGCGTACGAGGCCGTGGAGCAGTTCGCCGCCGCCCGCCTGCAGGAGATCTACTCGATCGCCGACAAGCTGGAGCGCCAGAACACGGATGACGCCTACCGCGCCGAGGTCGTCGAGGCCCTGGCCGGCGAGGGCACCCAGTTCGAGCAGCGCCGCGGTGAGATCGCCAAGGCCTATGGTGCGGTGACCAAGAAGGCCGTGCGCCAGCAGATCCTGACCAACCAGGTCCGCATCGACGGCCGTGGCCTCACGGACATCCGCAAGCTGACCGCCGAGGTGGAGGTCCTGCCGCGCGTGCACGGTTCGGCCATCTTCGAGCGCGGCGAGACCCAGATCATGGGTGTCACCACGCTGAACATGCTGAAGATGGAACAGCAGATCGACTCGCTGGCCCCGGAGACGCGCAAGCGCTACCTGCACCACTACAACTTCCCGCCGTACTCCGTCGGCGAGACCGGCCGCGTGGGCTCGCCCAAGCGCCGCGAGATCGGCCACGGTGCCCTCGCCGAGCGTGCCATGGTCCCGGTGCTGCCGTCCCGCGAGGAGTTCCCCTACGCGATCCGCCAGGTCTCCGAGGCCCTGGGCTCCAACGGTTCCACCTCCATGGGCTCCGTCTGCGCCTCCACCCTGTCGATGCTGAACGCCGGTGTGCCCCTGAAGGCCGCCGTGGCCGGCATCGCCATGGGCCTGGTCTCGGACACCGTGGACGGTCAGACCCGCTACGCCGCCCTGACGGACATCCTCGGCGCCGAGGATGCCTTCGGCGACATGGACTTCAAGGTGGCCGGCACCTCCGAGTTCGTCACCGCGATCCAGCTGGACACCAAGCTCGACGGCATCCCGGCCTCCGTGCTGGCCGCCGCGCTGACCCAGGCCCGTGAGGCCCGCCTGCACATCCTGGGTGTCCTGAACGCCGCGATCGATGCCCCGGACGAGATGAGCCAGTACGCACCGCGCATCATCGCCGTCAAGATCCCGGTGGACAAGATCGGTGCGGTCATCGGCCCCAAGGGCGCCATGATCAACCAGATCCAGGACGACACGGGCGCGGACATCTCCATCGAGGACGACGGCACCGTGCTGATCGGCGCCACCGAGGGATCGGCAGCCGAGGCCGCCCGTTCCGCGGTCAACGCCATCGCCAACCCGCAGGTCCCCGAGGTCGGTGAGCGCTACCTCGGCACCGTGGTGAAGCTGACCACCTTCGGTGCGTTCGTGTCCCTCACCCCGGGCAAGGACGGTCTGCTGCACATCTCCGAGCTGCGCAAGATCAACGAGGGCAAGCGCGTCGAGGACGTCGAGGACGTCGTCGAGGTCGGCCAGAAGATCCAGGTCGAGATCACCAAGATCGATGACCGCGGCAAGCTGTCCCTGGCCCCCGTGGTCGAGGGCGGCGAGTCCGAGGACAACGAGTCGGAAGCCGTCTCGGACGCCGATGAGTCTGACAAGTCCGAGGAGAACTGATCTCCCGCTGATCGCCTGAAGGAGCTGACCCGTCAGCTCCACCGGCCCGTGGCCCGCACTTCGGTGCGGGCCACGGGTGGTTAAGGCCCCGGTGAGGCCGGCCGCGGCGGCGCTGGTAGTTTCGGAGACATGAGTCCTACGCTGCCGATTCCCGCTGATTTCACCGGAACCATCCAGGACGCCGGCCACGGCTCCGTGGTCCGGCGTTCCGTGCTTCCCGGCGGCGTCCGGGTCCTGACCGAGGCGATGCCGGACCAGCGCTCGGTCACCATCGGCTTCTGGATCGCCGTGGGCTCACGGGACGAGGCGGACGGCGGTTTCGGCTCCACCCATTTCCTGGAGCACCTGCTCTTCAAGGGCACCCCCACCCGGTCAGCCATGGACATCGCCACGGCGTTCGATCGCGTCGGCGGGGAGTCCAACGCCTCCACGGCCAAGGAGTCCACGTGCTACCACGCCAGGGTGCTGGACACCGACCTGCCGATGGCCATCGACGTCATCACGGACATGGTCACCTCCCCGCTGATCGAGCCTGAGGAACTCGAGACGGAACGCGGGGTTATCCTCGAGGAACTGGCCATGGATGCCGACGATCCGATCGACACCGCCCACGAGGCCCTGGCCGCGGCCCTGCTGGACGGGCATGAGCTGGGCCGTCCCATCGGCGGCACCGCCGAGACCATCAACGCCGTGACCCGCGAACGCGTGGTGGAGCACTACCGCCAGTGGTACCGCCCGGACGAACTGGTGGTGACCGCCGCCGGCGGCCTGGACCATGACGAGGTGTGCCGGCTCGTGGTCGAGGCGCTGGACCGCTCGGGCTGGGACCTGCCGGAGGGCGCTTCCCCGGCCCCGCGGCGCAGCCACGTGTACACGGGGGCGGGGATCTCCGAGGGGCTGCACCGGATCGCCCGGCCGGTCGAACAGTCCTCGATCCTCGTCGGCGGACGCTCCGTCCACTCCCTGGACCCCGACCGGTTCGCGCTGGCCCTGATGAACTCCACCCTGGGTGGAGGCATGAGCTCACGGTTGTTCCAGGAGATCCGGGAGAAGCGCGGCCTGGCCTACAACACCTACTCCTTCTCCGCCGCCTATTCGGACGTGGGCTACTTCGGCCTCTACGCCGGCTGCTCCCCGCAGAAGGCCGACTCCGTGGCCGAGCTCATGGTCTCGGAGCTGGAGCGCCTGGCCGAACACGGCATCACGGACGAGGAACTGGAGCGCGCCCGCGGCCAGCTCTCCGGCGGCACCGTGCTCGGGCTGGAGGACACCGGCTCCCGGATGTCCCGCCTGGGCCGGGCCGAACTGGTCACGGGCGAGTTCGTGGACCTGGACGGCGCGCTGGACCGGCTGCGCGCCGTGACGGCCGAGCAGGTGCAGTCGGTGGCCCAGCGCCTGGCCGCCTCCCCGCGGGCCACGATCATGGTCGGTCCGGACGTGTCGGCGGACGGACTCTCAGGAAGCTGAGCGTTTCCACGACGTTTCCATCCGCGTGTCCTGCGGGGAGTCGCTTGACTCGACGTGGTGTGTGCAACATTCTGGACGGCATCGACCTCTCACAGGCCGATCCGTCGCCCGAGGGGCCGGGCACCGCACCACGGACAGAAAGACCGGTTCACCGTCATGGATCAACTGCAAACAGTGCTGGACAACATCGGCTCGTTCGTCTGGGGTCCGTTCTTCCTCATCCCCCTGCTGTTGGGCACCGGCCTCTACCTGACCATCCGTCTGGGCTTCCTGCAGTTCCACAAGCTCTTTCCCGCCCTGAATCTGGGGATCATCCGCCGGCGGGATGCGGACACCGAGGGAGACATCTCCCAGTTCCAGGCCCTGACCACCGCCCTGGCCGCCACGGTCGGCACCGGGAACATCGTGGGTGTGGCCACGGCGATCGGCATCGGCGGGCCCGGTGCCCTGTTCTGGATGTGGGTCACGGGCCTGCTGGGCATGGCCTCGAAGTACTCCGAGGCGTACCTGGCCGTCCGGTTCCGCACCACCGACGAGGCCGGGGACAAGTCCGGCGGCCCGCAGTACTACCTGCAGAAGGCCATCAAGGGGCCCTTGGGCAAGACCCTGGCCCTGACCTTCGCCGTCTTCGCCTTCCTCGCCTCGTTCGGCATCGGCAACATGACCCAGGGCAACTCCATCGCGGCCAACGTCGAAGGCTCCTGGAATGTGGCCCCGTGGATCACCGGCATCATCCTGACCGTCATGACACTGCTGGTGCTGGTGGGCGGAATCAAGGCCATCGGCAAGGTCACCGCCGGATTCGTTCCCGTCATGATCGTGTTCTACGTGGCCGCCTCGCTCTATATCCTGATCGTCAACCTCGTGGACATTCCGGCCGCCTTCGCGCTCATCTTCACCGATGCCTTCACCGGCACGGCCGCGGTTGGGGGCTTCACCGGCTCGATCCTCATCATCGCCATCCAGTACGGCGTGGCCCGCGGTATGTTCTCCAATGAATCCGGGATGGGCTCGGCGGCGATCGCGGCGGCAGCGGCCCAGACGTCACACCCGGTCCGCCAGGGCCTGGTGTCCATGACCCAGACCTTCATCGACACGCTGATCGTGGTGACCTGCACCGGCCTGGTGATCATCACCACGGGGGCTTGGAACGTGATCGACGAGGCCACCGGTGAGCAGATCTCCGCGGCGCTGATGACCGGCGAGGCCTTCTCCCACGGCCTGCCCGGCGAATGGGGTCACTGGGTCGTCACCATCGGCCTGATCATGTTCGCCTTCTCCACCATCCTCGGATGGTCCTACTACGGTGAGCGCAACGTGGAACGCCTCTTCGGTCAGCGGCTCGTGATGCCCTACCGCGTGGTGTTCTCCCTCGTGGTGTTCGTGGGCTGCACCGTGCCGCTGTCCATTGTCTGGAGCTTCTCCGACATCATGAACGGCCTGATGGCGCTGCCGAACCTCATCGGCCTGCTCATCCTCTCCGGCCTGATCGCCCGGGAGACGAGGCACTACCTCAAGCACGATCCGAAGCTGGTGGCCAGCACGGCCGAGATCGAGGCCTTCATGGTGGACCGGCCGGGCTGGGCGGACTGGAAGTCCGGCAACGTGGTCGGCTCCTCCCGCACGCACACCGGGCGGGCGCCGGTGGAGTCCGTCCGAGACCGGGACTAGCGGAATCCCGCCGACGGCCCGCGCGGGCCGTCGGCGCCGGGGGCCTCCGGCGGCGCCTAAACTGGAGGTCATGACTGCGCCCGAGACCGAATCCCGCACCGTATCCCGCCCTGAACTCAACGCCGAGCCGATCCGGGTCGCCATCCTCGGAGCCACCGGCAAGATGGGCCGCTACGCTGTGGCGGCCGTGGGTGGAGCCCCGGATCTGGAGCTGGTGGCCGAGCTCGGCTCCCGGGATCCCGTCTCGGCCGCGCTCGACGCCGGCGCGAGCCACCTGCTGGACCTCACCGTCCCGCAGGTCTCCCCGGACAACGTGGCCTTCGCCGTCGCGCACGGCCTGCACGCCGTCGTCGGGACCTCCGGCTGGTCTGCCGAGCGCCGGGAGACGCTCGCGGGGCAGCTGGCGGCGCACCCGGAGGTGGGCGTGCTGATCGCCCCGAACTTCTCGGTCGGCTCCGTCCTGGCCAGCGCCTTCGCCGCGAAGGCCGCCCGTCACTTCCCCTCGGTGGAGATCATCGAGATGCACCACCCGGACAAGGTCGATGCGCCCTCCGGCACGGCGGTGCGCACCGCGGGACTGATCGCGGACGCCCGCAAGGCGGCCGGCGTCGGACCCGCGCCGGACGCGACCACCCATGATCCGGACGGCGCCCGTGGGGCCCTGGTGGACGGGATCCGCGTGCATGCCGTGCGACTGCGCGGACTGGAGGCCCACCAGGAGGTCCTGATGGGCGGGCCGGGGGAGCAGCTGGTGGTCCGCCACGACGCCTTCGACCGCGGGGCCTACATGCCCGGTGTCCTGCTGGGGCTGCGGACCGTGGCCTCCCGGCCCGGCCTGACCTACGGCCTGGACGCCTACCTGGACCTCGACTGAGCTGGACCGGAGACGATGAGAACCAAGATCGGAGTGGTGGCGGTCGCCGCCCTCATGCTGCTGTTCGCCGTGGTGGCGGTCGTGTCCGCCGTGAGCTTCCTGCAGGCACCCCAGCCCATCGCCAAGATCCTCGGCGTGGCCGTGCTCTGCGTGGTCGCCGTGGGAGTGTGGACGCTGTGGCGCGAGCTGCGCTTCGGTCTCACGATGGAGAAGATGGGCCGCACCCTGGAGGCCGAGGGCGGACTGCCCGAGGACAACCTGCCCCGCTCGGCTGCGGGGCGCATCGACCGCTCGGCCGCGGACGTCCAGTTCGAGACCTTCCGTGCCGAGGCCGAGGCCGCCCCGCAGGACTGGCGCTCCTGGTACCGGCTCTCGCTCGGCTACGACGCCTCCGGGGACCGCTCCCGGGCCCGGAAGGCCATGCGGGACGCGATGGCGCTGTACTCCGCCCGGTCCGGGAGCTGAGGACCCGGCTCTGATCGGGCCGTTCTCAACGGGCCGCGGGTGTGGCCAGGCGTGCCGCCCCTCGGTAGTGTGTGCGCAGCAGCACCGCACGCTGCCGGACAGGGAGGGCCTTTGGAACACGTCGCAGAACACCATCCGGACCACGAGCCACCGCACACCGAGTCACCACACGCCTCACAGCACGTCCCGGAGCAGGGCATCACCCTCCGGATCGATGGCACCGACCACGAACTGACCGTTGACACCCGCACCACCCTGCTGGACGCCCTGCGCGAACGCGCCGGCAACACCTCTCCCAAGAAGGGCTGCGACCACGGACAGTGCGGCTCCTGCACGGTCCTGCTGGACGGGCGCCGGCACCTGACCTGCCTGGCCCTGGCCGTGGCCTATGACGGCGCCGAGATCGTGACGGCCTCGGGACTCGCCGGTGACGGCGCGGGCGGGGCGGAGGGGGAGCTCCATCCCGTGCAACGGGCCTTCATTGCCCACGACGGATTCCAGTGCGGCTATTGCACCCCGGGCCAGGTCTGCTCGGTGGTCGGGATGCTGCAGGAGGCCGAGCAGGGCCACCCGAGCCACGTGACCCGGGACCTGGAGGCGGAGGTCGACCTCGACGACGACGAGATCCGCGAGCGGATGAGCGGCAACCTGTGCCGTTGCGGTGCCTATGTCGGCATCCTGGACGCGACACGCGAGGCGGCGGGCCGATGAGACAGCTGACCTACGAGGCTCCGGCCACCGCCGAGCAGGCCGTGGCCGCCGTGACCGGGGATCCGCAGGCGCGGTACCTGGGCGGCGGCACGAACCTGGTCGACCACCTCAAGCTCGGCGTGAGCACGCCCGGGCGGCTGGTGGACATCAGCAAGCTGCCACTGGACACGGTCGAGCAGACCGAAGCCGGGCTGCGGATCGGGACCAACGTCCGCAACAGCGACCTGGCCGCCCACCCGCTCGTACGCAGTGGCTGGCCCGGCGTCAGCCGCGCGCTGCTCGCCGGTGCCAATGGACAGATCCGCAACCAGGCCACCACCGGCGGCAACCTGCTGCAGCGCACCCGGTGCGTGTACTTCCAGGACATCACCACCCCGTGCAACAAACGGGAGCCGGGCAGTGGCTGTTCGGCGCTCGAGGGGTACGGCCGGTACAACGCCGTGCTCGGTGCCAGCGAGGCCTGCGTGGCCACCCACCCCTCGGACCTTGCCGTCGCCCTGACCGCTCTGGACGCCGTCGTCGTGGTCCTGGGACCCGAGGGCGAGCGGCAGGTCCCGATGGCGGACCTGCACACCCTGCCCGGGCACCACCCCGAGATCGAGACCACGCTGTCCCACGGTGAGCTGATCACCGCGGTCGAACTCCCGGCCACGCCGTTGGCCCGGCGCTCGACCTACGTCAAGACCCGCGACCGGGCCTCGTTCGCCTTCGCCCTCGTCTCGGTGGCCGCCGCGGTGACCCTCGACGACGATGGCACAGTCCGGGACGTGGCGCTGGCCTGGGGCGGGGTTGCGCACAAACCCTGGCGTGCCCGGCGGGCCGAGCAGGCACTCCGCGGGGAGCGGATCGATGAGGACAGCATCGACCGTGTTGTTTCCCAGGCAGTGGACGAGGAACTGCGGGACGCGGCCTTCGGCCAGGACACCGAATACAAACGCCCGCTGCTGCGGGGCGCCACGACGGCCGCCCTGTTCAGGCTCACCGGCGGGACCGACCGAGAGGGGCCACGATGACCGCTCAACCCGTACGGGCCGTGGCCATGGGCACCGCGATGGAGCGGGTCGACGCCCGGGAGAAGGTCACCGGCCGCGCTGCCTACGCCGTGGAACACGACGCCGAGGCAACAGCCGCGTCCGGCCGGTCTCCATTGCACTGCTGGCTGGTGACCTCGACCACCGCCAAGGGGCGGGTGCTGCGCGTGGACGCGAGCCAGGCCCTGGAGCACCCCGGAGTGGTGGCGGTGCTGGACCACACCACCGCACCGAGGCTGGCCACCACGGACAACCGTGAACTGGCCGTGCTGCAGGACGATCGGATCGGGTTCCGCGGTCAGATCGTGGCCCTGGTGCTGGCCGAGACGCCTGAGGCCGCCCGCGAGGCCGCCCGCCTGGTGCAGGTCCATCAGGAGGACGAGCCGGCGTCGGTGGTCCTGGAGGGTGCGGAGACCTACCGGCCCGAGACGGTCAATGCGGGCTTTCCGTCCGACACCGATGAGGGCGACGTCGAGGCGGCGCTGGCGGCAGCGCGGGTGCGGGTCGAACAGACCTACACCACCCCGCACGAGCACAACAACGCGATGGAGCCCCATGCGGCCACGGCCCTGTGGCACGAGGACACGCTGACGATGTGGGACTCCACCCAGGGCGTGCACAGCGTCGCCTCGACCCTGGCCCCGATGCTCGGCATCGACGCGGACCGGGTGCGCGTACAGGCGCCCTACGTCGGCGGCGGGTTCGGCAGCAAGGGGCTGCCCCACGGTCCGGAAATGGCCGTCGTCCTCGCCGCACGCTGGGCCGAGGGACGGCCGGTCAAACTGGCCGTGACCCGCCAGCAGATGTTCGCCCTCACCGGGTACCGCACCCAGACGGTCTCCCGCATCCGACTCGGGGCCGAACCGGACGGCCGGATCGTCGCCCTCGACCACGCGGTCGAGGTCCAGAGCTCCGCCGTCAAGGAATTCGTCGAGCAGGCCGCCGTCCCGGCACGGATGATGTATGCCGGTCGGCACCGGCGGACCAGCCACCGGGTGGCCGCACTCGACGTCGCTGTCCCGTCCTGGATGCGGGCACCGGGGGAGATGCCCGGCATGTACGCCCTCGAAGTGGCCATGGACGAGTTGGCGGTGGCGGCCGGCGTCGATCCCCTCGAGGTGCGCGAGCGCAACGAGCCCGAGGTCGACCCCGAGACCGGCAACCCGTTCAGCAACCGGCGGCTGGTGGAGTGCCTGCACCGCGGGGCGGAGCTCTTCGGGTGGGCCGACCGCCCCGCCGAGGCGCGTGCCACCCTCGACGGCGACTGGTGGGTGGGCACCGGCGTCGCGTCCTCGACCTATCCCGCCCACTTCTTCCCGGGCAACGCCGCCCGCATCGCCGCACTCGGCGGGGGGCGCTATGCCGTCTCCATCGGAGCGGTCGACATCGGCACCGGAGCCCGGACCGCCCTGCTGCAGATCGCCGCCGATGCCCTGGGCGTCGGGGTGGCCGACGTCGACCTGGCGATCGGCGACACGGACCTGCCGTTCGCCACCGTGGCCGGCGGGTCGTCCGGCACGGGTTCCTGGGGCACCGCCATCACCCAGGCCGCGCAGCAATTCCGCGCGGACCACGGCGAGGACCCGGACCCCGGGGTGGAGACCACCGCGACCGCCGAGTCCTACCCCGACGCGAAGCACCTGGCCATGCACTCCTTCGGCGCCGTGTTCGCCGAGGCACGGGTGCACCGCTGGACCGGTGAGGTGCGGATACCGAGGATGCTCGGCGTCTACTCGGTGGGCCGGGTGATCAACCCGACCACGGCGCGCTCGCAGTTCCTCGGCGGACTCGTCATGGGGCTCTCGGCCGCGTTGTTCGAGGAATCGGTGCGCGATCCCCGCTTCGGCCACGTCGTCACCCAAGACCTCGCCACCTACCACGTCGCCGCGCACGCGGACATCGGCGACCTGCAGGTCGAGTGGCTCGACGACGTCGACGAGCAGGCGACTCCCATGGGGTCCCGGGGGATCGGGGAGATCGGCATCGTCGGCACCTCCGCCGCCGTCGTCAACGCCACCTACCACGCCACCGGGATCCGGGTTCGAGACCTGCCCGCGACCGCCGACAAGTTCCTGTGAGCCCCACGCGTCCTCCGGTGGGCCCCGGGCCCGTCGCGGTGAGTGGCCCACCAGTGCCGGCAGGTCTGTCCTCGGGTGCCGCACCGGTGGTGGGCGTGCTGCTGGCCGCCGGTGCGGGCCGCCGTCTGGGCCGGGGGCCCAAGGCCCTGCTGTCCGTGGACGGGACGCCCCAGGTGGTCCGGATGGCGCGTGCCCTGCTGCGTGGCGGCTGTGACGCGGTGGTGGTGGTTCTCGGCGCCTCGGACGAGGAGGTACGGAGAATCCTCGACGGAGCGCTGACGGGGACCCCCGAAGGCCGGCGCGTGCGTACCGTGGTGAACGCGGACTGGGAGTCGGGGATGGGCTCGTCCTTCAGGCTCGGGATCGAGTCCGCCGATCGGCTGCTCGCCCCCTCCGGCCCCTCGTCCGGCTTGGTCGCGGTGGCCCTGGTGGACCAGCCCGACGTCGGCGAGGCCGTGGTGCGCCGCCTGCTGGCCACTGCCACCGCCTCCACCACAGCCCAGGCCATCGGCCCTCGGGTGACGGCCGCCGGGTACCCGGATGCACAGGGGCGGCTGGTCCGCAGTCACCCCTTGGTCTTCCCCCGGCCCTGGGCCCGGGAGGCGGCCGCCCTGGCAGCGGGGGACGCGGCCGGACGGGTCTGGCTGCGCAGCCACCCGGAGGTGGTGGACGTCGTGGACGTGGGGCAGCTGGCCACGGGCCGCGACGTGGACACCCCGCGGGACCTCGACGGGCTCAGCCGGGGAACGGAGGCCGATGTCCGAGCGTGACGACCTGTGGCAGCGGATGGCCCCGGTCCTCGACGGTGACGCCGGCTTCGTGCTGGCCACCGTGGTCTCCACCTCCTCCAGTGCGCCGAGACCGGTGGGGACACAGATGGCCATCCTGGACGACGGCACGGTCATCGGCAGCCTGTCCGGAGGATGCATCGAGGCGGACGTCTACGCCCACGCCCAAGAGGTGGCGACCACGGGCCGGGCGCTGGTCCGTGACTACGGCTACAGCGACGGTGCGGCGCTCGACATCGGGCTGACCTGTGGCGGCTCGCTCCGGGTCTTCCTCGAACGCGTCGCCCCGGCGGATCTGGACTTCTTCCGCGTCCTCGCCGACGCCCTGCGCTCCGGTGAACCGGTCGCCACCGTCACGGCGCTGCCGGGACCGGACGCCGGGTGGCGCGGTCACGTGACGGAGACGGACTCCGGAACGGAGCCTGACCGGCGCCTCCACGAGGCCGCCGCATTGCTGAGGGAGTCTCGCTCCGGCGTCGTGACCGTCCCGAGCCCCGCCGGCGGCCCGTCCTCCGACTATGCCGTCCGCAGCTTCACGGCGCCGGCGCACCTCGTGGTCTTCGGCTCGAACGCGTTCGCCGCGTCCCTGGCCCGGTTGGCCGCGGACGTGGGCTACCGGGTGACCGTCTGCGACGCCCGGGCGGCGTTCGCCACCCGGGAGCGGTTCCCTGAGGCGGATGAGGTCGTCGTGCGTTGGCCCCACGAGTACCTGGACGAGTTGCACGTCGATCACCGCACGGTCCTCTGCGCACTGACGCATGACCCGAAGTTCGACGACCCGCTGGTGGCGAAGGCCCTGCGCTCGCCGGCCGCCTTCGTCGGGGCCATGGGATCGCGGCGCACCAGCCGGGAACGTGAGGAGCGACTGCGGGACCTGGGGCTGAGCGAGCAGGAACTGGCGCGGTTGCATGCGCCCTTGGGCCTGGACCTCGGGGCGGGGACCCCGCAGGAGACCGCGGTGTCCATGATGGCCGAGATCATCTCCGCCCGGCGGTCGGGGACGAACCTGCCCCTGGCCCAGGTGAGCGGCCCCCTGCACCGTGAACGGTGAATCCCGGGGCGTCAGGGGCGCAGTGCGTCAGGGTTTCGGCCCGGCCAACGTGCCGGAGACGGTTGCGACGAGCCATTCCAGCGGGCCCCTCCAGCCGAATCCGCGCCACAGGGTCCCCGCGACGAGGCAACCCACCCAGTAGGCCAGGAGCAGGCCGAGGCGGGGCCAGTCCGCCGTCGCCGTCTCGAAGACGTCCAACGCCACCAGGTGCCCCACGTACAGCGTGAGGGGCAGGGCGCCGGCACCGATCAACGGCATCAGGGGCCAGACGAGCACCCCGCGGGCGATCTGGGTCAACAGCAGACAGACGCCGAGCACCAGGGCGGAGGTGCCACAGGTCAACAGCAGGTCCAACGGCGCCCCGGAGTGGGGCGTGGCGAGCGTGAACCACACCGGAAGATGCTGCACCGACTCGGTGGACAGGCTCGCGCCGGTCAGCAGCTCGGCCCCGAGCGCACGCGTGCCGGCCCCCGTCCCGGTCGCGAGGGCCGAGGCCACCTCGGGCCACTGCTGCAGACCGCGCGAGAGGAGGAAGGCCACCGCGGCCAGGGCGGCGCCACCGGCGGCCAGGACGGCCGCCACCCGCATCCGGTCCAGCCGCAGCCGGCCGAGGAACAGGCCGAAGAGCACGTACCCGAACCACTGCAGCACGGGATAGTAGCCCGTGAACAGCAGGTCCCAGGCCAGCAGCCCGGGCTGGGAGACCAGGTCGATGAGGGTCGGGTTGGACCACAGTCGCCAGCCGTCCACATAGGCCGTGGACCCCACCGCCGACTGCATCGCCGCGGACAGCAGGCTCGCGAGCACGGGGGAGAGCAGCACCCAGCCGATCGCCCAGACGGCCAGGACGCGGGCCCCCAGGTGCAGGAAAGGCACCGCGATCAGGAACAGCAGTGCGTATTGGGCCAGGATGACGGCGACGTTCATGTCCAGGGAACCGCAGGCGAGGCCGAGGACGAACAGCAGCAGTGCGCGTATTGCCACCCGGCGGCGGTCCCAGCCGAGGAGGGGGCCGCGGTGGGGTGCGCCGGTCCGGCCCGCGCCGCCACTGAGCAGGGCCAGCCCGACGCCGGCCAGTGTGGCGAACAGGGCCGAGGACTTCCCAGCGAACACCAGCCCGACGACGGTCGGTTCCGTCCCGTCCGCGGACACCAGTCCGAGCAGATGGGTGGCGATCATGCCCAGCAGGGCCAGGCCCCGGGCCGCGTCCACACCGGGGATGCGACGCTGCACTGCCGTGGTTGCCGCCATGGGCCACTCCTTGTTCCCGATCCGTTCCTGGTTCGTACTTAGTTCGTTCTTGGTTCATTCGCCGTGTCAGCCCAGACTCTCGCCCTCCGGCTACCTGCCGGAGGCCATTCTCGCAGGTAGGCTGGAAGCCATGATCGAGACCCCTGCCGCGCGCTCCGCGAACACCTTCGGCACCGTTGTCCCCGCCATGGTCACCCCCTTCACGGCCGACGGCGGCCTGGACCTGGATTCGGCCCAGAGACTGGCGAACCACCTCGTGGACGAGGGCGCCGACGGGCTGGTCATCACCGGCACCACCGGCGAGACCTCGACCCTGCTGGACGAGGAGAACGTGGCCATGTTCGAGGCCGTGGTGGAGGCCGTGGGGGACCGCGCCAAGGTCATCGCCGGCACCGGCATGAATGACACGGGGCACTCGGTGCACCTGTCCCAGCTGGCCGCCAAGACCGGCGTCGACGGCCTGCTGCTGGTCACGCCGTACTACAACAAGCCCAACCAGGCCGGCATCCGGGCGCACTTCGAGACCATCGCCTCCGCCACCGACCTTCCGGTCATGCTCTACGACATCCCCGGGCGCTCGGTCATGCCGATCAACCCGGACACCATCATCGCGCTGGCCCAGCACCCCAACATTGCGGCCCTCAAGGACGCCAAGGGGGATTTCCAGTCCACCACCCTGGTGGCGGCGAACACGGACCTGGACATCTACTCGGGTGAGGACTCCCTGACCATGCCGCTCATGACCCTGGGTGCCGTGGGCGTGGTCTCCGTGACCGCCCACGTGGCCACGCGGCTGTACCGCCGGATGGTGGACGCCATGCTCGCCGGCGACCTGGCGGCGGCCCAGGCACTGCACTTCGAGCTGGATCCGTACCAGCGGGCGGTGATGACCCACATCCAGGGCGCGGTCTCCGCCAAGACGATTCTGAACTGGCAGGGCATCCTGCCGAACTCCGTGGTCCGCCTCCCGCTCGTGGAGGCCACCGAGGACGAGAAGACCATCATCCGTGCCGACCTCGCGGAGGCCGGACTCACCTTCTAGAAGGGACCGAACCCCATGGCACCAGGCTCCCGCCTGTCCACTCCACCCGCGCTGAAGCCCGGCACCTGCCGCATCGTCCCCCTCGGCGGCCTCGGCGAGGTGGGCCGCAACATGACCGTCTTCGAACTGGACGGCAAGATCCTCATCGTCGACTGCGGCGTGCTCTTCCCCGAGGAGCACCAGCCCGGCGTGGACCTGATCCTGCCGGACTTCAGCTATATCGAGGACCGCCTCGACGACGTGGTCGGAGTGGTGCTGACGCACGGCCACGAGGACCACATCGGCGCGGTGCCGTACCTGTTGCGCCTGAAGGCGGACATCCCCCTGATCGGCTCCACCTTGACCCTGGCCCTGATCGAGGCCAAGCTCGAGGAGCATCGGATCCGTCCGCTCACCCTCACCGTCACGGAGGGGGACACCGAGCACCTCGGCCCCTTCGAATGCGAGTTCGTGGCCGTCAACCACTCCATCCCGGACGCCCTCGCGGTGGCCATCAAGACGCCGGCCGGCACCATCCTGCACACCGGCGACTTCAAGATGGACCAGTTGCCGCTGGACGGCCGCATCACGGACCTGCGGGCCTTCGCCCGGCTGGGGGAGGACGGCGTGGACCTGTTCCTCACCGACTCCACCAATGCGGAGGTCCCCGGGTTCACCACCACGGAGAAGGAGATCGGCTCCGTCCTCGAGGGCCTGATGGCCCGGGCCAGCCAGCGCGTCATCGTGGCCTCGTTCGCCTCCCACGTGCACCGCATCCAGCAGGTCCTGGACGCCGCCCACCAGCACGGCCGCAAGGTCTGCTTCGTGGGACGGTCCATGGTCCGCAACATGGGCATCGCCGCCAAGCTCGGCTACCTCAAGGTGCCTGAGGGCATCCTGGTGGACCTCAAGCAGGTGGACCAACTGCCGGATGACCGGGTGGTACTGATGTGCACCGGCTCCCAGGGCGAGCCCATGGCCGCACTGTCCCGGATGGCCAACGGGGACCACCGCATCCAGCTCAATGCCGGCGATCTCGTCATCCTGGCCTCGTCCCTGATCCCGGGCAACGAGACCTCCGTGTTCCGGGTGGTCAACGGCCTGATGAAGCTCGGCGCCGAGGTGGTCCACAAGGGCATGGCCCAGGTCCACGTCTCCGGGCACGCGTCCCAGGGCGAGCTGCTCTACTGCTACAACATCGTCAAGCCCACCCACGTCATGCCGGTCCACGGGGAGACCCGCCACCTGATCGCCAACGGCAAGATCGCCGAGTCGACCGGGGTGCCGAGGGAGAACGTCCTGCTCACCGAGGACGGTTCCGTGGTGGACCTGACGGACGGCGCGGCGCGCGTGACCGGACAGGTGGAGTGCGGATTCGTCTATGTGGACGGTTCCTCGATCGGCGAGATCACCGACGCCGACCTCAAGGACCGCCAGGTGCTCGGCGAGGAGGGGTTCATCTCGATCATCTCCGTGGTCAACCGCCAGACCGGCACCATCGTCTCCGGCCCGGACATCCACGCCCGCGGCGTGGCGGAGGACGACTCGGTGTTCGACGAGGTCAAGCTCAAGATCGCCCGCGCCCTCGAGGAGGCCGTGCAGTCCAACGCGGATCACACCACACATCAGCTCCAGCAGGTGGTCCGCCGCGTCATCGGCACGTGGGTCAACCGCAAGCTGCGCCGCCGGCCGATGATCGTCCCGGTGGTCCTGGAGGCCTGAGGCACCGGAACCGTCGCCGGAACCCCTGTGTTGGTCACGGACAGCCTACGGGGACGCCGGTACCCTACGTAGCATGGCGACCCGTACTTCCCCGACGCGTTCGCAGTCCAGCCGGTCTTCGACCTCCACCGCCCGCAAGGGTGCGGAGCCGAAGTCGGCGAAGTCGTCTGCGCGCCCGTCCGGCTCCACCCAGCGCAACCGCAGCGCGCCCGAACCCGCCCCGCAGCCGGCGGGCAACCTGTTCGTGCGCGCGGCGCGCGGGTTCTGGATGGCCCTGGCCACGCCGATCGGCGCCGGCGTCCGCAAGGTCGGCCGCGACGCCAAGATCGATCCCGAGGACCGCCGTGACGGCACCGGTTTCTTCCTCGTGGCCCTCGCCCTCATCATCGGCTCGGTGGAATGGTGGGGCCTGCGCGGCACCCCGGGCTACGGCACCGTGGTCCACCATGTGGCCGCCGGCACCCTCGGCTGGGCGGCCCTGCTCTTCCCGGCCGTGCTGCTCATCATCGCGGTCCGGTACTTCCGCACGCCACAGGAGCACCGGGACAACGGCCGCATCTCGATCGGCCTGATGGTCATGCTGGTCGGCGCCGCCGGGATCGCCCACCTCGTGGCGGGCCTGCCCGCCGTGGCCGATTCCTTCGAGAACCTCCTGGCCGGGGGAGGCCTGGTCGGCTACCTCGCCACCACCCCGCTGGCCTCCCTGCTGACGCCATGGCCCGTGTGGGCCCTGATGGTCGTCCTCGTCCTCTTCGGCCTGCTGATCGTCACCGCCACCCCGGTGGGCCAGATTCCGCAGCGCACCCGGGACGCCTATGCCTGGCTCACCGGCCAGCCCGACGGCGGCGCGGCCACCGAGCGCCCGGACCGCACCGCCCGCGGTGCCCGAGAGAGCCGGGCCGACCGGGACGGAGAGGACGAGCACGATCAGTCCTACCTGACGCAGCACGAACGGAACCACGCCGGCAAGCCGGACAAGCAGAACAAGCAGGGCAAGAAGAAGCGCAAGGGCACCCGGCTCTTCGGGCGTGACGACGAACAGCCGACCGCGGTCCTGGACCAGAACGGTGACCCGGTCACCACCACGGAGGCCTACGAGACCGCCGTGATCGGCGATGCCGACGGGCATCCGGTCGAGCACCCTGACGCGGCCTCCGCGGCCACCCCCGCTGAGGCCGATTTCTCCGGCCCAGCCGTGCCGCCGGGTGTCCGGCGGCCGACCGCCGGGGAACTGGCCATCGCCCGCGTCAAGGAAGCCGCCGGCGTCGGACCCGATGCCCCGGCCGGGCCGGCGACCGAACCGATCGGCACTGTGCCGCCGGCAGCAGCACCGGCAGCGGCCGTGAAGGCGACCCCGGTGGCACGGCCGGCCGAGCTGCCCCCCATGCCGGCACGCTCGGAGCAGCTGCACCTGGGCGGGGACATCACGTACACGCTGCCGGACTCGGCCCTGCTTCCGGCCGGTCCGCCGCACAAGGACCGTACCGAGGCCAATGACGCCGTGGTGGCCGCCCTGACCTCCACGCTGGACCAGTTCAAGGTCGACGCCGAGGTCACCGGATTCTCCCGCGGCCCCACGGTCACCCGCTACGAGATCGAGCTCGCCCCGGGCACCAAGGTGGAGAAGGTCACGGCGCTGTCCAAGAACATCTCCTACGCCGTGGCGTCCTCGGACGTGCGCATCCTCTCGCCGATCCCGGGCAAGTCCGCCATCGGCATCGAGATCCCGAACGCGGACAAGGAGGTTGTCGCCCTGGGTGACGTGCTGCGTTCCAATGCCGCGCGCAAGACCGACCACCCGATGGTGATGGGCGTCGGCAAGGACGTCGAGGGTGGCTTCGTCATGGCCAACCTCGCCAAGATGCCGCACATGCTCGTGGCCGGTGCCACCGGTGCCGGCAAGTCCTCGTTCGTGAACTCGATGATCACCTCGATCCTCATGCGATCCACCCCGGACGAGGTCCGCATGGTCATGGTGGACCCCAAGCGCGTGGAACTCACCGCGTACGAGGGTGTCCCGCACCTGGTCACCCCGATCATCACGAGCCCGAAGAAGGCCGCGGAGGCCCTGCAGTGGGTCGTGCGCGAGATGGACACGCGCTATGACGACCTGGCGGCCTTCGGCTACAAGCACGTGGACGACTTCAACAAGGCGATCCGGGCCGGCAAGGTCAACCTCCCGCCGGACTCCAAGCGCGTGCTCAAGCCCTACCCGTACCTGCTGGTGATCGTGGATGAGCTCGCGGACCTGATGATGGTCGCCCCGCGGGACGTCGAGGACGCCATCGTCCGCATCACGCAGCTCGCCCGTGCCGCCGGCATCCACCTGGTGCTGGCCACCCAGCGGCCCTCGGTGGATGTGGTCACCGGCCTCATCAAGGCCAACGTGCCCTCCCGCATGGCCTTCGCCACCTCATCCGTCACGGACTCCCGCGTGGTCCTGGACCAGCCCGGTGCCGAGAAACTGCTCGGCCAGGGTGACGCCCTGTTCCTGCCGATGGGCAAGTCCAAGCCGATGCGCGTCCAGGGGGCCTGGGTCAACGAGTCCGAGATCCACGCGGTCGTGGAGCACGTCAAGACCCAGATGACCGCGCAGTACCGCCAGGATGTGGTCCCGGAGAAGGTCGAGAAGGTCATCGACGAGGACATCGGCGACGACATGGACCTGCTGCTGCAGGCCACCGAGCTCGTGGTGACGACCCAGTTCGGCTCCACCTCGATGCTCCAGCGCAAGCTGCGCGTCGGCTTCGCGAAGGCCGGCCGGCTCATGGACCTGATGGAGTCCCGCGGCGTCGTCGGCCCCTCGGAGGGCTCGAAGGCCCGCGACGTGCTGGTGAAGCCGGATGACCTGGCAGACCTGCTGGCCACCATCCGTGGTGACGGCCCGCCGGCCGCGGCCCCGAGCGAGGACGCGCCGGAGGCCTACGCCGAGGACGTGGTGCACGCGGACCAGGCCGACGCCACTGGCGCCTTGGACGGCTCAGACAGTTCCGATCACGTCAGCGGCTCGGGCAGCTCCGGTCAGCCGCGCGCCGCCTACCCGGAGATGCCCCAGCGTTCCGGCCAGGCCCCCTCCGATCAGGAACTGGTGCGCGGGTCCCTGCCTGCGGAGACCTCCGACCGGCAGGACCCGGACTACGGACGTGACCTGGTGGCAGACGATCTCGCCTCCCGTCCCGCGGCGGACGACTGGTACGACGAGGACGGTGGCGAGGACGGCGAGGGTTCCGAGGACGCGTGGCACCTCACCGGACGGTGAGATCCGTAGACTGCACGCATGAGTGAGAACTGGAACCTGCCCAACCTCCTGACGGCCGTCAGGATCGTCATGGTCCCGTTCTTCATCTGGGTGCTCGTGGCCGGAGGCCCCTCGGGCGAGGACTCGATGGTCCTGCGCTGGGTGGCCTTCGCCCTGTTCGCCGTGGCCATCTACACCGACAAGCTGGATGGCGACATCGCCCGGTCCCGGGGCCTGGTCACCAGCTTCGGCAAGATCGCCGATCCCATCGCGGACAAGCTCCTGACCGGCTCCGCCTTCATCGTGCTCTCCCTGCTGGGCGAGCTCTGGTGGTGGGTGACCGTGTTGATCCTCGTCCGCGAGTGGGGCATCACGCTGATGCGCCTGATGGTGCTGAAATACGGCGTCATGCCGGCCTCCAGGGGCGGCAAGCTCAAGACCGTGCTCCAGGCCGCGGCCCTGCTGTGGCTGTTGGCCCCCCTGGGCCCGGTGCTGGGGGACTGGTGGCTGTGGGCCGGTTGGATCCTGATGGCCGCCGCCCTCGTGGTCACCCTCATCACCGGCGCCGACTACGTCCTCAAGGGCCTGCGGCTGCGTCGGGACTCCCTCGCCGGCGAGTCCAGCCGTGATTGAGCCGGCTGGCCGGGTGGAACGTGAAGAGCCGATGGAACCGGCCGAGCGGGTCGATGCGGAGAACCTGCCGGCCGCCGTCGTGCAACTGTTGATCCGCCGGGACCTGACGGTGGCCACCGCGGAATCACTGACCGCCGGACTGCTGGCGGCCACGCTGGCCGACGTGCCCGGGGCCTCCGGGACGCTGCAGGGCGGCGTGGTGGCGTACCAGAACCACGTCAAGGAGCGGCTGCTCGGCGTGGACCCGGCCCTGCTGGCCCGGGCCGGCGCCGTGGACGCCGAGGTGGCCCGGCAGATGGCCGAGGGTGCCCGCCGTGTGACGGGCGCCGACGTCGGGATCTCCACGACCGGCGTGGCCGGGCCGGAGGCACACCAGGGCAAGCCGGTGGGCACGGTCTATGTGGGGCTGGCCGGGATGCCGGGCCACGCGGAGCCGGAGGCCGTACTGTTGCACCTCAAGGGCGACCGGGAAGCGATCCGGCGGGACACGGTCCGCCGGGGATTGCAGATGATGCAGGCGCGTCTGACCGGGTGGACATGACATTTGCGTCACGGAATGCGAGGGATGCGTCGGCACGCTTGCCTCCGGGTCCGGGGTTGTCGGTAGGCTGGGACCACGCCGCGCAGTCAGCTGGGAATCGGCTGGGAATCCAGCTGATGGGCGGTCGGAACGGGAACAAATACCGGCCCGGCCACCGTTGTACCCACCAGTTGGCCTGATCGGCCACTCCCAGTACCCACTCAGGAGAAGACAGTAGACATGATGAAGCATCCGGTAACCGTCAACGGCATCACCCGTTGGCTGGAGACCGGGGAAAACGTCCCAACCGACTCCCTCGAGACCAAGGAGCACGCCGTGCCAGTCCTTCGCCAGGAAATCGGAGACGTCCTGCGTGACGTCCGCCAGCGCCAGCGCCGCACGCTCCGCGAGGTCTCCCACCATGCGCGAGTCTCCCTCGGCTACCTGTCCGAGGTCGAGCGCGGACAGAAGGAAGCCTCCTCGGAGCTGTTGTCCTCCATCTGCGGCGCCCTGAACGTGCCCATGTCCCTGATGCTGCGCGAGGTCTCCGACCGCATCGCCCTCCAAGAGGGTGTGCACATCCCGGACACCGTCCCCGTTGACCTCGAGAGCAGCTTCGCCCCCGAGGAGTTCGGTGCCCGCATCCCGGACGAGGTCCCGGACGACTTCGGCCAGCTCGCCGGCAGCCACTGACCAAGACCGCAGCGCAGGACCGCAGACCCTCAGGGCTGCGGTCCTGTTGCTGTGCGCGGACGGAAGGGTCCCGAGATGAAGCACAGTGAGTTCCGCCGGTTGATGGACGACGAGTTCGGCCCCGGCAACGCCGGTGTGATCGCCGCGACCCTCGTGCTGCCCTCCCTCCTGGAGACCGCAGACCGGGCCCTCGAGGCGGGCGTGGACCCGCGGCGCGTGTGGCTCGACGTCTGCGACCTGCAGGGCGTCCCCGAGGGACGCCGCCTCGGCCGTGACCTCCCGGTGCGGGACCGCGCCCAGGACTGAGTCCGGGGCTGATCCGGGACGACTCTGAGGACACGCCGGGTCCGAGCTCTTCGAAAACATCTTCGAACAGCGGTAGGCTCCTCCACAGGACATGAACCGGGTCTGCCCCGGGCATGTCATCCACAGCACCAGCGGCGTTCCGCTAACCCGTCCGGGCGATCCAGTATGTTCGTCATCAGTACAGGGGAACGGCTCGAAGGCCGCCCGCCACCAGCACACGTAGGGGTGAATCATGGCGTCAGCCACTGACCGCGAGAAGGCTCTGGAAGCCGCACTGGCCCAGATCGACAAGCAGTACGGCAAGGGCTCGGTGATGCGCCTCGGGGACGAGGTCCGCGTCCCGATGGAGGTCATCCCCACCGGCTCCGTGGGCCTGGACGTCGCCCTGGGCATCGGCGGCCTGCCCCGGGGCCGTGTCGTGGAGATCTACGGGCCGGAATCCTCCGGCAAGACCACCGTCGCCCTGCACGCCGTGGCCAACGCCCAGCGCAATGGCGGCATTGCCGCGTTCATCGACGCCGAGCACGCGCTGGACCCTGAGTACGCGAAGAAGCTCGGCGTGGACACGGACGCCCTGTTGGTCTCGCAGCCGGACACGGGCGAGCAGGCCCTGGAGATCATGGACATGCTGATCGGCTCCGGCTCGCTGGACATCATCGTCATCGACTCCGTGGCGGCCCTGGTGCCCCGCGCCGAGATCGAGGGCGAGATGGGCGACAGTCACGTGGGTCTGCAGGCGCGCCTGATGTCCCAGGCCCTGCGCAAGATCACCGGTCGCCTGGCCCAGAGCAAGACCACTGCCATCTTCATCAACCAGCTGCGCGAGAAGATCGGCGTGTTCTTCGGCAGCCCCGAAACCACCACCGGTGGCAAGGCCCTGAAGTTCTACGCCTCCGTCCGGATCGACGTGCGCCGCATCGAGACCCTCAAGGAGGGCGGCAACCCCGTCGGCAACCGCACCCGCGCCAAGATCGTCAAGAACAAGATGGCCCCGCCCTTCAAGCAGGCTGAGTTCGACATCATCTACGGCGAGGGGATCTCCCGCCAGGGCTCCCTGATCGACATGGGTGTGGACGAGGGCATCGTCAAGAAGTCCGGCGCCTGGTACACCTACGACGGCGACCAGCTGGGCCAGGGCAAGGAGAACTCCCGCCGCTTCCTCAAGGACAACCCCGACCTCGCCGACGAGATCGAGACCCGCATCCTGGAGAAGCTCGGCATCGGCGTGGCGGCCGAGGACGAGGCCGCGGGCGAGCCGCAGCTGCGCGCGGTCTCGGGTCAGTCCCCGGCCTGATGACACGTCGCCACCTCCGCGCGGTACCGGACGTCCCCGAGCACCTCGCGGATGATCCGGAGCCGGCCGCCGCGGAGGTGGCGCGGACCATCGTGCTGCGCCAGCTCACCGCCTCGCCGAAGTCGCGGAAGCAGTTGGAGGAGAAACTCGCCGAGCGGGATGTCCCCGAGGACGTGGCCGCCGCCGTGCTGGACCGCCTCGAGGACGTCCGGCTCGTGGATGACACCGCCTATGCGGAGAACTTCGTCCGCACCCGCCAACGTTCCAAAGGCCTCGCCCGCGGAGCCCTGCGCAGGGAGCTCCAGCAGAAGGGCGTCTCCGGGGAAGCTGCCGAACAGGCCCTCGAGACGATCAGCGAGGATGCCGAACGGGAGGCTGCCGTTGAACTCGTCCAGCGCAAGATCCGCGGGCGCCAGCTCCCGTCCGGGGACGCGGTCGAGGACCGGGCCGAGCGGGACAAGACGGTCCGGCGCCTGGCCGGCATGCTCGCCCGCAAGGGATACCCGCCCGGCATGGCACTGGGCATCGTCAAGGACGTCCTCGGTGGACTCCAGGACGAGGCGGATGCTTTTGCCCTGGACGAGGACTAGAATACTGCGGTGACTTCCGCCCCCCACCGTCTCGATGAGCGCACCTACCAGGTCCGCACCTTCGGCTGCCAGATGAACGTGCACGACTCCGAGCGCATCTCCGGCCTGCTGGAGGACGCCGGGTACGCGCCGGCCGCGGGGACCGCCGATCCCGACCTCGTCGTGTTCAACACCTGTGCCGTCCGGGAGAACGCGGACAACAAGCTCTACGGGAACCTCGGCAATCTGCGCGCCGTCAAGGACAACCACCCCGGCATGCAGATCGCGGTGGGCGGCTGCCTGGCCCAGAAGGACCAGAAGACCATCATCGACAAGGCCCCGTGGGTCGATGTCGTGTTCGGCACCCACAACATCGGCTCGCTGCCGACCCTGTTGGAGCGGTCCCGCCACAACCAACAGGCCGAGCTTGAGATCCTGGAATCGCTGGAGACCTTCCCCTCCACCCTTCCGACCAAGCGGGACTCGACCTACTCCGGGTGGGTCTCCATCTCGGTGGGCTGCAACAACACCTGCACCTTCTGCATCGTCCCGGCCCTGCGCGGCAAGGAGAAGGACCGCCGTCCCGGCGAGATCCTCGCCGAGGTCCAGGCCCTCGTGGATGCCGGAGCCGTGGAGGTCACCCTGCTCGGCCAGAACGTGAACACCTACGGTGTCGAGTTCGGCGACCGCGGTGCCTTCGCGAAGCTGCTGCGCGCCTGCGGCTCGATCGAGGGACTGGAGCGGGTCCGCTTCACCAGTCCCCATCCGGCCTCCTTCACCGACGATGTCATCGATGCCATGGCCGAGACCCCCAACGTCATGCCGCAGTTGCACATGCCGCTGCAGTCCGGCTCGGACCGGATCCTCAAGGAGATGCGCCGTTCCTACCGTTCCCGGAAGTTCCTGGGCATCCTGGACAAGGTCCGGGAACGGATCCCGCACGCCGCCGTGACCACGGACATCATCGTCGGTTTCCCCGGGGAGACCGAGCAGGACTTCCAGGACACCCTGGACGTGGTGGAGGCCTCACGCTTCGCCTCGGCCTTCACCTTCCAGTACTCCATCCGCCCGGGGACCCCCGCCGGTGAGATGGAGAACCAGGTTCCCAAGGCGGTCGTCCAGGAACGCTTCGAGCGCCTGACCGCCCTGCAGGACCGCATCAGCGCCGAGGAGACGGCGAAGCTGGTGGGCACCCGCCAGGAGCTGCTGGTGACGAACCACTCCGGTTCCAAGGACGCCGCGACCGGCCGGTTGGCCGGCCGCGCCCCGGACAACCGGCTCGTGCACTTCAGTGTCCCGGAGGGTGCCGAGGTCCCGCGTCCCGGTGACGTCGTCACGGTGACGGTGACAGCATCGCATCCCTACTTCCTGATCGCGGATCCCACAGCGGAGGACCCGGAGGGCTATGTCCTGCGCCGGTCCCGCGCCGGCGACGCCTGGGACCTAGCCCAGGCCGCCTCCTGCGGTGTGCCCTCATCCGGCGCGGGGGCAGACGGTGCCGAGGGTACTGCCGGCTCGGCCGGCGTGAGCCTGGGCATGCCCACCCTGCGCCCCGCATGACCGACGCCGGCCGCGCACCGATCGTGGCCGTCGTCGGGCCCACGGGCACCGGGAAGTCCGAACTGGCCCTGGACCTGGCCGAGCGGCTGGGCGGGGAGATCGTGAACAGCGACGCCCTGCAGTTCTACCGCGGCATGGACATCGGGACGGCCAAGCTCCCGGTCTCCGGGCGGCGAGGGATACCCCACCACCTGCTGGATGTGCTCGACGTGACCGAGGAGGCCTCGGTAGCCCGTTTCCAGGCCGAGGTGCGGGCGGTGATCGGCGACATCCGGGCTCGTGGTCTCGTGCCGGTCCTCGTCGGCGGCTCCGGGCTGTACGTGCGGGCCGCACTGGACGAACTCGAGTTCCCCCCGACAGACCCGGATGTCAGGGCACGGATCGAGTCCGAAGGCCATCAGATCGGCCTGGAGGGCCTGCGGAAGCGGTTGCAGGCCGTGGATCCGGACAGCGCGGCACGTCTGGGGGATGCCCGGCGGATGGTGCGTGCCCTCGAGGTCTTCGAGCTCACCGGACGCACGTTCACCTCGTACATGCCCAAGCGGACCTACCTGCGGCCTACCGTGCAGGTGGGGTTGGACCTGGACCGGCCCCGACTGCACGAGCGGCTGCACGCGCGCGTGGTCGCCATGGCCGAGGCAGGCCTGCTGGACGAGGTCCGGGCCCTGGACGCCCTCGGGCTGCGGCAGGGCAGGACGGCCTCGCGGGCGATCGGCTACGCGCAGTTCCTCGCCGTCCTGGACGGTCAGGCGGACACGTCCTGGGCCATCGAGGACACCGCCACGGCGACCCGCCGCTTCGCCCGCCGCCAGATCACCTGGTTCCGGGCGGACCCGCGCGTCACGTGGTTCGATCCCACGCGTCCCGGCCTACTCGACGACGTGCTGGGACACCTGGCCCGGTCAACGGGGCCGCAGGCCGCCACCTAGACTGAGGTCATGACCCTGCCGATCGCCCAGGACCCCGACCGTCTGCGGACCGCCCTTGCCCAATTGGCCGGGCTGGCCTTCACGAAAGGGCACGGCACCGGAAACGACTTCATCCTCGTCCCCGACCTGAGCGGGGAGACCGAACTCGCCCCGGATCACGTGGAAGCCCTCTGCGACCGCCACTTCGGGATCGGTGCCGACGGGCTGATCCGTGTGGTCGAGTCCACGCACCTCATCGAGGGACGGGACCTGCTGGAGAACCACCCCGAGGCCACATGGTTCATGGACTACCGCAACGCCGACGGATCCGTCTCCGAGATGTGCGGCAACGGTGTGCGCGTCTTCGTGCACTACCTCGCCACCCGGGGCCTCGTGGACCTGGAGGTCGGACAGCAGGTGACGATCGGCACCCGCGCCGGCCTCCGCACCGTCACCCGGCTCGGCGAGGAGCGGTACTCCACTGACATGGGGCCGTGGAGCTACATCGACCCCGAACTGGCCGAGGAACGGGCCTCTGACTCCCTGGTGCTCGCCGCCGGGCTGGCCGACCCCCGCCCGGCCCTGAGCATCTCGATGGGCAACCCGCACACCGTCGTCGCGCTGGCCGAGGGCGCGGATCTGGCGGATCTGGACCTGGCGAAGCAGCCCAACGTGGAACCGGTCCCGCCGAACGGGACCAACGTGGAGTTCGTGGTGGCCGCCGACCCGCTCTTCCTGAACGGCGTCGGCCGACTGGACCTGCGCGTCCACGAGCGGGGGGTGGGGGAGACCCTCTCCTGCGGCACGGGGGCCTGTGCCGCCGCCACGGCCGTCCGCATCTGGGCCGGAGACCGTGACGCCCTGACCTGGGAGGTGGGCGTCCCGGGCGGCACCGTGGGCGTCGAGTTCACCCCCCAGGCCGACGGCACCGATAGCGTCATCCTGTCCGGGCCCGCCACCCTCGTCTTCGACGGAACGGTGGCCTGACAAGGGCCTGACCGACGGCTATCGGATTCGGTCCACCTGCAGGATCCGGAAGCCCTTCTCGCTGCCGAAGCGTGACGCGGTGAATTGCCCCGGGAGCCGTTCGTCGAGGGCCGCGGCCATCCACGGCAACAGCGAATCGGCCCCGAGGTTCTTCTGCACCACCAACAGGGCCCGGCCCCCGGGGGCCAGCCGGGGCAGCCACTGCAACAGGATCGAGTGCAGTGCCTCCTTGCCCACCCGGATCGGCGGATTGGACCAGATCAGGTCGAAGGTCCGTTCGGCCGGGACCTCGTCCGGCCGGTAGACGGAGACGTTGTCCAGGCCGAGGGCGGCGGCATTGTCCCGGCACAACTGCGCAGCACGGTCATTGACCTCCACCCCCGTGACCTGGGCGTCGGGGCTGGACAGCGCCAGCGTGAGGGCGAGCGGCCCCCATCCGGTGCCGATGTCCAGGAAGGAGCCCGACGACGGAGGGTCCGGTACCGTACGCAGCATCGCCGCGGTGCCCTTGTCCAGGCTGTCGGGGGAGAAGATGCCGCCCGCCGTCTCGACGGTGACGTCCCGGCCGGCCAAGGTGACGCTGAGCCGTCGTCGTTGTTCCGGGCCGACCGGCTCGGCGGAGAAGTAGTGTGCGGAATCCATCACGGCCGATGCTACCTCTGCTTGACAACGTCCCTATACTGGTTGGCATGTGGATTTACCTGCGTTGAGTCGGACGTGCCCCTGCGGCACCGACGCTCCGGACCCCGATCTCCCCGCTGTGCAGCGGG
Source organism: Citricoccus parietis (assembly GCF_042433045.1). NCBI lineage: Bacteria > Bacillati > Actinomycetota > Actinomycetes > Micrococcales > Micrococcaceae > Citricoccus > Citricoccus parietis. Next base: position 165,730 of record NZ_JBHLWH010000027.1, on the reverse strand, counting down.
TCGAGACACCGTCCGTGATGGCACCCACTCTCCCCTGAGCCTGCGTGACCCGACTGTCCGGGTCCTGGTATGCCGCGATTCCTCGCGCCGATCCCACGCCGGCCCGACCCGTGAAGGAGGCCCTGGTGGCCCCGAAAACCCCCATCCACAGCGGCGACCTGAACACTCTCGGCGTCCCCGCCAGCGACTACCCTAGAGACCACACCTCATCCAAGGAGACCATGACCGAGACCACCCCGCAGGGGAACGAACAGCCCGCGAACGAGCAGCACGGGAACGAGTCCGAGATCCGGGACGTGATCGACCGGATCCTCGCGGCCGATGCAGCCAGTGCCGCCAAGAACGCCCCCGAACAGGGCCGGGCGCTCGCACTGTCTGAAGGCGGTGACGGGCACACCGAGGCGGACGGCGAGCAGTTCGACCTGGCCGAACGTCAGGCGTTGCGGCGCGTCAGCGGACTGTCCACCGAGCTCGAGGACATGAGCGAGGTCGAGTACCGTCAGCTGCGCCTGGAGCGGGTCGTTCTCGCCGGCCTCTGGTCCGAGGGGACCGCGGAGGACGCCGAGAACTCCCTGCGCGAGCTCGCGGCCCTGGCCGAGACGGCGGGGTCCGAGGTCCTGGACGGTCTGATCCAGCGCCGCCACCTGCCCGACCCGGCCACCTTCCTGGGCAAGGGCAAGGCCGAGGAGCTGCGCGGCATCGTGGCGATGACCGGGGCGGACACCGTCGTCGTGGACTCGGAGCTGGCACCCTCCCAGCGACGTGCCCTGGAGGACATCGTCCGCGTCAAGGTCATCGACCGCACGGCGCTGATCCTGGACATCTTCGCCCAGCACGCCCAGTCCCGTGAGGGCCGCGCCCAAGTGGAACTGGCGCAGCTGGAGTACCTGTTGCCGCGCCTGCGCGGTTGGGGTGAGTCCATGTCCCGCCAGGCCGGTGGCCGTGCCGCCGGCGGTGAGGGCATCGGCTCCCGCGGCCCCGGTGAGACCAAGATCGAGCTGGATCGCCGCCGCATCCGCACCCGCATGGCCAAGCTGCGCCGGGAGATCGCCGCGATGAAGCCGGCGCGTGAGACCAAGCGGGCCAACCGGCGTCGCAACCGGGTGCCTTCCGTGGCGATCGCCGGGTATACGAACGCCGGCAAGTCCTCCCTGCTCAACCGCCTCACGCATGCCGGTGTGCTCGTGGAGAACGCCCTGTTCGCCACACTGGATCCGACGGTGCGCAAATCCGTCACCCCGGACGGCATCGGCTACACGCTCTCGGACACGGTCGGCTTCGTCCGCTCGTTGCCGACACAGCTGGTCGAGGCCTTCCGCTCCACCCTGGAGGAGGTGGCCGACGCGGACGTGATCCTGCATGTCGTCGACGCCTCGCACCCAGATCCCGAGGGGCAGATCGCCGCCGTGCGATCCGTGCTCGCCGAGGTGGACGCCCGGCAGATCCCGGAGATCATCGTGCTGAACAAGGCCGACGCCGCCGACCCGGTGGTGGTGGCCCGGCTGCGTCAGAAGGAACCGCGGTCAGTGGTCGTCTCCGCCCGCACCGGGGAGGGGATCGAGGAACTCGAACGCGCCGTCTCGGACGCGATCCCGCGCCCGAACGTGGCCCTGGACCTGTTGATCCCGTTCACGGACGGGGACGTGGTCTCGCGCCTGCACTCGCCGGACGCGGACATCATCTCGGAGACCTACGAGGCCGAGGGCACGCGGCTCCGGGTACTGGTCCGAGAGGACATCGCCGAGGACCTGCGTCGCTATGCCGCCGAGAGGTCCGCGGACGGACAGGAGCGCGCCGGAGCATGACAGAGACGGTCGAGGAAGCCGCGCCGGCTGCCGTGGCGGGGCCCGCCGCCGAGCCCCGTACCGACGCCGAGCGTGAGGCCCTGCGGCTGCTGGACGCCGCCGTCACAGCCACCGGGGGTCAGCGCCGGGAAGGGCAGCGGCGCATGGTCGTGGAGGTCGCCCGGTCCCTGGAGACCGGGCAGCACCTGCTGGTGCAGGCGGGCACCGGCACCGGGAAGTCGTTGGCGTACCTGGTGCCGGCGCTCCAGCACGCCCTGGAGGCCGAGAACCCGGTGGTGGTGGCCACCGCCACCCTGGCGTTGCAGTCCCAGATCATGCGACGGGATGCGCCCAAGCTGCTGGAAGCCCTGCGGGACGAGCTGCCCCGTCCCATGAACATCGCCCTGGTCAAGGGCCGGTCCAACTACCTGTGCAAGCACAAGCTGGAGGGCGGCTTCCCGGAGGAGGACGGCCAGGCACTGTTCGGCATGGCCGACGACGGCGAGATGCTGTCCGGATCCGACGGTGGCCCGACCAGCCCCCTGGGCCGCGAGGTCCTGCGGCTGCGGGAATGGTCCGAGGAGACGGACACGGGGGACCGGGACGACCTCGATCCGGGCGTCACCGACCGCGCGTGGCGCCAGGTCTCGGTGTCCGCGGTGGACTGCCTGGGCGCCCAGAAGTGCCCGATGGCGGCCGAGTGCTTCTCCGAGCGGGCGCGCGCGGACGCCGGAGAGGCAGACGTGGTGGTCACCAATCACGCCATGCTCGCCATCGCCGCCTTCGAGGGACTCGCGGTGCTGCCCGAGTTCGAGGCCGTGGTGGTGGACGAGGCCCACGAACTCCAGGACCGCGTGACCGGGGCGGTGACCGGCCAGCTCTCCGGGGCCATCGTGCAGGCCGCGGCCTCCTCGGCCCGTAAGCACACGGCCATCGCCGTGGAGGACCTGGTGCAGGCCGGCGCCGGCCTTGACGCCGCCTTCACCGCCACCCCCACGGGCCTGATACCGCGTGGGCCGGACGAGGTCCAGCAGAACGCCCTGAAGGCTGTCCGTGATGCGGCCCGCCAGGGGCTCAGTGATTCCAAGCCGAGCGGGGGAGGTGCCGACTCCGCGGCCGACGGCGGGCGTCAGATGGCCCGATCCCGGATGCAGGACGTCCTGGACGTGGCCGAGCGGATGCTGGAGACCACCCCGGACACCAGTCACCCCGAGGTGCTCTGGGCGTCCCGTCCGGGCCACTTCGAGCCCGGCACCGGGTGGATCCCCGGGGACGAGTCCGCGGCTCCGATGCTCTACGTGGCCCCGCTGTCCGTGGCCGGCAAACTCCGTGAGGGACTCTTCGGCCAGGCCACGACCGTGCTGACCTCGGCCACGCTGGCCATCGGTGAGTCGTTCAACCCGGTGGCGGGATCCCTCGGCCTGATGGGCGAGGGGGCGCCGGCCTGGACCGGTCTGGACGTGGGCAGCCCCTTCGACTACCCGAGGCAGGGTGTGCTCTACGTGGCCCGGCATCTGCCGAAGCCGGGTCGGTTCGCTGCCCCCGAGGCCTATGACGAACTCGAGGCACTGCTCAGGGCGTCCGGCGGCGGCGCTCTGTGCCTGTTCTCCTCCAAACGAGCCGCCGAGGACGCTGCCGCCGAGATGCGCACGCGGCTCGGTCCGAAGCCCACGATCCTGTGCCAGGGCGACACCACGCTGACCGCCCTGGTGCGTCAGTTCGCCACGGAGGAGGACACCTGTCTGTTCGGGACCATGAGCCTGTGGCAGGGCGTGGACGTACCCGGCGAGTCCTGCCGCCTGGTGGTCATCGATCGGATCCCGTTCCCGCGACCGGACGATCCCCTGTCCACGGCGCGGTCCAGAGACATCAGCCGGCATGGCGGCAACGGGTTCATGGCGGTCTCCGCCTCCCATGCGGCGGTCCGCCTGGCGCAGGGCGCCGGCCGGCTCATCAGGACCGCGACGGACCGCGGTGTGGTGGCTGTCCTCGACTCCAGGCTCGCGACGGAACGGTACGGATCGTTCCTGCGTTCGACCCTGCCGGACTTCTGGCCGACGGCCGATCCCTCCGTGGTCCGCGGCGTGCTGGAGCGGCTCCGTCCCGCTGACTAGCGGATCAGCATCTCGAGGGCGCCGACCGTGCGAATGGCCCGCCATTCGATGCCGGGGGCCGGGCTCCAGGCCGGCCAGTCCACGGACCATCCGCCATCGGGCTCCTGGGCGGATGCGAGCCACCGGCGGTCCCGGGACATCACGGCCGCAGGGACCAGGCCGCCGTAGAGGTCCGAGGGGAAGGGGACCGTCCAAGGATGGTGGACCAGGTCGAGCGCATGGATGCTCTCGTCCTCAACGCCACCCTGCACGGGGAGGGAGCCGTTGGCGGACAACCGCTCACGAAGGGCTGCCAGAATCGGGCTGTCGACCGAGCCCGTGGGAAGGCCGTCCGCAGCGAGGAACCTCAGGGCGTACTTGGCCTCATAGGCGGGCAGGTCGCCGGCAGTCGCAGCCCGGGACAAGCGGAGGCGGCACCAGTCCGAGGCGGCCTCAGCCCACCCGCCCGCGAACCCCGTCAGCAGGGCTGCGGCGGCGAAGCCATACGTGAGGTGCGAACCGCCGGGAACCGGTTGGACCCACGGTGCATGGGGCCACTCGAGGGAGGCCTCGGTGACGAACGGCACGGAACCGTCCAGCCCGGAAGTCGAGGCCACCCATTCCAGTCCAGAGCGAACCCAGGGGTGCTCGGCCAGATCCCAACCGGCCAAGAGGTCCAGAGCCGTCAGCGTGGAGAGCGCCTCACTCTTCGGTGACTGCACATCGGGTTCGAGGCCGTGACCGAATCCACCGTCAGGATTGCGGTACGCCCCCAGGGCAGCCAGGACACCCTCGGTGCCGCCGCCGTGGAGCAGCAGGTCCACCCGGCGGCGTTCGAGCAGCCGCCCGTGGGTGTAGACGAACTCCTCGGCATCCGCCACGCGGACGCCCGGCGGCAGAGGCCGATGGTTCATGGGGCTCAGAGCGCCCGGAGTACCGTGACGACCTTGCCCATGACCGTCGCCTCGTCGCCGAGGATGGGCTCATACGCAGAGTTCTGCGGCAGCAGCCACGTGTGGCCATCCCGCTGCCGGAAGGTCTTGACGGTGGCCTCGTCGTCCAGCAACGCGGCGACGATGTCCCCGTTCTGTGCGTTGTTCTGCTGACGCACCACCACCCAGTCGCCGTCGCAGATGGCCGCATCGACCATGGAATCGCCGTAGACCTTCAGCATGAACAGTTCCCCCTCGCCGGTCAGTTGACGCGGCAGGGTCATGACGTCCTCGACCTGCTGGTCGGCGAGGATCGGCCCACCGGCGGCAATCCGGCCCACCAGGGGGACCGGGACGGCATCACCGTCGGCGGCCCCGGTGTGCAGGGTCCTCACCGCCCCCTCCGGCGTGGCTGCCGATTCGGGGGACGTGACGGCGGACTCGGCCACGAGGGCCAGGCCGTTCTCGTCCAGCAGGACCTCCATGGCCCGCGGGCGGCCCGGATCCTTGCGGATGTAGCCGAGCTTCTCCAGCTGACCCAGTTGATGGGTGACCGATGACAGCGAGGCCAAGCCGGCCGCATCTCCGATCTCCCGCATGGACGGCGGATACCCGTGTGCGGCGATCGCAGAGCGGATGGATCCGAGGATGATCCGCTGACGATCGGTGAGGGGCCGGACGCCGTGATCGTGGTGCGGGTCCGGGGCGGGAGTGGGAATCCGGGGGGCCATTCGACCATCCGTTCTTATCGTGTCCGTCGGTCTTGGTGAAGTGTCTCTTGCTGGTCGCTGGGTCCGACGGTACCGGAGTCACACCCTCGATTCAAAGATATGTTCGAATTTTTCTTGGCATGTTTCGAACAGGCGTGCTAGACATGACGTCGAAGCAGTCGAACACACGTTCTAGATGGCCCGGGGTTCCGGGAGGAGAGGCAGAAGAGCATGAGCACTGCAGCATCGGTCCAGATCCGCACGGCCGGCTCCGCCGGATTCCACCTGAACCGCCGTGGTCGTTTCCTCTTCGTGGGGTTCCCCGTCATCGTTCTGGCGGTCCTGGCCGCAGTGGCCGCCGTCTTCTTCGGCGCCCACGGGATGGCTCCGGCGGCGGCCTCCGATGACCAGCCGGCTGCGGACGTGGAGACGGTCACGGTGAACTATGGCGACACCTTGTGGGCCATCGCCGGGCGCACGGCCCCCGAGTCGCCCCGCAACGAGGCCATCCTGCGCATCGGCGAACTTAATGACCTCGACGGTGGCGACCTGCAGCCCGGTCAGGTGTTGTTCGTCCCCGCTGGGGCCTGAGTCTCCGCTGGCCCCGCAGGGAGTGCCGGGGGATTCGACTCCCTTCAGCCCGCCGCTAGGATGGCCTGGGTCCGTAGTGAGGCGGATCAACTGCTGATGACGGGGCACTCATGGGGAACAAGCGCAAGCAGATGAAGTCTGTGGCGACCCCGGTGGCCTTCTCCGCCGTCGGTGCCCTCGTGGCCACTGGTGCCTTCCTCTATCCCGGCTTCGACACGGCTGACCTCGACCTGCATGATGCCGGCATCTGGGTCACCCACAACAGTGGGGGATACGTCGGCCACCTGAACCACGAGTCCACCATCCTGGACGGTGGTTTCCGGCCCCCGGTGGAGGACTTCGAACTTCACCAGGAGGATGCCACCGCCCTCATGCTGGACCCGGCCTCCGGCGCCTTGACCTCCATTGACACCACCGCCATGGTCGCCGGCGACCAGGTCATGATGCCGGCCACCCAGGATTTCGCGCTGGGCGCCGGCGTCATCTCGGCCAGCAATCCCGCCGAGGGGGCCGTCTACGCGGGGACGGTGGACCCGACGCCCCAGGTCTCGACGGACGAACCGCTCTACGAGGCCGAGGGAGCCGTGACGTCGACGACCACGGTGGGTGGCGAGGTGTTCGTGGCGGACCTCGGCCGGGACACCGTGATTCGCTTCGCGGCCGAGGGCGAGCAGCCTGGTGCCCTGGTGGAGACCCGCCAGGACGGCCTCGAAGGGTTGTCCGGAATGCAGGAACCGCAGCTGGTGGCCGTGGGCGACGTTCCGGTGGTGGTGGACCCTGAGTCCGGCACCCTGTCCTGGCCAGGCCACTCCGTGCAGGATGAGCGGCTGGTGGGTGCGGTGCCACAGCCGTCCGGTCCTGAGGTGGACCAGGTGGCTTTGTCTACCGAGCGGGACCTGGTCACCGTGGCTCTGTCCAACGGGGACATTCAGGCCATGAGCATCGTCCCTCCCACGGACGCCTCCGCCGGATCGACCTCACCCGCTGGTGCTGACGGCAGTGTGGCGGCAACGGCCCCCGTTCGGGTAGCCGGTTGCCTTCATGCCGCCTCGGCCGTCACCGGGCACTACCTGCAGGACTGTGACGGTGAAGAACAGGATCAGATCGTCCCCATCCCCGAGCTGACGGCCGGCGCGGAGCTGGTCTTCCGGGTGAACCGCGATGTCGTGGTACTCAACGACACGACGTCCGGGACCAACTGGATGGTCCTCGACCAGATGAAGGTGGTCGCCAACTGGGACGACCTCGAACCGCCCCAGGGCGAGGGCGAGGAGACGGAGGAGGAATCCGACGAGGTCACCCAGGAGACCGCTCTGCCGGAGCGGCAGGAGGAGAACAGGCCGCCCGTGGCGGAGGATGACAGTTTCGGCGTGCGGCCCGGGCGGACCACGCAATTGCCCGTCCTGTTCAATGACTCCGACCCGGACGGTGATGTCCTGACGGTCTCCCTCGAGGGTGACCAGCCCTCAGTGGGCACGGTGCAGGAGATCATCGACGGCATCGGGTTGCAGGTCGTCGTCCCGAAATCCGCGAGCGGCCGGTCCGAGGTGTCCTATGTGGCCAACGACGGGCGTGGTGGCACGGATACGGCTCAGATCTCTCTGCAGGTGGTGCCGGACAGTGAGAATCGGGGGCCCACCCAGGAGCGCAAGGCGGTGCTGCGCGTGCCGGCCGGAGAATCTGTGACGAGCCAGGTCCTGACCGACTGGATCGACCCGGACGGTGACGACCTCCAGCTCGTGGGCGCCCTGGCAGAGGAGCCGGACACCGTGCGCACCCGTCCGGACGGCCAGCTCACGTACCAAGACAACACCGGCGAAGCCGGACGCCGGGACATCCAGGTCTCCGTGACCGACGGGCGCGAGACCACCACGGGCACGGTGCAGATCGAGGTCCTCGAACGCGGATCTGTCCATCCGCCGATCACCCAGGCAGACCACGTCACCGTCCAGGCGGGGCAGGAGATCACGTTCTACCCGCTCGAGAACGACACCGATCCACTGGGCGGCCAACTGCGCCTCGCCCAAGTGGCTGCTGTAGAGAATGCGGAGATCGACTACTCGGCCGCCGGGGGATCGGTGCAGTGGTCCTCGGATGTCGCCGACACCTACTACGTCGAGTATCTGGCGGCGAACGAGTACGACTCCGCCCCCGGGTTGATCCGCGTGGACGTCGTGGAGAGTGAGGAGAGCTCCGGACTGCCGGTGGCCGTGCGTGACATCGCGCTGTTGCCGGCGGGCGGTCAGACCCTCGTCAACGTCCTGGGCAATGACACCGACCCGACCGGAGGCGTGCTCGTGGTGCAGGGGGTCCAGGATGCCACGACCGAGTCCGGGGTGCCGGCCCCGTTGAAACTGGCCGTCGAGGACTTCAACCACATCCGGGTGGTGGACACCGGCGGGATGACCGGTCCCGCCACCTTCTCCTATTCAGTGTCGAACGCCCAGGGCACCTCCGAGGGTCAGGTCACCGTGGTGCCGCTGCCGGAACCGGAGGTCATGCAGCCGCCCATCGCCGTCGCGGATGCGGCGAACGTCCGCGTCGGTGATGTGGTCACCATCGACGTCCTGGCCAATGACACCCACCCCAACCAGGAAGAACTGAGCCTGAAGCCGGAACTCGACCGCCAGGTCGCCGAAGGCCGCGGGATCGGTTTCGTCTCCGATGGAAAGGTCAGGTTCCGCGCCGGCAGTGAGCCAGGGCGGGCCACTCTCGCCTACACGGTGCGTGCCCCGGACGGGCAGGCGGCCTCGGCCACCGTGGAGATCACCATGGTGCCGATGGATCGAGAGTCCAACAACCCGCCGGTGCCCCTCTCCGTGTCCGCCCGCGTGCTCTCCGGAGAAGCCGTGGCGGTGCCGATCCCGTTGGACGGGATCGATCCGGACGGAGACTCCGTGACCCTGGAGGGCGTGCAGTCGCCACCCACCCAGGGTTCCGTACGCATGGAGAAGGGTCGGCTGGTGTACACCGCCTCCAGTGCCGCCACTGGTTCTGACCACTTCACCTACTCGATCGTGGACCGGCTGGGCGCGCGGGCCACCGGCACCGTGACCATCGGGATCGCTCAGCCGCTGAGCACGAACCATCCGCCGGTCGCCTTGGACGACTCGGTCGAGGTCCGGCCCGGGCGCACCTTCACCACGAACGTCCTGGCCAACGACGCCGATCCCGACGGCGATCAGGTGACCCTGGTGCAGGACCGATTCGCCCCCAGCCAGCCGGAGGTGCCGGTGGACATCGTGGACGGACGGGTCCGCGTCGTCACCCCGGAGACCGAGGGTTTCCTCAACATCGGCTACACCATCGCCGACCCCGCCGGCGCCACCGCTACGGCCAACCTCTCCATCCGCGTGGATGAGGAAGCCCCGCTCATGCCGCCCATCGCCCGCGACGACCTCGTTGGGGTCGAGGAGATCGACGGTCGGGAGCAGATCTCCGTCTCGGTCCTGGACAACGACGAGGACCCCGATGGCGCCGTGGAGGACCTCGAGCTCGGCGTGGACGAGGCCGCCCAGGCGGCCGGTGCCCGTGTGGAGGGCACCAACGTGGTCGTCCCCGTGCAGCCGGCGGCACAGGTCATCATGTACACGGTGACGGACGTGGACGGCGGGGTGGGCCGTGCCTTCATCCTCGTGCCGGGCAATGACCACCGCGCGCCGTGGCTGACCACCACCGAACCGCTGCGCGTGGTGGCCGGTGAGGACCTCCGCGTGGACCTGACCGATCACATCGGTGTCCGTGACGGCCGCACGCCGCGGCTGACCGACGACAGCTCGGCGTCCGCCACCCCCGCGTCCGCCGCGTTCACCGTGCGATCGGCCACCGAGGTCCGGTTCACGGCTCCGGCCGACTATGCCGGTGGTGCGTCGGTCAACGTGACCGTGACGGATGGCGAGGATGGCTCGGACCCGAACGGGCTGGTGTCCACGCTGTCCATCCCCATCACCGTCGAGCCGCGTCCGGACGAGAACAATCCGCCGACGGTGCAGTCCAGCTCGTTGCAGATCGAGCAGGGCGGCGACCCCGTGACCCTGGACCTCAGCCCGCTGGCCTCGGATCCCGACGGCGACGAACTGACCTTCTCCCGCGGTCAGGTCAGCGGCGAGTTCGCGGCCGAACTCGACGGGACCGAGCTGACGGTGACCCCCTCCTCCAACGCGGAGCGGGGCACGACGGGCACCGTGGCGTTCACGGTGTCCGACGGCGAGGCCGAGCCCGTCGCCGCAGAGATCACCGTCGACGTGGTGGGCACCTCCCGGGCGCTCCCGCGCGCCCTCGATGACGAGGTCCCGGAGGCCCGGTCCGGCGAACCCGTCACGGTCAACGTGCTGGAGAACGACGTCAACCCGTTCGAGGGCGAGGCGCCGCTGACCGTGACCGCGGCCCAGGTCGCGACGGGCGAGGGGACCGCCGTGACGGACGGCTCCACCGTGACCGTCACCCCGGGACAGGACTACTCGGGCCGGATGCAGGTGACCTACACGATCCAGGACCTGACGGCCGACCCCACCCGGGAGGTCCAGGGCAACATCACCGTGATCGTCAAGGGCCGTCCGGACGCCCCCGGCGTTCCCCGGATCGAGTCCGTGGAGGACCAGACGGTCGAGCTCTCCTGGGCCGCCCCGCCGGACAACGGCGATCCGATCACCGGGTACACCGTGACGGACACGACCACCGGCTCCACCCAGCAGTGCTCCTCCACCGCGTGTTCCATCACCGGCCTGGAGAATGCCGTGGAACACCGCTTCACGGTGGTGGCCACCAACGGCGTGGGCGAATCGGAGGCCTCGGGCGTCTCGGCGCCCGCGATTCCGGACGTGCGTCCCGAGCAGCCGGCCCCGCCCACCGTGGACGCCGGTGACGGTCTCGTCACGGTGCAGTGGACGCCGCCGGTCAACCGCGGCTCGGCCATCACGGACTATCGCGTGCAGTTGAGCCCGGCACCGCCCGGTGGCGGCCTGCGCTCGTCTGGAGCCGGGACGTCCCTGAGCTGGGACGGCCTCACCAACGGCGTGGACTACCAATTCCGCATCCAGGCCGTGAACCAGGCCGACGAGCCGTCCGAATGGTCGGGCTGGTCGGTGGCCGCGACGCCGGCCGGCAAGCCCTTCGCCCCCGGGACCCCGTCGGCGGCCCGGGACACCTCGGCCGTCGACGGCGGCGTGGTCCGGCTGTCCTGGTCCGCCGCGGACGACAACGGCGCTGCCCTCCAGGGATACACCGTGACGGCACATTCCGGTCGTTCGAGTGTGTCCCGCGACGTGGCCGCGGGGACCACGTCGATGAACTGGTCCGGACTGGACAAGTCCACCGCCTACACGTTCTCCGTGATCGCGCGGAATGCCGAGGGCACCTCGCCGCCGTCCGGACGGTCCGCGGCCGTGACGCCCTATGGGCTGCCCGGGGCTGTGAGCGGGCTGACCACGTCGCCCACCGGAGCCAACCGCCAACTGGACATCTCCTTCTCGGGGGCGGCGAGCAACGGCTCACCGGTCTCCTACGAATACTCCCTCGGCAGCGGCTGGTCCAGTCTGGGGGCCTCGACCTCGGACACCATCACGGTCCCCGCCAACGGGAACAGCTACCAGCTCACGGTGCGCGCCACCAACGCCGCGGGCTCCGGGACGTCTCAAACGGTGGCCACCGACGTGGCGTACGGCCCCTTCAACATGCCCGCCCTTCAGGCGACACCCCAGCAGGGCTCCGTGAAGTTCACCTGGAGCCCCACCAGCGCCTCGAGCATCGGCAACGGCCGGTCCGTGACCGTCACGCCGAAGGTCAACTCCTCCACGGTGGACAACACCGGCTCCTTCACGACGGCACGGACGCGGGCGGCCACCAGCTACACCATGACCCTCCAAGTGTGCGTCACCGGGACCTCCACGTGTGACACCGTCACCACGTCGGCCACCTCGCGTGCCATCCCCAATCCGACAGTCAAGATCACCCAGGGCCCCGCCTTTGGCGATCCGGAGGCCTGCGGCGAGGACAACGCGTACAAGGACTGTCACTACACGAACTGGGCCCTGGACAACTTCGACCCGAACCAGCGGCTGACGGCCTACTGCGGCGGCCGGCGCCCCAACAACCCCGGCGTGGACGTCTATTGGAACAACACCCCTGGGCTCTCCCTGACCGCCGACGAGAATGGCTCGTTCAGGTCCGGGACCTATGGCTGCTACCCGACCGACCGCGTCAACCAAGTCTGGGTGGTCGTCAGCGACGGTTCGCGGGAGTACGTCTCGAACAAGATCTCCGCACCGTGGTGATCGTCGGTGACGGCCGGTCTCCTTTCGTCGCACGGCCGCGGCGGGAGGGGTGACGGCCTAGGCTGTCTCAGGTGAGTACTACGGATTCCCAGTCCACCCCGGAGGCCCTGGCTGCCTTGCCGCTGCGCGATAACCTGCGGGGCCTGAGTCCCTATGGCGCCCCGCAGCTGGATGTGCCCGTCACGTTGAACACCAACGAGAACACGCATCCCGTGCCGGACGAGGTGGTGCACGCGATCACGGCCTCCGTGGCCGAGGCCGCCGTGACACTGAACCGCTACCCGGACCGTGAGTTCACCGAACTGCGCAAGCGGCTGGCGGAGTACCTGGGTCATGGACTGTCTGAGACGCAGCTGTGGGCCGCCAACGGTTCCAACGAGATCCTGCAGCAGCTGCTCCAGGCCTTCGGGGGCCCCGGACGAACGGTCATGGGCTTTCCTCCCACCTACTCCATGTACCCGCTGCTGGCAGCGGGTACGGACACCGGCTACCTGGCCGGTGTGCGCGGGGAGAACTTCTCCCTGTCGGCCGCCTCGGCCGCACAGCAGGTGGCCGAGCACCGGCCGAACGTCGTGCTGCTGTGCTCGCCGAACAATCCCACCGGCACGGCCCTCGGCCTGGATGTGGTCGAGGCCGTCTACGAGGCAGCCGAGGCCCACCAGGGCATGGTCGTCGTGGACGAGGCGTACGCCGAGTTCGCCCTCGACGGCACCGCTTCGGCGCTGTCCCTGTTGCCGGGCCGGCCCCGTCTCGTGGTGACCCGCACCATGTCCAAGGCCTTCGCCCTCGCCGGTGCCCGTCTCGGATACCTGGCCGCCGCACCCGAGGTCACCGACGCCCTGCGCCTGGTGCGGTTGCCCTACCACCTCTCCGCCGTGTCCCAGGCGACGGCCAACGCCGCGCTGCAGCACTACGGCGTGCTGCTGGAGACCGTCGAGGACATCAAGCGCCAGCGGGACCGGATCGTCGAGGGCCTGCGTGCCCTGGGTCTCGATCCGGCCGTCTCGGACTCCAACTTCGTGTTCTTCGGCGGACTCGGGGATGCCCATGCCGTGTGGCAGGGGCTGCTGGACCGCGGGGTGCTGGTGCGCGACGTCGGCATCGCCCACCACCTGCGCGTCACCGCCGGTACCGAGACCGAGACCACGGCCTTCCTCGACGCCCTCGCGGAGGTCCTGGCCGTGTAGGGGCGCGGAGCCACCGATCTCCGGCCTACCTCCTGCGCGCCCGGAGTCCCGATGGAGCCCGATAGAATAGACCACCGAATCGCCTCACCGTGGCGGTCCGTCGTCGTCACGAGAGAGCATCCACCACAGCAAGGAGCTGAGCCGCCATGGGCGCAGAGCTGATATCCGGACGCAAGGCCCGGATCCAGCGGACCACTTCCGAGTCCGACGTCTACGTCGAGATGGACCTGGACGGAACCGGCACGTCGGAGATCTCCACCACGGTGCCGTTCTACGACCACATGCTGACGGCCCTGGCCAAGCACTCCCAGATCGACCTGACGGTGCGGGCCACGGGGGACATCGAGATCGATGTGCACCACACCGTCGAGGACGTGGCGATCTCCCTCGGCGAGGTCCTGAAGACCGCGCTGGGGGACAAGTCGGGCATCCGCCGCTTCGGCGAGGCCTCGGTGCCGCTGGACGAGGCGCTGGCGCGCGCCGTCGTCGACGTCTCCGGGCGCCCCTACCTGGTGCACGAGGGCGAGCCGGAAGGTCAGCAGTACCACCTGATCGGCGGTCACTTCACCGGGTCCATGACCCGCCACGTCTTCGAGGCCATCACCTACCACGCGTCCATCTGCCTGCACATGGACGTCGTCCGCGGCCGGGACCCCCACCACATCGTGGAAGCGCAGTTCAAGGCGTTCGCCCGGGCCCTGCGCGCCGCGGTGGAGGACGACCCGCGGGTGACCGGGGTGCCCTCCACGAAGGGAGCGCTATGACCGGAACTCGACCGACCGTCGCCGTCCTCGACTACGGCTCCGGCAACACGCACTCCGCCGTGCGCGCCCTCCAGCGGGCCGGGGCGGACGTCGAACTGACGGCGGACGCGGACACCGTGATGAACGCGGACGGACTCGTGGTCCCCGGCGTGGGCGCCTTCCAGTCCGTCATGGAGGCCCTCCAGGCCACCGGCGCCACCCGGTGGATCGGCCGCCGCGTGGCCGGCGGCCGGCCCGTGCTCGGCATCTGCGTGGGCCACCAGATCCTGTTCGACGCCGGCGTGGAGCACGGCGTACGCACCGAAGGCATGGCTGAGTGGCCCGGCGTGGTGGAGGCGCTGCCGGCCCCGATCGTGCCGCACATGGGCTGGAACACCGTGCGGCCGCCCGCCGGCTCGGACCTGTTCCGGGGCATCGAGGACGAGCGCTTCTACTTCGTGCACTCCTACGGGGTGCTGGACTGGACCTTCGACCAGACCCACCAGGCGATGAACCCGCCGCGGGTGACCTGGTCGAACCACGGGGCCGACTTCATCGCCGCCGTGGAGAACGGTCCGCTGTCCGCCACGCAGTTCCACCCGGAGAAGTCCGGGGACGCCGGCATGCAGCTGCTCACCAACTGGCTCGGAACCCTCTGATGCCGTACTGGACCACCCTGCTCATCGCGCTGGGCGGCCTGCTGCTCGGCGGGGCCTACTCCCTGCGCAAGCAGGAGTTCCCGGTGTGGCTGCAGATCGGATTCGTGGTCTGCGCCGTGATGGCGATCGTGGCCGGATTCCTGCTGCTCCCGTAGGCATCCGGCCCACGCCGAATCAATCGATTCACCCGAATCATCCGGATCACCCCCTGACCCTGTTGTCTTTACTGCTGTTGTCTCCATTTCCGCATTCCCGAAAGGACCCACGTTGACCGAGAAGAAGCTTGAACTGCTGCCCGCCGTGGACGTCCAGGACGGCCAAGCCGTCCGGCTCGTCCAGGGCGAGGCCGGCACCGCCACCGGGTACGGAGAACCCCTGGAGGCCGCTCTGGCCTTCCAGCAGGCCGGCGCCGAGTGGATCCACCTGGTGGACCTGGACGCCGCCTTCGGCCGTGGGGACAACCGCGAGGTCATGTCCCGCGTGGTCACCGAATTGGGTGTGAAGATCGAGCTCTCCGGCGGCATCCGGGACGACGCCTCGCTGGAGAACGCCCTGGAGATGGGCGCCACCCGCGTCAACCTCGGCACCGCCGCCCTGGAGGACCCCGAGTGGACCGCACGGGTCATCGAGCGCTTCGGTGACCAGATCGCCGTCGGGCTGGACGTGCGCGGCACCACCCTGGCCGCCCGCGGCTGGACGAAGGAGGGCGGGGACCTCTGGGAGGTGCTGGCCCGCCTCGAGGAGGCCGGCTGCGCCCGCTACGTGGTCACGGATGTCACCAAGGACGGCACGCTGAAGGGCCCGAACACCGAGCTGCTGGCGCAGGTCGCCGAGAAGACCGCCAAGCCCGTGGTGGCCTCCGGCGGTATCTCCTCGCTGGAGGACATCGCCGCGCTCTACGAGATGGTGGGCGTGGCCGGCTCTGCTGCTGCCGCCGGCGTTGAGGGCGCCATCATGGGCAAGGCCCTCTACGCCGGCCGGTTCACGCTCGAGCAGGCGCTCGCCGTCGCCTCCGGAGCCACCCTCGATGCGGCGGTGGCGGAGCACCCCGCCCCGTGACCGGTTCCGATTCCGGCCGTCACCTCCCCGGGCACATCCAGGCCGCCATCCAGCGCAACCTGGAGCGCCAGCACCGGGACGACGCCGGCCGCCCCGCCGACTCGGCCGGTCTCGCCTGGGAGGGCCGGGACCTCTCCGGAGAGGGGATCGACGGCTCCGCCAACCCGCTGCACGCGTTCGACACGGACGACGGCACCGCGGACCCCGCCTGGGGTCCGGTCCTGGACCGGTTGGCGGCCGGGAAAGCGGGGGAGCCTGACGTGGTGGACGTGCTGTCCCGCACGCGCGTGTTCGCCGCCGTGCTGCCCACCGTGGTGGAGATGGCTGAGGAGATGGCCGACGATCACCAGGGGCACGATCACGCCGACGTCCACCAGCACGGGGGCAAGCACGGGGACAAGGAGTCGGACATCGCCCTGGTGACGCTGAAAGCTCCGGACGGCCGGACGGCTCTGCCCGTCTTCACGAACGTCCCGGCCCTGACGGCCTGGCATCCGCAGGCCCGGCCCGTGGCCACGTGGATGCCGCGCGCGTGCCTGTCCGCGGTGGACGAGGGAGCCGAACTGGTCGTGGTGGATCCGGCGGCCGAGCGCACCTTCGTGGTGCGGCGCCCCGCCGTGTGGGCGCTCGCCCAGCAGCAGGTCTGGACGCCGTCATACGCGGATGAGGCCCTGGCCGGTGAACTGGCGTCCGTGGTGGACCTGGTGCCCGGACTGGAGCGCATCGGCCTGGCGCCGGGCTCCGGGGTGGCCTCCCGCACCGCCTCCGGTGCCGTGCTGCCCGGCGGTGGTTCCGGGCCCGAGCTGCGGCTGGTGGCCTACCCGCAGCTGGCGCTGAGTGCGGCCCAGGACGAGGCCGGGCTGCGGCTGATGGCCGCGACCCTGCAGCAGGTGCTCGGCGAGGTGCCCTCCCTGGCGGAGAAGGCGGACTCGGTGGAGATCACCGTCAGTCGCTGAGGGAGGCGGGCTCCTCGCCTTCCAACGACCGGCCCAGCCGGGAGAACACCCGGAGCAGCGTCTCGGCCTCGCCGTCCTCGAGGCGGTCCAGGAACAGGTCCTGCACCTGGCGCGAGTGCACGGCCGCAGCCTTGCGGAAGAGGTGCCGGCCGGCGTCGCTGATCACGGCCTCCGCCCCGCGGCGGTCCGTGGCCGCGGCGCACCGTTCCACCAGGCCGCGTTGCTCCAGGGTCTTGACCTGGTAGGTCACGCGGGAGGGGGAGAAGACCATCAGCCGGGCCAACTCACCCATGCGCAGCCGCCCCCCCGGCGCCTCGGAGAGCAGCAACAGCAGGTTGTAGTCGGCCAGGTGCAGTCCGGCCGACTCCTTCAGCGTCCGGTCGAGTCGGTCCTGCAGCAGGGCCGTGGCCTCGAAGTAGGCCCGCCACCCCTGGCGTTGCACACCGGTCTCGTGGGCGCCCGGGGCGGAGGTCCGGGACCAGGCGTCAGTTTCCGCGGAGGAGTTGGTCAAAGGGGATCACCTCCACGGGCTTGGCCTCGCCGGTGGCCCGGCGTGGGCGGGCCGGCAGCCGCCCGACCACCGAGGCCAGGTCGGCACCGGCGGCCTCGATGCGCGTCTGCAGCGGAGTGGTCCGGGCCGATTCCTGTCCGCCGGTGACCTCGCCCCAGTCGTCCGAGGCGGCGAACACCGAGGAGGACAGGACCTTGGAGCGCAGGTAGCTGAACAGCGGCCGCAGCGCGGTATCGATCATCAGCGAATGGCGGGGCGTGCCTCCGGTGGCGCCGAGCAGCACGGGGACGCCACGCAGGGCATCGTTGTCCACCAGGTCCCAGAAGGCCTTGAACAGGCCGGAGTAGCTGGCCTTGAAGGTGGGGGACACAGTGACGATGCCGTCGGCCTGCTCCACCTGGTCCAGTGCGGCCTGCAGGGCTGCGGACCGGGACGGGTTGACCGTGGCCTCGGCGATCTCCGTGGCCAGCAGTCGCAGCTCCACCACATGGATCTCGGGGACGATCCCCTCGGCGGAGAGGTGGTCCGCCGCGGCCGTGGCCATCCGGTTCGCCAGCATCAGCGAGGAGGACGGATCGCCGAGTCCGCCGGAGACCACCACGAGGTGCCGGGCCTGCGGCGTGAACGGGTCCGTGGCGGTGGGGGAGCCGAAGTCCGGGATCTCTTCCATGGCTCAACTCTCCTTCGTGCTGGTGCTCGGGGCGGCATCAGCGCTGGACGCGGCCTGGGCGGCACGTTCCTGCGCATCCTTCCAGGCCTGTGAGCCCTCCTTGCCTCCGGGGACGGGGGCCTCGCCGCGCCGCGCCCGCTCCACGAGGAACTCGTGGCTCGGGGCCTCGGGCACGTCCGCGGGCTTGAGGGCCGCGAACTCCCGGCGCAGCACCGGCAGCACCTCCTCGCCCATCAGGTCGATCTGCTCCAGCACCACGTCGGTCGGCAGGCCGGCGTGGTCCA
The DNA here is from genome assembly GCF_042433045.1 of Citricoccus parietis. Lineage (NCBI taxonomy): Bacteria > Bacillati > Actinomycetota > Actinomycetes > Micrococcales > Micrococcaceae > Citricoccus > Citricoccus parietis. The sequence continues at coordinate 147,279 of NZ_JBHLWH010000027.1, read as the reverse complement.
TGAGGAACATCTGCCGCTGGTAGTCACCCACCCAGTCGCGGAACTCCAGCGTGCGCTCGATGACCTGCTGCGGGGAACCCACCGTCAGCGGGGTCATCTTGGTGAACTGCTCCAAGGACGGGCCGTGGCCGTACACCGGGGCGTTGTCGAAGTACGGGCGGAACTGCTTCACGGCGTCCTGTGAGTTCTTGGCCATGAAGGTCTGGCCGCCCAGGCCCACGTAGGCCTGGTGGGCCTGGCCGTGGCCGTAGTACTCGTAGCGCTGACGGTAGAGCTGCACCATCTGGATGATGTGCTCCTTGTTCCAGAAGATGTTGTTGTGGAAGAACCCGTCACCGTAGTAGGCGGCCTGCTCGGCGATCTCCGCGGAGCGGATGGAGCCGTGCCAGACGAACGGTGCGACCCCGTCCAGGGGCTGTGGGGTCAGCGTGAAGTCCTGCAGCGGGGTGCGGAAGCGGCCCTGCCAGTCGATGGTCTCCTCGTGCCACAGGCGGTAGAGCAGGTGGTAGTTCTCCACGGCCAGAGGGATGCCCTGGCGGATGTCCTTGCCGAACCAGGGGTAGACCGGACCCGTGTTGCCGCGGCCCATGGTCAGGTCCACGCGGCCATCGGCCAGGTGCTGCAGGTAGGAGTAGTCCTCGGCCAGGCGCACCGGGTCCATGGTGGTGATCAGCGTGGTGGCGGTGGAGAGGATGAGTTTCTCGGTCTGTGCCGCCAGGAACGCCAGCAGGGTGGGCGGGTTGCCCGGGGCCACGAAGGGCGGGTTGTGGTGCTGGCCGGTGGCGAAGACCTCGAAGCCGGCCTGCTCGGCGTGCTTCGCGATCTTCACAGTGTCCTTGATGCGCTGGTGCTCGGTGGGCGTCGTCCCGTTGGTGGGGTCCGTGGTGATGTCGCTGATGGTGAAGATGCCGAACTGCATGGTTGCTCCTAGCTGGCTTCCGGGGTGGCCGCCGGTGGGCCTCGTTCTAAGTATTGCAAATTTGAATCATCTGGTCCAACGGTGGGACGCCGCGGACTATTCCCTGCTCGGCCCCTGCTCTGCTCCCTGCTCCTCACCGGCCCTCATCGCGCGTCCGGTTGAACCGTGCGGCCGGGGGAGGGGAGACTGGGCGCATGAACCCCACGAGCAGCCTGAGCGGTCAGAACCTGTTGGTGATGCAGCAGGTCACCGGCTTCATGTCCAACGACTTCGCGATCGAGAACGGCGAGGGGAACGTGGTGGCCCACGGTCACACTCGGGGCTCGGCGGCCTCACGGATGTTCCGCGGCAACCGCCAGTTCGAGATCCAGGACCTGGACGGCACCCCGCTGTTCCGGGTGGAGGATCCCATGACCCTCGGCCGGGACCGGTACCGGGTCACCGGCCCCCTCGGGGAACCCATCGCCGAGATCGTCCAGCGGATCTCCTTCTTCCGTACCTCCGTGGCGATCTCCGTGGTGGACGGCACGGACCTGCAGTTGGACGGTTCGCTGTCCGGGTTCTCCTTCCGCCTGATGGCGGGGCAGGCGCCGGTGGCCAGCGTGGACCGGAAGTGGGCCGGGTTCGGCAGGGCCATGCTGGGCCGCAGCCGCTATGCGATGGAGCTGGATCCCGGCATGCCGGAGGTGGTGCGTTACGCCGTCATCGGCAGCGTGATCGCCCTCGACCTGATCCGGGACAAGGCCAACAACAGCAACTGAGCCGTGCCCGCCCGGCTACGCCCGGGTAACCTGATGCCGTGAACTTCGCCGCCTACGGGCACCTGCTGCGGGACGTGCGCATCCGCCGTGTCCTGGGCGTGGGATTCATCGCGCGATTCCCCAATGCGGCCACGGGCATCATCCTGACCCTGCACGTGGCCGTGACCATGGACCTGGGCTACGGGGCGGCCGGCCTGGCCGTGGCGGCCATGACGCTGGGCATGGCCGTGGGCTCGCCGTGGCGCGGCCGGCTGGTGGACCGGCTCGGACTGCGCCGGGCCCTGGTTCCCTCCGTGGTCACGCTGGGGGCGGTGTGGACCGCCGTGCCCTTCCTGCCGTTCCCCTGGTTATTGTTCGGTGCCTTCCTCGGCGGACTGTTCGCCCTGCCCGTCTTCTCCGTGGTGCGTCAGTCCATCGGCGTGCTCACCCACGGTGCGCGGCGCGAGACTGCGTTCGCGCTGGACTCGATCATCACCGAGACCATCTTCATGGTCGGCCCCGCGCTGGGTGCCGTGGTCGCCACCAGCTGGTCGAGTGCCTGGGGGCTGGCGATCATCGGCTGGTCCGCCGTGGCCGCCGGACTCTACCTGATGTGGTTCAACCCGCCCACGCGCTCCTCCCAGCTCGGGACCTTCCTGGCCCAGCCCGGCACCGAGCGAGAATACTCCGCCGAGGAGGACCTGCGGCGGGCGGTGGACGGATCCGTGCAGGGGGCTCCGGCGCACCTGGACCTCACGGCCACCGAACTGGCCACCGGCGCACTGCCGGTGATCCGCTCCACACCCCAGCACGACGCCGGCCCGCGCCCGGATGCCCACGCTCACCCGGGTGCCGGTGCGGATTCCCGCGCGGACTCGCCGGCCGCTGCCGCGGCCCGGCCCGGTCCGCTGGCCCGGCTGCGCGCCTCCTTCGGCTGGCTCAGCGGCACCGCGCTCGCGGTGCTGGCCGTGTCCCTGGGCTCCGGGATGCTGATGTCCGGCACCGAGGTGGCGATCGTCGCGGAACTGGAACGCTCGGGCCAGGCCGCCCAGGCCGGCGTCGTGATCGCGTTCTGGTGCGGGGCCTCGGCCGTCGGCGGCATCCTCTATGGGGCCATGGGCCGGCGGATCTCCCCGTTGCTGCTGCTCGCACTCTTCGCCCTCGGCACGCTGCCGATGGCGCTCGTGGACGGCATGTGGGCGCTCGCGGTGGTCTCCCTGATCTCGGGACTGTTCACGGCACCGACCCTCGCGGCCGCCTCCGCCCTGATGTCCACCGTGGTGACCGAAGAGCGGCGCGGTGAGGCCTTGGGCTACTACGGTTCGGCCATGACCGCCGGTGCCGCGCTGGGCGCCCCGGTCTCCGGTGCCTTCATCGACGGCATCTCGCCCGAGGCGGGGTACCTGTTCGCCGGGCTGATCGCCCTGGCCATGGTGGGCCTGGCCGTGGCGGCACGTTTTCTCGTGCGGCGTCGCCGCGCGCGGCGCTGACCCGCTTCCCGGCGCGAGCCGGTTTCCGGTTCGACCCGGTGACTCAGCCCGAGACGCGTTCCAACGTGGCGAGCGTGCGTGCCAGGACCAGCTCGGTGGCGGCGGGGTCGAAGTCCGGGTGGCCCTGCTCGGTGAACAAGTGCTGGTCGCCCGGGTACTCGTAGACCTCGGCGACGTTCCCGGCCAGCCGCCAGGCCACCGGCCGGTCGTCCTCTCCCCACGGATCACTGCTCTTCAGGTGCAGGTCCAGCGCGACGCCATCTGGCCAGTGGGGTGCGAACTGGTCCACCGGCAGCGCCGCGGAGACGGCGATGCAGGCGCGGGCTGACGGCCGCGTCTGGGCTAGCCGGTAGGCCGGCAGGGCACCCAGGGAGATGCCGAGGAAAACCGTGGCCCCCGGGTGGGCGGCCGCCGCCTCGTCCGCCCGCTGCAGGATGCCGTCCACGCCCACGTCCTGCTCGGCATGGGCCACCCCCTCCTCGATGGTGCCGAAGGTACGGCCGGCGAAGAGGTCGGGGGTGTGCACCGTAGGCCCGGCGTCGGCGAGACGCCCGGCCAGCCAGCGGACGCCGTCGGTCAATCCCAGGGCGTGGTGGAACAGCAGGATCTCAGTCATGGTGAGGATTATTCGCCAGCGGCGGTGCGCGCGGTACCGCTGGCGGTCGCGGTGGTGCCCCGACGGGCGAACAGGGCGTCGACCCCGGCCGTGATGAGGTCGAGGCCCATGGAGTATTCGGCCTCGACGTCGGCTCGGTGGCGGCTTGCTCGGCAGCGTCAGGCCCGCTGACGCCGTCGGGTCCGTCGATGGGGTCACCCATAAAGCGGCCGGTCGAGACCATGGCGGCCAAGTGGGGGAAGTCCTCGGGCGTGATGACGGTGGAGAGGCGTTCCCCTGATGAACGGCAGGGATCCCGGGGCCGATCCCTGGATCGCCGTGGCCTGGTGCCTAGGGTTCATGGCAATCGCGATCTGGCTCATCGCCGTGGTGTTCCCGCGGAAGACGGCCCGGTGACCACGTCTGCGGGAGCGCCCGCCGTCAGCTGAACGGCGACGCCGGGAGCCGGGTGGTCCGGTGAGATCATGACCGCCCGCCCCGGAACCTCCTTCACGCGCTGCAACGTCGGCCACACCATCCGGTGTTCCGGGGTGGAGCCGGCCGGAAGGTAGAAACGCGTGGGAACCAGGCCCAGGATGCGACCACCGGCCAGTTCTCGGGCTCCGAACAGCGCGGCGGCCAGCACCTCGGGACCATGGTCCCGCAGGAGGATGGCCAGATGCTCCTCCACCGTCTCGTAGCCCGTTCCGACGCGTTGCGCCGACCAACGCCCCCACGAGGTCACCACGAGATGGACGAGGTGACGCCCTGCCAGGTGACCCTTTAACTGCTCCAGTAGGTCCGCCAGGTCCTGCGGGGTGGCCCGGTCTGCTGCGAGCACGCTCCAGGAATCCGGCGCCCCGAGCGAATCCGACACGCCATTGCCGTCCAGCACGAAGGTCGGGACGGCGGGGTCCAGGCGCGCGAGGTGGTCGAGAACGGCCCGCGCTGCCACGTCGACGCCTCCGGCCGTCGTGCCGATCCAGGCCACCGGGCCGTCCCGCCCCGGCAACCAGCGCACGACGCGCTGCGCCCTCTCGTGGTGAAGATCGGCCAGGCCCACGATGGCGGCCTCCGGCAGCTCCGACCGGTCCTGTGGCGTCGGGGTCCACTGTCCGGGGAGTGCGGGCGTGACAGCCTTTGCGGGAACCGGCAGGGCGCGGGAGACGGCCTCGGCGCCGATCCGGACCGTCAGGTCCCGCCAGGGCGCCGGATCGGCATCGGGCTCACCGTCGGTCCATCGGACCAGGGTCGGAGGGCCGGTCGTCACCGAGAACTGACCTGCCTGGAAGGGCCTTGGCGGTCCGCCGCCGTGCCTCAGATAGGCGCGTCCCGGGGAATCGGCGGCGATCGTCACGGCGTCGGCAGTGCCCAACAGGTCCCACGACTCCTGCTCGGTGGCCGTGCGCAGGCAGATCACGGTGCCCAGATTGGACCGGACATCGGGGCTGACGGCACCTTGTGCCCGCTGGGTGGCCAGGACGAGGTGGAATCCGAGTGATCGTCCTGTGGCGGCCAGCCGGGCCAGCAGCGCGGCGGCCTGGGGATGGTCGTCGACGAGAACACGGAGCTCATCGATGGCCACCACCAGGCGTGGCAGATCCGCGTTCGGGTGGGCATGCCGGTAGGCACGGAAGTCTGCTGCACCGGCGGCCAGGAACAGCTCTTCCCGGCGGCGCAGCTCGGCCGAGAGGGCATCGAAGGTGCGCAGCGACTCCGCTTCCGCGAGATTGGTCTCCACCGACATGGTGTGGGGTAGCCCGGCCAGGACTGCAAAGGACGATCCACCCTTGAAGTCCATCAGGACGAAGGACACCTCGGTGGGCGGATAGGCGGCGGCGAGGCCCGTCAACAAGGTCAGCAGCAGCTCCGATTTGCCCGAGCCAGTGGTGCCGGCGATGAGCAGGTGTGGCCCGTGGGCGACGAGGTCGATGGTCACGGGGTCTTCGCCAGGTGACAGCTCGGCCCGGAGGGACTCGACGCCCGGTTGTTCCATCAGGGGCTGAGGCAGGACCAAGCGGATCGGGTCCCGGTCCACCTCCGGTCGGTGTGCCGCGCCCATCTCGTCCAGCAACCAGGTTGCGGTCCGGGCGGTCATGCCGTGCCACCGCAGAGCCGCAAAATCCAGGCCTGCGAGCGATGCAACTCCGTGGTCCGCCTCCACCCGGTCGTCCTGGCCTGGCGTGCCGCCGGCCATGGCCTCAGGATGTTGTTCTCGACCTGCATCACAGAGCAGCACACGGTGCCATCCGGCAGGAAGGTCCCGGGCAGATGCCCCGGGCCAGCAGACGATGGTGCCGGCTGAGGCCTGGGACGCACCACCCCACGGGGTGTCACCCCGAGCCGTCCGCATCACCACGCCTCGGCCTGAGGCGATCCCGTCACGGCACAACTGCACGTGCAGCCACCGTCCCATGGCCTGCAAGGTGGAGGGCTGCCCCGTGACGACCGTCGTCCGGCCGGGGAGCAACACCGAACTGACGGGCAGATCCACTGTGGACCAGCGGGCCCACTGGTCGCCCTCTTTCGCGGACTCCACCCGGAGGCGGGCGGTCCCGGTGCCCCAGCGGATGACCGGACCGTCCGTTGGAACACCGTCCAGGCCGAAGCGATCCACGGAGTCGGCCCGCGCGGCTAGAGCGAGGCGCCCTGGGGTGGGCGCCAGATCATCGAGCCGCGCGGTGATCCGCTCGGCTTCATCCCGGATTCGCCGGCCGTGGCGCCGAGACGCCGCTCGGTGCTGGAACCCCATGACGGCCACGACGGCCACCGAGACGAGACTGAACAACAGGAAATACCACAGGCCGGTGACCACGGCCATGACCACTCCGATGACCAGGGGCCCGGCAGCCATGATGGCCTGGAGCACCGCATTCGGCCGAGCTGGTTCTGGCCCGGGGTCCACGACCGGGTCCGGGATCGATCGGATGGGTGACAGGGGGTCAGGCCGGTCGCGGACCAGGCGGAAGGTCGAGCTGCCGGCCGTGTAGTGCTGGTCCCCGGTCCAGAGCAGGTGTGCCGGACGCTGATCCGTATCCGCCTCGGTGACGAGCACACCTTCCGCATCGACCTCCAGCCGGAAATGTGGGGCGGACAGATAGGGATCGGTGACGAGCCATTCGGCGTGATTCCGGCCCACGGTGAGTCCGGAACGGGGCAGCGGGGCCAGCCGGCCGGCGTCGGGACCGTCTTCGGCCACCACCGTGACATCCGGCCCAAGGCCTCGGGTATTCGCGCTGTCTCCGGGGCGGGCGACCACGGTCAGGTGGTCCCGAGTGGGCAGCCGCCCGTCAGTAGGCCGACCAGGCCGGCCGGCGTCGCCGTCGACGCCCGAGAAGCGGTATCCGGGGAATCGGTCGCGCAATAGACCGTCAACCAAGCTGACGGAATCAGGACCGGCGGTTGGCGGGCCATTGACCACCTTCCACCATTGCCCTTCCGTCGCCGGCAGGCCCAGTATTCTCAACCACACGCCAGGTTGCCTCCCGCAGTGCTGATGTTCCTCACGCCAGAATGCCGTGAAGGCAGGTGGTCTGGGGATCGGGGTCAGCGAGAGTGTGGATAACAGGCTCGAAGCCTGGATATCCACAGTTCACTGGGGATGCAGTGGGTTGGGAGTCCAGAATTCTGTACGCTCAGTCCCAGGTTGAGGCCCGATCGGGTCGTCATGGAGGGGAAACCATGGAAGCCATTCGTATTCTCGAGGATGAGGTCCGCGAGCTGATCCGCCGACGGGGCATGGATCCGCAGCGTGAGCCGGAGGAGATGCGTCGTCTGGTGCAAGCCGCCACGGCGGACTATGACGCGCGTTCCTTGATCGGTTCGCTGCCGCTGCTGCCGGACCGTGACGACGCGGAGAAGACTGTCTTCGACTCCGTGGCCGGTTTCGGAGTGCTCCAGCCATTACTGGATGATGACACGGTGGAGGAGATCTGGATCAACTCGCCCACGGCCGTATTCTGCGCGCGGGGCGGTGTGTCCGAGCTGACCAACATTTCGTTGACCGAGGAGAACGTCCGGGACCTGGTCGAGCGCATGCTGAAGTCCTCGGGCCGCCGTCTGGACCTGTCCTCCCCGTTCGTGGACGCGGCTCTGCCGGACGGTTCACGCCTGCACGTGGTCATCCCGGATATCACTCGCCGGCATTGGTCCGTCAATATCAGGAAATTCGTGGTCCGAGCCCATAGGGTCGAGGACCTGGTGCGGTCCGGATCCCTGAGCGCGGATGCCGCGCGCTTCCTCGACGCGAGTGTGGACGCCGGATTGAACATCCTGGTGTCCGGAGCCACCCAGTCCGGCAAGACCACCATGCTCAATTGCCTGTCGGCCTCCATCGGCAGCCGGGAACGTGTGGTGACCGTCGAGGAGATCTTCGAACTCAAGCTGCCCTTGCGTGACGTGGTCCAGATGCAGTGCCGCCAGCCGAACCTGGAGGGCCACGGCGAGATTCCCCTGCGCCGTCTCGTGAAGGAGGCGCTGCGCATGCGCCCGGACCGGCTGATTGTGGGGGAGGTCCGCGAAGCCGAGAGCCTGGACATGCTCGTGGCCCTCAACAGTGGCCTTCCCGGTATGTGCACGTTGCATGCCAACAGTGCATCGGACGCCCTGACGAAGATCTGCACGCTGCCCCTGATGGCCGGCGAGAACATCTCCCGGAACTTCGTGGTCCCGACGGTGGCGTCCTGTTTCGACCTCGTGGTGCATTGTGCTCGGGACCGCCACGGCCGCCGGTACGTGGAGGAGATCCTGTCCGTCGGCAGCCGGGTGGAGGAGGGGATCATCGAGTCCTCGACCGTCTTCCACCGTGTTGACGGCCAACTGGTCCTCAGCCCCTCCGCCATGTTGGAGAACCGCAAACTCGAATCCCGGGGCTATGACGTGCGATCCGTGGTGGGGGTCGGCTGATGGCGCTGTTCCTGGGGTTGATGCTGGGAGCCGGATTGTTCCTGGTGTGGTGGTCGTTCTGGCCACGCGGGGACAAACCGGTGGTGATCCGCCGGGACAGCAACCTGCGGCAACTGCTCGCCCGCGCCGGCGTCGAGCAGGTCGGCCCTGCCGGTGTGGTGGCAGCGATGATCGGCTGCGGAATGGTGGCGCTGTTGCTGGTCTTCATCGTGACGCGGGCCCTGCCGATCGCGTTGTGCTTTGGCCTGTTCGGGGCGCTGGTGCCGTGGGTCGCGCTGAATTGGCAGGCGAAGAAGCGGCGCACCCTGCTGCGCGATGTGTGGCCAGACGCTGTGGACCACCTCCGCTCGGCCATCCGCGCCGGCCTGACACTGCCGGAGGCACTCATCCAGCTGGGGGACAAGGGGCCGGAGGAACTCCAGCCGGCCTTCCGCGAGTTCGCCCGGGACTACCGTTCGGGACTGCGGTTCATGGATGCCCTGGACAACCTCAAGTTCAGGATGGCCGATCCGGTGGCCGACCGCCTGATCGCCGCCCTGCGGCTGACCCGGGAGGTCGGCGGCGCGGACATCGGCAACCTGCTGTCCACCCTCGCCGAGTTCCTGCGCGAGGATGCCCGGACTCGCAGCGAACTGGAGTCCCGTCAGTCCTGGACCGTCAATGCGGCGCGCTTGGCCGTGGCGGCCCCGTGGATCGTGCTTCTGCTGTTGGGAACCCAGCCGGACGCAGTGCGCGTCTATCAAACCTTCACGGGCCTGCTGGTGCTGGCCGGCGGCCTCGTGATCTCCGTCATCTGCTATCAACTCATGCTGAGGATCGGTGCACTGCCGGAAGAGCAGAGGGTTCTGTAGATGACGACGTTGTCCCTGGCCCTGGTCTTGGGGCTCGCCCTCGGGTCCGGGCTGGCCCTGGTGCTGGTGGCGTTGCCCTGGGGGTGGCGGCCCTCGCTGGCACGTCGCGTCGAGCCCCAGCTGAGGCACCATGCACCTGCCTCATCACTGTTGGACGAGCAACAGGTCGTGTCCCCGTGGGGCGCCCTGGGCCGGATCATGCAACCGGTGCTGTCGGCTGGCGTACGGCAGTTGGGACGGTTCAACCTCGGCCACCAATCTCTCGAGCGCAAACTCGATGCCGCGGGATCCGGCCTCTCCGTCCAGGACTACCGGGCCCAGCAGCTCATCGCCGCGGCCGGAGGAGCCGCGTTGGGGGTGACCGGATGCGTGGCGCTCGCGGTCAACGGTGCCCTGAATCCGGTCGTCGGCGTCGTGCTCGTGGGGACCTTGGCCGTGGTGGCCTTCTTCCTCAGGGACAACCTGTTGACCGGCCAGATCAATCGCCGCCGCGCGAGGATCCTCAGCGAGTTCCCCTCCGTGGCGGAGCTGTTCGCGCTGTCCGTCAGCGCCGGGGACAGTGCGGCCGGGGCCCTGGAACGGGTCGCCACCTCGGCCAGGGGAGAACTGGCCGGGGAGTTCTCCACAGTCCTGTCTGACATGCGCTCCGGATCCTCCATCCATGCCGCCCTGAAAGCGTGTGCACGCCGGATCCAGCTGGCGCCGGTGGAACGGTTCATCGAGGGGGTCCTCGTGGCCCTGGAACGGGGCACGCCGCTCGCCGATGTGCTCCGGGCCCAGGCCAAGGACGTCCGTGAGCTGTCCAAGAGGGAGCTGCTGGAGTCCGCCGGCCGCAAGGAGATCGGAATGATGGCGCCCCTGGTCTTCGGCATCCTGCCCCTGACCGTCATCTTCGCCGTGTACCCCGGGATCTCGATCATGAATCTCGGCTTCTGAACCACCACCCGCCCAACAGAATCACTCAGCCGACAACCCTACCGACAACCCATCCTGGAGGGAACCATGACAGACAAGACCGAACCGAAGTACCGGGCCCTGGCAGCCCTGACCGCCTTCCTGGGCGAGGCCCGTGATGACGAGCGGGGAGACGTGCCCGGCTGGGTGATGATCACCTTGATGTCGGCCGTGCTCGTCGCCGGACTGCTGGCCATCGCGGGCCCGGCTCTGACGGACCTGTTCAACCAGGCGATCAGCCAGGTCACCCAGAACTGACCGTGCTGAACCCGCGTGAGGGCGAACGCGGATCGGCAGTGGCCGAATCCGTCATGGTGATGGCGCTGCTCTCGATCATCTTCGCCGCGATCCTCCAGTTCGGCATCATCATCCACGTCCGCAACACGTTGATCGATGCGGCCAGCGCCGGGGCCCGGTACGGAGCGCTGGGGGACCGGACGCCCGACGACGGCGCGGCCAGGACCCGAGAACTGCTCGCCGGGTCGATTCCGGGAGGCGGCCAAGCCGACGTGTCTGCGGAGACGACGGGCGGGGACGGAACCACCATCGTCAGGATCACCGTGCGCACGCAGATGCCCATGGTCGGCTTCCTGGCCGGTCCCGTGGGATTGGAGGCCGATGGCCATGCCTACCGCTACTGACACCGCTCCTGACACCGCTATCTTCACCACGATTGACGCTCGGCGAACGGAAGATCGGGGAGAGGAAGGCTCGGCCACGGTGGAGTTCGTGCTCCTGGCCGCGCTCCTGCTGATACCGGTGATCTACTTCCTGATGCTGACCAGTCAGATCCAATCCGCGGCCTATGCGTCCGTGGCCGCTGCAGACCAGGCGGCCAAGGCGATGGCTGGAGCCCCCGATGCCTCAAGTGCCGCCGGCCGTGCAGACGAAGTCGTCGCCTTGACGCTGGGGGACTACGGGTTGGATCCCTCTGTGGCGCAGTCCGCCCTGTCCTGCTCCACCAGCCCCTGCCTGGAGCCTGGTTCCTCCGTGTCGGTGGAGGTGTCGATCCGGGTGCCGGTGCCGTTGTTGCCGCAAGGGCTCGGCTGGGACGCCGCCGTCGCCACGGTCACCAGCAGCTCTCAGCAGCCCGTGCCGAGGTTCGGATGAGGGCCCGTCCGCCGTGGCAGGACCCGCGTCAGGACGAGGCAAAGCGGGACCAAGGCGTCATGGGAGCCGGTGACGAGGGACAGACCACGGTGCTGGTCGTGGGGCTGACGGTGGTCTGCCTGTTGCTGGCCACCGTGATCCTCGCCGTGACCACGGTCAACCTCGAGGCCCGCAAGCTGCTGTCCGCAGCGGATGGGGCCACCATGGCCGCAGCGGACAGCTTCACCATCACCATCGAGGAGGGCGGGCACGCGCCGGTGCTCGCTGACGCCGAGGCCGCTGAGGCGGTGGCCGGATATCTGGCCGCCGCCGGTTCGCACGGGCGGTTCGATGGGCTCGTGGTGGAATCCGTCTCCGTGGGCGACGGCGGCCAGACCGTCGACGTGGTGCTGACGGCCACCGCCCACCCGCCCATCGTGAACTGGATCGTGCCGGACGGCATCCGGATCGTGGCCACCAGTTCGTCCCGTACCGCCTTGACGCGCTGAGGAGACTCCATGCCCGCTGACAACACCGAGAACCCCGACAACACCGAGCACCCGGATCTGCAGCGCCTGCGCCGCTGGGAGGAGTCCGGGGGCACCTGGGTGGTGGCCGGCCGCCGTGCCACGTCCTCCGGTGAGACCGTGACCCTCTCCCTGATGACCTGCGACGGGGGAGAGGAGATGGACGTCTTCTCCTCCTCCGATCCGGGGCTGGTGGAGTACGTCTCGGGGGCCGCCGGATGACCGGCGGCCGGGCCGGCGTCGGACCCGGGAACAACACCGGCCCCGCCGCGCTGTAGGCTGGACCCCACCATGGCTGAGACTGACTACACCGCTGAAATCGCGCAACTGCGCTCCACGCTGTCCAACATCGAGCAGGTGTCGGACATGGAGCAGATCAAGGCGGACATCACCCGGCTGGAGGCGGAGGCCTCCGCCCCGGACCTCTGGGACGATCCGGAGGCGGCGCAGAAGATCACCTCCAAGCTGTCCCACCGGCAGACCGAACTCGAGCGCGTCGCCAAGCTGGAGCAGCGCATCGATGACATGGAGGTCCTGGTCGAGCTCGCGGCCGAGGAGGACGACGACGCGGCCCGCGAGGACGTCGCCAAGGAGCTCGAGGCCCTCCGCAAGACGATGTCCGACCTGGAGATCGTCACCCTGCTGTCCGGCGAGTACGACGAACGCGACGCGGTCATCACCATCCGCGCCGGTGCCGGTGGCGTGGACGCCGCCGACTTCGCCGAGATCCTGATGCGCATGTACCTGCGCTGGGCTGAGCAACGTGGCTGGGCCACCAAGGTCATGGACACCGCCTACGCCGAGGAGGCCGGGCTGAAGTCCGCGACCTTCGAGGTCAAGGCCCCCTACGCCTTCGGCACGCTGTCCGTGGAGGCCGGCACCCACCGCCTCGTGCGCATCAGCCCCTTCGACAACCAGGGCCGCCGGCAGACCTCCTTCGCGGCGGTGGAGGTCATCCCGCTCATCGAGTCCGACGACTCGGTCGAGATCCCGGAGTCCGAGCTGAAGGTCGACGTCTTCCGCTCCTCCGGCCCCGGCGGCCAGTCGGTGAACACCACCGACTCCGCCGTGCGCATGACGCACATCCCCACCGGGATCGTGGTCTCGATGCAGAACGAGAAGTCCCAGATCCAGAACCGCGCCGCCGCCCTGCGCGTCATGCAGTCCCGCCTGCTGCTGGTGCGCAAGGCCGAAGAGAGCGCGAAGAAGAAGGAGATGGCCGGGGACGTCAAGGCGTCCTGGGGCGATCAGATGCGTTCCTATGTCCTGAATCCATACCAGATGGTCAAGGACTTGCGCACCAACCACGAGGAGGGCAACCCCTCGTCGGTGTTCGACGGGGCGATCGACGGGTTCATCGACGCCGGCGTCCGCTGGCGCGCCGGCGCCCGCCACGGCGAGGACTGACCACCCGGTCCCTCCGCCGAACGGACTCTTGTTCCCTTGTCCGCGCCGGAACCCCCTGCCTACAGTGACCACGAGGCCCGATCCGGGCCGTGGGCCCGTCCCGGGCTCTCCCGTCACCATCCGCAGCAGGAGGCCGGCATCATGCGCGCAGCACGGTACTACGACGCCAAAGACATCCGCATCGAGGAGATCGACAACCCGACCGCGGGCCCCGGGCAGGTGCTCATCGACGTGGCCTGGTGCGGCATCTGCGGCACTGACCTGCACGAATACCTGGACGGTCCGATCTTCATCCCGCCGGCCGGGCATCCGCATCCCATCTCCGGGGAGTCGGCTCCGCTGACCATTGGCCACGAGATGTCCGGCACCGTAGCGGCACTGGGTGAGGGCGTGGAGGATCTGGAGATCGGCCAGAAGGTGGTGGTCGAGCCCTACGTGATCCGCGAGGAGCATGAGAACGACCAGGACTACCAGCTCTCCCCGGACATGAACTTCATCGGCCTGGGCGGTCACGGCGGGGGCCTGGCCGAACAGATCGCGGTGCGGCGGCGTTGGGTGCATCCGGTGGCAGACCACGTCAACCTGGACGAAGCCGCCCTGATTGAGCCACTGGCTGTGGCCCACCACGCCTTCGTCCGGTCCGGGGCAAAGGCCGGAGACGTGGCCGTCATCGGCGGCGCCGGGCCCATCGGGGCGCTCACCGCCGCCGTCCTCAAGGGCGAGGGCCTCACGGTCTACGTCTCCGAGCTCTCCGAGCTGCGACGGCAGCGGGTCCTGGACGCCGGCGTTGTGAACGACGCCTTCGACCCCCGAGAGGTGGACGTGGCCGCGAAGGTCAAGGAGCTGACGGGTGGTCGCGGCGCGGACGTGGGCTTCGAGGCCACCAGCGTGGACGTGGTGCTGGAGATGCTCCTGGAGGCGGTGCGCCCCGGGGGCGTGATCGTCAATGAGTCCATCTGGGGCCATGAACCGAAGGTCCCCCTCCACCAGCTCGTCCTCAAGGAGATCGACCTCCGCGGCACCATCGGGTACGCCTGGGACCATCCGGCCACGATCAAGCTGATTGAAGACGGCACCGTGGACGTCAAGCCATTCATCACTGGCAAGATCGGCCTGGACGACCTCATCGATGAGGGATTCGACACGCTCATCAACCACAACGAGACCGCGGTGAAGATCCTCGTCTCGCCCACCGGGAAGGGGCTCTGAGCTGGTGGCCGAGCAACCAGACCTGCCGCCCGTCGCCGAGCGCGTCGTCACCGCCGAACGGCACATCGCCGCTGACGCCGGGGACCTCTTCGAGCTGATCGCGGACCCGGCCCGTCAACCGGACTGGGACGGCAATGACAACCTGGCGGAGGCCGCACCCGGCCAGCGGGTCACCGCCGTCGGAGACGTGTTCACCATGGTCCTGACGAAGGACGGCGCCGTCCGGGAGAACCATGTGGTGGAGTTCGAGGAGGGCCGGCGGCTCGCCTGGCTGCCAGCCCCGGTGGGCGAGGAGCCCCTGGGCCATCGGTGGCGCTGGGAACTGGAGCCGGCCCCGGACGGCGGCACGGTGGTCCGGCACACCTATGACTGGACCCGGCTGACCGATGAAACCCGTTTCCGCCGGGCCCTGGCGACCACGGAAATCACCCTGACGGCGTCCATGGACCGGTTGGCCGCACTGGCAGAGTCAGCCGGCTAGGACG
This sequence comes from Citricoccus parietis, assembly GCF_042433045.1. Lineage (NCBI taxonomy): Bacteria > Bacillati > Actinomycetota > Actinomycetes > Micrococcales > Micrococcaceae > Citricoccus > Citricoccus parietis. The sequence continues at coordinate 132,108 of NZ_JBHLWH010000027.1, read as the reverse complement.
GGCGGACCGGACCTCCGCTCACCGGTCTGCGGGTCCGGGTGCGCGCGGTGGTGTGTCGGGGAAGCGGTCCAGGAGATCCTGGCCGACGTCACGGACATCGTCCGGCCGGCGCGCCGCAACAGCGCCAAGGTAGCCCTCCGGAGCGGGGATCACACAGGCCCACAACTCCTCCACATGCCGGTCCAGGGCCCGTTCCACGGGGTGCCAGGTCAGGGTGTGGACCCGGCCCGCCGAGTGAAACGTGGTCTCGGCCCGGCCGGGGCCCAGCAGGAGTTGGTCCGGGGGGTGGTCCAGCCCGGTCCCGGCGGCTTTCAGCACCGCCTCCTTGAGCACCCACAGGGCGATACGCCGCGTCACGGGACCGCCGGTCGGTGTGCCCGTCGGTGTGCCTGCCGGTGTGCCCGGTGATCCGCCGATCTGTAGGCCGGCGGTGTCTCCGCGGCCGGAGAACCGCTCGCGCTCGGCCGCGTGCAGGGCATAGTCGTCGAATCCCGGCATGGTTTGGTCCGGGATGCGCTCGAGGTCCACCCCGATCCGGTCCTGCTCCCGCGCCACGCCGGCCAGGACGGCGCCGCGCCGGCTGGCGGTGCTCAGGCTGAGGCCCGGCAGGGTGGGGCGTCCATGGCCGGTGCCACAGCGCGGACAGGTCCTGTCGATCGGCAACGTGCGGGCGACGTGGGGCGATTCGCCGCGTCGGTACGCCACCAGGAGCCGCAGCGCCGCCCGCCCGGCCAGCATGCGTTGACCATCGGCGGGATCCCGGCCCAGGCCAGCCTGGATCAGGTCGCCGGAGGAGACGACGTCGGACACCCGGCCGCCAGCCCATCCGGTCACCCGGGGCATGGCACGGACCAGGGCGCCGACACCGGTGGCCACCACGGTGATCACCGGCCGACGCGCCGGTACTGCGCCACGGCCAGGGGAGCGAAGACGGCGATGATCACCACGCAGCACAGGGCCGCATACAGCGGAGCGTTCTCGGCGGGCCAGCCGGCGGCAGCCTGGAAGCCCGCGGGGGCCTCGTTGCCGAATCCCTGGCGGGCGGCAGTGGCGACCGCCGTGACGGGATTCCATTCGGCGATCCCCTGCAGCGGGCCGGGCAACGAGGCGGGGGAGACGAAGGCGCCGGAGACGAAGCACACGGGGAAGAGCCACAGCAGCCCGAGGCTCTGGGCGACCTCCACGCTGCGGGCCGTCAGGGCGATGACCGCCCCGATCCAAGAGACGGCGAAGGCGAAGAACAGGAGCAGGCCCACCGTCCCCACCACCTGGAGCGGATCAGTCCCGACCCGCCAGCCGATGGCCAGCCCGCACGCCAGGATCACCAGCAGGGAGACCACACTGGTGGCGAGATCCGACCAGGTCCGCCCGAGCACGACGCCGACGCGGGACATCGGCAGGGCGCGGAATCGGTCGATGATGCCATGGTGCAGGTCCTTGGCCAGATAGACCGCGGTGAAGGACGAGTTGAAGGTCAGGGTCTGCGCCAGGATGCCGCCGATGAGGAACTCGCGGTACTCGCTGCCGCCCAGCGTGCCGCCGAAGACGAACGCCAGGATGAGCACGAACAGGATCGGCTGGGCCACCCCGGTGACCAGCGCGCCAGGGGTGCGGCGCACGACGGTGAGGTTGCGCCGGGCGATCACGCCGCCGTCGCGCACGGCCGACGCCACACCGGCGATCACGCCCGAGGGTCGGTGGGAGACGGTGGAAACGCTGGAGACCGTGGAAACGGCGGGGCTCATGCGGTGCTCTCCTGCAGGAGTTCGGAACGCCGCGCTCCGGCGGGGCTGCGGGTGATCCTGAGGAAGACCTCGTCCAGGGTCGGCTGGCGCAGAGCGGCCTCGGTCACGGGAATCCCGGCTGATGCGAGGACGTCCAGGACGCGCGTCAGGCTCCGGCCGCCGTCCGGGGCGGCCGCGGTGATCCGGCCGGACCGCTGCTCGGCGACGGCCTCCAACTGCAGCGGGCCCAACAGGTCCAGGGCCAGTGCCACCGGACCTCCGGCCTCCAGGACCAGGTCGATGCGGGCGCCGCCGGCCATGGACTTCAGGGAGGCCGAGGTTCCCTCGGCGACGATCCGGCCGCCGTCGATCACGGTGATGGAATCCGCCAGTTCGTCGGCTTCCTCCAGGTACTGCGTGGTGAGCAGCACGGTGGTCCCATCCCGCGCCAGCGAGGTGATGGCGTCCCAGGTGTCCCGGCGGCCGCGTGGGTCCAGTCCGGTGGTCGGTTCATCCAGGATGACCACCGGCGGGCGGGCCACGATGGCCCCGGCCAGGTCCAGGCGCCGGCGCATGCCCCCGGAGTAGGATCCGGCCCGCTGGGTGCGGGGCACTCCGTCGAGCCGGAACTGCTCCAGCAACGCGGCCGCACGGTCCCGGGCCTCACGCCGGCGCATGCCGTAGAGCTCGCCCACCATACGCAGGTTCTCGGGGCCGGTGAGCTTGTCATCCACCGCGGCGTACTGTCCGGAGACACCGAGGTTGGCTCGCACCAGGTCCGGGCGGCGCCGGACGCTGTGACCGGCCACCAGGGCGTCTCCGTGGTCCGGGGACAGCAACGTGGTCAGGACCCGGACGCTCGTGGTCTTGCCGGCCCCATTGGGCCCGAGCAGACCCTGGACGGTGCCGGCGGGCACCTCCAGGTCCACGTCGTCGAGCGCCGTGTACGTGCCGAAGCGTTTCGTCACGCCGCGCAGGGCGATCACGAGACCGCCAGATCTCGCGAGGACAGCGGCGTGATGTCCCGCCAGTGTTCCTCCACGTAGTCCAGGCAGGCCGGCCGCAGGGCGGGGCCGTGGACCACCACCCATCCCGGCGGCACGTCGGCGAACTCGGGCCACAGGGAGTGCTGGCCACGGTCGTTGACGAGCACTCGGAACTGGTCGTCGTCGCGGTCGAAGGGGTTGGTCATGATCTCTCCTGGTGATCGTGGGTGGCGCCGGATCGGCGGGTCTCATCAGGGGTTCGGGGCGGAACCGGCCGCGGATGGGTCGAGGCGGCAATTTCCTCCGGCCACCAGCGGTTTCTCACGGCAGCGAGAGCTGCAGGATCTCGGTCAGGGTCCGCAGGGACTCCGCCGTGCTGAGCAGGCCATCGTGCGAGGCGGCCAGACGATGGTGCTGGACGCGTCCGGAGACATGACGGTGCCAGGATTCCGGAGCGGGCCGGTCAGCCGGCACGTCCCGGGTCGCCTCGAACAGGACCAGGTCACCCTCGAACATGGGTACCGGGGTGGCATCGAGAAGGGATCCGATGGACCGGAAACGACGGACGATGCGGTCGATGCTGTCCTCGGGGACCTCTCCCAGGGGACTCCCGGCCCGCTGCAGCCGGTCTCGGACGGACGCGGCCGTCAGCCGGTCCCCGGATTCCGTGGCCACACCATTGGCCCCCAGGAAAGCGTGCCACAGGGCCTGGGAGTCCTCGACGCCGGCCATCGAGTGACCGGCCGGATAGGCATCCAGCACGGCCAGCAGTCCGACCCGCTGCCCCGCCGACTGCAGGGCAGCGGCGATGGCGTGGGCCAACCGCCCCCCAAGCGACCAGCCGACCAGGTGGTAGGGGCCGTCAGGCTGGATGCCGCGGATGACGCGCACGTACCGGTCCACCAGTTCCGCCAGGGTCTCCGGCTCGCTCTCGGCCGGAGCCTCCGGGGAGATCCCGCCCATCTGCAGGCCCATGATGGGACGGTCCGTGTCCAGACGGTCGGCGAGGGCGGAGTAGGACCAGGCCAGCCCGTTGCCCGGGTGCAGCGCGAACAGCGGTTCACCACGCCCGTCAGGACGCAGGGGCAGCACCGGCCGCAGGCTCGCGGCCACGGAATCCGCGCCGGCGGTGGCGAGGGCAGCCAGACCGGCCACGGTCGGAGCCTGGAAGAGCGCCCGCACCGGCAGCGTGGTGCCCAGGGCGGTGTTGAGCGCGGCGATGGCCGGCTGTGCGACGAAGGAGTGCCCGCCCAGGTCGAAGAACGAGTCGTCCGCCGAGACGTCGGCGACGCCCAGCACCTGGGTGAAGGCAGCGGCCACGGCCTGTTCGGCCGGTCCCTCCGGGGCCCGGCCCGAACCACTCCGGGATTGCGCCTCGGGCAGTGCCCGTTCGTCCACCTTTCCGTTGGCGGTGAGCGGTATCTCGCTGACCACCGCCACCGCTGCCGGGACCATGTAGGCCGGAACGCGGTTCTGCAGGGCGGCGACGACGGCGAACCGGACGCGGTCCTCGGACTCGCCACCTGCATCGCCATCGACCCCAGCATCGCCTCCGCCAGCACCGCCCGCACCGTCCACCCCGCGCTCACCGTGGGCGGCGGGGACCACCCAGGCCACGAGGACGGTGCCCTGCTCCGTCTGCCGGGCACGCACCACCGCCTGGACGGCCACACCGGTGGAGCGCAACAGTGACTCCACCTCGGCCGGCTCCACCCGATGACCACGGATCTTGACCTGGCCGTCCGCGCGGCCGATCATCCTGACCCGCAGCCGCCCGTCGAGGGCTCCCGACGCCGGACGTGCCGCCACCAGGTCGCCGGTGCGGTACATCCGGCTGCCATCCGCGGCGAACGGATCCGGGACGAATCGGGCGGCCGTCTCCCCGGGGCGCCCCCGGTAGCCGTGGGCCAGTTGGGGGCCGGCCAGCCAGAGCTCACCGATCGAGCCCGCGGGCACCGGCTGCAGGCGGGTGTCCAGCACATAGGCCCGCATGGCGGCGGTGGGGGAGCCCAGCTCTGGTGCTGGGTCTCCGGCCACCTCGGCCACCAGGGCGTCCACGCCGGCCTCGGTCGGGCCGTAGAGATTCCAGCTGCGGGTCCGCCGGAGGCGGCGCAGCCAGGCCCAGAGGTCCGGATCTACCGGCTCCCCACCGAGAAGCAGGGTGACGTCGGGGGTGTCCGGGTCGTCCAGGTAGCCGTCGAGGTCGGTGGCGGAGCGCACGGCGGAGACGTAGCTCGGGGTCGTCTCCCAGGCGCTGATCCGGTGGGCACGGAAATACGCCACCAGGGCCTCCGGGTCCCGGCGGGTCTGATCCGGAACCACGTGCACCTCGTGCCCGGCGACGGCCCAGAGCACCGGGTCCAGGGCGGCGTCGAAGCCGACGCCCGTGGTGTGGGCCATCCTCGCCCGAGCACCCTGTGCGCCCGGTGCATCCGGCATCACGGTGGCGCGGTGTGAGGCGAGCAGCTGGGCCAGGGCGGAGTGGGGCACCTGGACGCCCTTCGGACGGCCGGTGGTGCCGGAGGTGAAGATCACGTAGGCCGGGTCCCCGGGTGCCGGCAGCTCCGGTGCCGCGCCCGGCGCGGGTGGCATCGCTGCCACCTCGGCGCCCGGGGCGGGGGCCTGAGCCAGCTGGTCCGTACCGAGCACCTGATCGGGAGCCAGGCCGGCCTGCCGGGCCGCGTCCGCGGCGATCTGCGCGGTCGAGGGATCGTCCGGTGCGCGGTTGGAATCCGGGCCGTGCAGCACCAGGCGTGCGCCGGCGTCGGCCATCATGTCCGCCAGGCGGGCCGGCGGCAGGGTGGAGTCCACCGGCACGGCCACCGCTCCGACCTGCCAGACGGCCAGGAGCGCTGCCACCGTGTCCACGGACCGGGGCAGGCAGAGGGCCACCGCGTCGCCACGGCAGACGTGCCGGGCCCGCAGGCCAGCAGAGAGTGCGCCGACTCGGGTCCACAGGCTGGCGTAGTCGACGGCCTCCGTGGAGTCGACGAGGGCCGTGGACTGCGGCTGGCGGCGGACGGTCTGGGCGAAGTGCTCCAGCACCGGCACCGCGTCCTCCTCGGCCGGCCACGGATCCAGTCGTGTGGCGGCCCCGGCCATCTGCGTGTGGGCGAGGGACCGGTGCGGTGCCGAGGCGACCTCTTCCAAGAAGACCAGCCAGCGGTCCATCAGCCCGTGGACGGCCGCAGCGCTGAACAGCGAGCTGTTGTACTCCAGCACGGCGTCCACGGTCGGATCGTCACCACCGCGGGGCCGGAGGGTCATGGACAGGTCCAGTTTGGCGTGGCCGGTGGATTCCGAGGGCAGCGGCGTGGCCGTGACGCCGGGAAGCTCCGGCACCAGGTCGGTGGGCTCCTCGACCGAGAGCATGGTCTGGAACAGTGGATGACGGCCCAGCCGGCGTTCGGGGGCGAGCTCCTCCACGATCTGCTCGAAGGGCACCTGTTCGTCCTCCAGCGCCTCCAGCGTGACCTGACGGGCCAGGTCCACGGTCTCCGCGAAGCTGAGCCGGCCCTCCTGCAGTGACAGCCGCAGGGGAAGGGTGTTGACGAAGAACCCCACCATGTCCAGCACGTCCGGGTCCGACCGGCCGGCGGAAGGCGAGCCGATGACGAGGTCGTCGCCGGCCCCGATGCGGTACAGGTATCCGGCGAGGGCCGCCAGCCACGCGTGGAAGCCGCTGGCGGACCGGCCGGCGGCCACCCGGCCCAGGCGGCCGGCCAGCTCGCCGGGAATCTCGAAGCGGTACTGGGCCGCCGGCTGCGCCGAGGTGTCCCGCCGCCGTCCGTCGGCCGGCAGGTCCAGCTCCTGGGGTGCGCCGTCCAGCCGGTGGACCCAGCGGGCCAGGGCGTCCGGCCCGGTGCCTTCGGCCACCTGGCGCCGGGCGACGTCGGCCATCTGCACCCGCAGCGGCCGGCTCAGGGCGAGACCCGAGGATACCCGGGCCGCGTAGGCCGTGGCGAGGTCGCGGACCAGGGGCCGCAGGGACACCCCGTCAGTGGCGATGTGGTGGATGACCAGCTCCAGCCGCCAGCACTGCTGCCCTTCAGGGACCAGCGTTGCCCGCAGAGGCGGCTCGTGGGTGAGGTCGAAGCCGGCCGTGATGTCCACCGGGCCGGCGTCGAACAGCCGGTCCGGCACGGGGCCGACGCGCTGCACGGGCGAGCCCTGCACTGCCGGGTAGACGGTCCGCAGAACCTCGTGGCGCTCGACGACGTCCCGCAGGGCGGCCTCCAGGGCGTCCGGTTCCAGAGCCCCCTCCAGGCGCATCCGCACCACCACGTTGTACTCGGCGGTGCCCGGTTCCAGTTGGTTGAGGAACCACAACCGGGCCTGGCCCGCGGTCGGCGGCAGCGGGGCCGCCGGGTCGCGGGGGTGGGCGTCCACCCACTGGCTGAGGGACACGGCCCCGGCCGATCCGGTCGATCCGGCTGATGTCTCGACGTCCCGGACCTCGGACCGGTCCCCGCCGGCGGCGGCGAGGATCAGCGCCGGGGTGGGCGCCTCGAACACCGTCCGCAGGGGCAGGTGCAGCCCGGCCTCCTGCTGCAGGCGACCGACCAGGGTGACCGCCAGCAGGGAGTGGCCGCCCAAGGCGAAGAAGTCATCGTCCAGGCCGACCTCCGTGACGCCGAGCACCTCGCCCATCACCGAGCACACGGCACGCTCCACCTCTGTGACAGGCGCCGTGGAAAGGGCTCCGGCCGCTCCGTCTCGGAGGTCCGCCAGTGGATCCGGCAGGGCCGCCTCATCGATCTTCCCGTGGGCGGTCAAGGGCACGGCAGGGATCGTCATCGCCCGGGTGGGCACCAGGTAGGGAGGCAGTTCCAGGGCAGCGGCCCGACGAGCCTCCTCGGGGTCCCGGGAGCCGACCAGCCAGGCTGCCAGCTGCTCGGTCCCCTCGCCGCCGGGGGCCACCACCCGCACGACGGCGGACGTCACCCCGTCCAGCCGCTCCAGCACGGCCTCGACCTCGGCCGGTTCGATCCGGTAGCCGCGGATCTTGATCTGGCTGTCGTTGCGGCGCAGGAACTCCAGGGACCCGTCAGCCGACCGGCGCACCAGGTCACCGGTCCGGTACATCCGGGCACCCGGGTCCCCTGTGTAGGGATCGGCCACGAACCGGGCCGCCGTCTCCCCGGGGCAGCCACGGTAGCCGTGGGCCTCGGCCGGTCCGCTCAGGTACAGCTCACCGGCGACCCCCGGGGGGACCGGGGCGAGGGTGGAGTCGAGGACGCGTGCGGTGAGGTTCGCCACGGGGGAGCCCAAATGAGGGCGGTCGGCCTCGATGGGAGCCACGAGGGCGTCCACCGTGAATTCGCTGGGACCGTACAGGTTCCAGCCGCGGAGCACGGGGGACGCGGCCACGCGATCCCAGAGGACGGCGGGCAGGGGTTCCCCGCCCAGGGCCAGCAACAGGGTGCGGTCCTGCTCCTGGAGAACGTCCTCGAGCCCGATGGCGAGCAATTGCTGCGCGTAGGAAGGAGTGGTCTCCACGACGTCCACGGTGGCCAGCGCCTCCACCACGGCCTGGGCGTCCACCCGCTCGGCCTCCGAGGGCAGGACGAGCGTGGTTCCGGCCGCGAGCCACAGGATCGGGTCCCAGGCGGCGTCGAAGCCCAGTCCCGTCAGGTGCAGCATGCGGGGCAGGTCCGGAGCGGCGAGCTGCTGGCCGGCGTCGATGATCGTGCGCCGGTGGTGGGCCAGGAGGTTGGCCAGGGCACGGTGCGGTACCTGGACGCCCTTGGGCGTGCCCGTGGTGCCGGAGGTGTGGACCAGGTAGGCGGTGTCCTCGAGACCGGGGGTGGCCGGCAGTGGCAGCCGGCTCCGGGTCCCGGCGGTGCGGAGCGTGTCCGGCCCCACCCGGGGCGGATTCGCGTCCGGGGCGTCCTCACCGATCACCAGCCGTGGCGCGGCACTGGTGGTGATGTGCGCGATCCGCGCGGCCGGATAGGAGACGTCCACGGGCACCGCGATCGCGCCGACGCGCAGGGTGGCCAGCATACTGACCAGTGCCTGGGCGGATCGCGGCAGGCAGATCAGCACCCGGTCGCCGTGGGCCACCCCGTGGGCCACGAGGCCACCGGCCACCTGGTCGACGGTCTCCAGCAGCTCGCCGAAGGTCATCCGGCCGGCGTCGTCCTGCACGGCTGTCTCCTGGGGATGGCGTGCGGCAGACCGTTCGAAGGTCTCCAGAAGGGTGCTGGTCGCGGGTACGGACGGCCCCTGGCCCCATTCCGCCAGCCGGTCTCGCGTGGCCGGTCCCACGGCATCGAGCTCGGAGAGGTGGCGCTGCGCCGAGGTGGCGAAGGCCGTGACCACGCGGTCCAGGGCGTCGAGGATCCGCTGGGCTGTGCCCGCCTCGAACAGGGCGCGGTCGTATCCCAGCACCACCTGCAGCTGCCCGTCGTCACCCTCGGGGGTGCTGACATCGATCATCAGGTCCGTCTTGACTCCGGCGCTCGTCATCTGGGCGGGCACGGTGACGTTGACGCCGTCCAGGTCCAGCACCGCCGGCGGGGTGTTCTGCAGCGTCAGCATCACCTGGAACACCGGGTGGCGTCCGGCCACCCGGGGCGGGTTCACCGCATCGACCACGGCATCGAAGGGCAGGTCCTGGTGTCCGTAGGCCCGGGTATTGGCCTCCCTGACCCGCTCCAGCACCTGGGCCAGCGTCGGATTGTTGGCCACGTCCGTGCGCAGCACGAGGGTGTTGACGAAGAAGCCGACCAGGGGCTCCAGCGCCGGGTCGCCACGGCCCGCGACGGGGGTGCCCACGACGATGTCGTCCCCGGCGCCGTGCTGTCTCAGGGTCACGGCGACGGCGGACTGGAGCACCATGAAGAGGCTGCTGCGGTGCTGGGCGGCCAGGTGCCGCAGGGCGGCGTGACGACCGGGATCCACGGGAAGGCGGACCTCGCCCATACCGGACGGCGCCGCCTCTTCGCCGCGTGCCCGGTCCCGGGGCAGGTCGATCTCAGCGGGGGCGTCCTGCAGGGCCTGCTGCCAGTACCGGTGCATCTGACGGGGGAATGCCTCGCCGTCCCCGAGGAGCTCGCGCTGCCACAGCGTGAAATCGGCGTAGGAGACCTCCAGATCCGGCAACTGGGCGGCCCGGCCGTTCCGGCGCGCCGCATAGTAGGCGGCGAGATCCTGGGCGAAGGGAGCCAGGGACCATCCATCCGTGGCGATGTGGTGCATGACCACCACGAGGGTGTGCACCTGCTCCTCCGTCTGCAGCAGGACGGCCCGCAGGGGCGTCTGGGTGGTGATGTCGAAGGGGCGCTCCGCCTCCGCCTGGACCGCAGCGCCGAGACTGGCAGCGGGGATGCGCACCGCGGTGAAGGGTGGTGCGCCCGCCTCGGGGCCGAGCACCTGCTGCACCGGTTCGCCGTCCAGCAGGGGGAAGACGGTGCGCAGGGGTTCATGCCGCCCGACCACATCCTCCAGGGCCCCGCGCAAGGCATGGGCGTCCAGGTCTCCGGTCAGCTGCAGCACCAGCGGCACGTTGTAGGCCGCCGAGTCCGGGTCCATCCGGTTCAGGAACCAGAGCCGCCGCTGTGTCAGGGAGACGGGCAGCCGCTCGGGGCGCGTCATCGGCTGCAGTGTCAGTGGACTCGCGGTGCCGCGACGTTCTCCGAGTCGTCGGTCCAGGGCACCCACCGTGGGGCACTCGAAGATGTCCCGTACCGCCACCGGCATACCCAGCTCGGCCGTCAGGACCGCGGCGAGACGGGTGGCCAGCAGTGAATGTCCGCCCACGGCAAAGAAATCGTCGTCCAGGCCCAGCCCGGAGCCGGTGGCATCGTGGCCGAGCACCTCGGCGAAGGCCGCGGCGATCCGGCACTGGCGTGCCGTGCTCGGTCGCTGGGCCTCGTCCAGGACGCGGTCGGACGTGGATGAGGAGGATGCGTCGAGGGGATCGGGCAGGCGGTGCCGGTCGAGCTTCCCGTTCGTCGTGAGGGGCAGTTGCTCCAGCACCATCACCGTGCCGGGAACCATGTAGTCCGGCAGGGCCTGCCGCAGGCGGTCCCGGACGGTGACTCCGTCCAGGCGGTCCGGGGTGTCCGGCTCGGTCAGCGTGACGTAGCCGGCCAGCCGGGCCGTCTCGTCCCGGCCGTGCACCACGACGGCGGCCTGCGCCACCCCGACTTGGCGTTGCAACGCGCCCTCGACCTCACCGATCTCCACGCGGTAGCCGCGGATCTTGACCTGGTCGTCCAGTCGCCCGAGGAACCGGACCGAGCCGTCATGCCGGAGCCGTACGACGTCGCCGGTGCGGTACATCCGTGAGCCGTCTGCGGCGAAGGGGTCCGCCACGAAGCGTGCCGCGCTGAGACCCGGCTGGCCCACGTAGCCGCGGGCCATATTGGCACCGGCCAGGTACAGCTCGCCGACGGCACGTTCGGGGACCGGCCGCAAGGCCGCATCCAGGATGTAGTGGCGGCTGTTGCGCACGGGACGGCCCAGGTGGGGTTGCGTCTCCGGCGTGATCTGGGCGACGAGGCTGTCCACGGTGGTCTCGGTGGGACCGTAGAGGTTCACCGCGTGGACCCCGTCCAGGGAGGCGAGGCGCTGCCAGACCTCAGGACCGACCTCCTCACCGCCGACAGCGACCACGGTGGGATGGCCGTCCCGATCGAATAGCCCGGCGTCCAGCAGCGTCTGGACGAAGGACGGGGTGGTCTCGATCGAGTCGATCCGATGGTCGATCAGGTAATCGGCCAGTCGTTGCGGATCCCGCCGGACCTCCTCGTCCACCAGGTACAGAGGGTGGCCCGCCAACAGCCACAGGAGCGGGTCCCAGGAAGCGTCGAAGGAGAGTCCGGAGCTGTGGGCCACCCTGGCCGGCCGCCCCAGCCGTCGCTCCGTGGGCTCGAACAAGGTGCTGCGGTGGTCGAGGAAGAGGTTCCGCAGGGCCGCGCGGGGCACGCCGACCCCCTTGGGGCGCCCGGTGCTGCCGGAGGTGAAGATGATGTAGGCGAGGTCCTCATCGGAGACTCCGCCGACGGCGGGGACCAGCGCCAGTGGGTCGTCCGTGCAGCGCCGCCAGGCCGGCTCGGTGTCAGCGTCCACGGTGAGGCAGGGGACGTTCCAGTCGCCCCCGGCGGAACGGTCGGTGGCGGCCTGGCGACCCGTGGTCAGCAGCAGCACCGGGCCGGCGTCCTCGATCATCCCGTGCACCCGCTCCGCGGGATACTCGGGGTCCAGGGGCAGGTAGGCCGCCCCGGACTTCAGGACCGCCAGCACCAGGACCGGCAGGTGCACTCCACGCTCCACGCGCACGGCGACGGCGTCGCCGCGGCCGATCCCACGGTGCAGCAGATGGTGCGCCAGCCGATTCGAGGTGGAGTCCAGCTCCGCGAACGTCAACGCGCCGTCTGTCCCGACGACGGCGGTGGCCTCGGGACGCGAGGCCACGGTGCGGGCGAAGGAGGCCAGGACCGTCTCGTCCGCGGCAGGATGTTGCGGGCCGAGCCCGTCCTCCAGCAGCAGCCCGGCCTCCTGCGGGAGCGTGATCGGGAGCTGGGACAGGGCGGTGCCCTCCTCGGCGGCGAGGAGGCGGTCCAGGAAGGCGAGGAGGCGTTCGCCGTGGCCGCGCAGCGTGGAGGCGGTGTGCAGCTCGGCGTCACCCTCGAGCAACAGGGCAGCCTCGGCGGCGTCGCTGGTGAGCCCAGAGACCACGAAGGACAGATCGTGCACGGGCCCGGTCGAGAGGATGTGCACGGATCCGGTGGCCGCTCCGAGCCTCAGGTCCTCGACGAGGGGCAGCAGGTTGACCGAGGGGCCGGCATGTCCGGCGGCACCGGAGAGCCGTCCCGGGTGGAACTGCTGGTGTGCCACCGTTCCGCGCAGAGCCTCGGCCGTGGAGGCCATCAGGCTCTCCACGGTCGTCCCCGGGGTGGCTTCCACGGGCAGGGGAAGGATGGTGGAGAGCATGGACGGCGTCGACTTGGCGATCCGGCCCCGCCGTGCCGTGACGGGCAGCCCCACGGAGACCCGTTCATGTCCGGTGATCCGGGACAGGTAGTAGCCGATGGCGCCGATCAGCGTCCGGGAGGCGTTCCGGCCCTGACCGCGCAGGGAGGCGGTCTGGTGACCGGCCAGGGGGATCCGGACGCGCACCACCTCACGTGCCGGCCGGGTGGTGGTGCCCTCCAGGCCGTCCACCGTGGAGTCCCGCTGCAGGCTCTGGCGCCAGAACTCCTCATCCTTCACGTACTGTTCGGACGACTCGTAGTCCTCGAGGGCGGCGAGCAGGTCCCGGTGCCGGGGGAAGGGTGAGGGGATCCGGGCTGCCGTCCGGGCGATGCGCCCCGCCAGGGCGCGCACCGGCAGGGCCCGGGGCACCCGCTGCCGCAGTTCGGTGTAGACGCGGGCCAGATAGTGCAGTGCCAGCACCGCAGAGTATCCGTCGAGCTGGATGTGGTGCACGCGCTGGAAGAGCAGCGAACGGTCCGGAGACAACCGGAACAGCACGGCGCCGAACAGGTCGCCCCGCTCGATCGGACGAGCGGTGGTCATCTCCCGTTCCATCCGGTCCCGCGCCTGCTGCCACGCCACCTCCACGTCGGGCTCCTGCTGGAGGTCCACGACATGGAGGAGGTCGGCCGTCGGTTCGGGGCGGTCGAGCGTGGCGAAGGGGCCGGCGTCGTCCGCGGCGAAGCGCATCGACAACGCATCGATGTCCCGCACCGTCTTGGTCAGGGCCAGGGACAGGAGGTGGAGATCCACGGGGCCGGCGAGATCGAGGTACTGCCCGATCTGGTAGGTCGGATTCTCGGGATCCAACTGCTGCGCGTACCAGATGCCGTGCTGGGCCTCGGTGAGGGTGAGCGCCTCGGACCTGTTCGGTCGGGCGTGTCCGGCGGGCGGTGTCTGGCGGTGGGGCATGGCAGTGGGTCTCCTGGTCTCAGCGGCGGGCGGTGACAGCCCGGAGGTCTCGGTCGGAAAAAGCTCTCAGGAGGGCATCACTGCTGGAACTGGCCCAATTGCAGACCGTTCAGCAGGCCGCCCAGGTCGAGCAGGGGACCGTCCACCAGCGGACCGTTGATGAGGGTGAGGCCGGCCACCACCGCCTGTGTCAACGAGGCGGGATGGGCGCCGGTGATCAGGGCGTTCAGGATCATCAGTGCTGCCACAGCCAGCACAGCCAGCACGGCCCACTGGGCCGGGCGGGTGGACGGTCGGGTCATGGTGCGTTCACTCATGGTCTTCACTCCTGGTGTTCCGGTGAATACGCGCCCCGGGCGGGGCGTCGGTGAGTGTTCGGAGCGCCAGCCGGGACGGATGGGGTGAAGGACGAATGTGAACCAGATCACACGCGTTGCGACGCACGGTGGCGCGCTGAGGACGGGACTGGACCTACAGTGAGACCGTCATGGAACGGTGCGTCGGAAAGGCGGTGGACCACGTGGATCCCGTGCGGGCCCTCGTCGAGTCGCTCACGGCCGACGATGCCATCCTGGCCGAGACGGTCGAAGCCCTCCGCGCCTCGATCCCCGGGTACGAGGAGGTCCCCACCGAATCCCTCGAGGACTCCGTCCGCCGCAACCGCGCCTTGAGCATCCGCACCATCCTCGAGGGCCGGTCGCCGGAGCCCGAGGGGATCGATGAGGCCCAGGCGCTGACCGAGGAGCGGATGGCCCAGGGCGTCGATATCGCCAGCGTGCTGGCCGGATTCCGCGCCTGCATGACCATCATCCTGCGCCACCTGTTGGCGGCCGCGCCGCGCTATGGCGTTCCAGCGGAGACGGCCCTGTCCTTCTCCACGCTGCTGTGGTCCCTGGGAGACGCCTTCACCACCCGCGCCGTGGTCTCCTACCGGGACCGCACCATCGCGCAAGCCGTGGCGGATTCGACCCGGCGCGCGCACTGGCTCGGCTCCGCGTTGGCGGGGAGCCTGGGCCGGACCGAGTTGTTCGCCGGCGCCTCGGTCTTCGGCGTGCCCCGCAACCAGCCGGTCCGGGCCCTGTGCGCTGATGGAGCCGAGGTGCCCGCCGTCCAGGACTGGGCGGAGGGCGTGGGGGCCCGGGCGATCGTGGTGCCCCAGGGCACGGGCGCCATCGGCGTCCTTGTCGGCGAGCCCGACGCCGTCCACTCACCTGGCTCCGGCCTCTCACCGGGCTCTGGCCCGCCTGTCTCAAACCCGCCGCCCGCGGGATCGACCATCGCCCTCGGGTCCCCGGTGACCCTGGGGGAATTGCCGACCTCCTTCGACCTGGCCACCCACGTGCTGGCCTCTGCCCAGAGGGTCGGGACGGCCGGCGTCGTGGACCTGGAACGCCTCTCCTGGCGCATGGGTGTCTTCGCTAGCCCGGAGGCCACGGACCTGCTTGACGGCCTCTATCTGCAGCCGCTGCGGGCGGAGGGAGCCTTCGGAGAGCTCATCATCGAAGCCCTGCGCGCCTATCTGGGCCACCGGATGAACATCCCGGCTGCTGCTGGCTCCATCCCGATCCACGCCAACACCCTGCGGTACCGGCTCAAGCGTTACCGCGAGCTGACCGGGGCGGACCTGGGAGACCTGAACACACTCATCGGGGTCTCCTGGGCCCTCGCCGCGGACCAGGCCTGAACCCTTCCGAGGCACCCTGTCCCTGTTGTAGCCAGTGACGAAAGTTGCCACCACCTCTTGGGGATTGCGACGTGGCCTGAATCACCCATCGAGGGCAGGGTGGTAGGTGCGGCCCACCAGCGCCGTGACATCTCACCCACCGAGGAGAACCGAATGGTCTTGGGGATCATTGGCATCATCCTGTCCCTCGCCCTGTTGATCACCTTGGCGTACCGGGGCATGCCCGTCATCATCGCGGCGCCGATCGCGGCCGTCGTGGCCCTGGTGTTCTCCGGAGCGCCGATTCTCGCCTCCTACACGGAGATCTTCATGCCGGCCCTCGCCGGATTCGTGGGCCAGTACTTCCCGCTGTTCCTGCTCGGTGCCATGTTCGGCGTGCTGATGACGGTCACCGGCTATGCCGAGTCGATCGCCCGCACGGTGGCCCGCTGGATCGGCGCGCGGAACGCCCTGGCGGCCACCGTGGTCACCTCCGCCCTGATGACCTACGGCGGCATCAGCCTCTTCGTGGTGGCGTTCGTGATGTTCCCCCTGGCCCGCGAACTGTTCCGAGTGGCGGACATCCCGAAGCGACTGATCCCGGGCACCATCGCCCTGGGCATCTTCACGTTCACCATGACGGCCCTGCCGGGCTCGCCTCAGGTCCAGAACCTGATCCCGGGACAGTTCTTCGGCACCGACGGTTTCGCGGCCCCGGGGATCGGCCTCGTGGGGACCGTGATGATCCTCGGGCTCGGCCTGGCGTGGCTCGAGTTCCGGCGCCGCCGGCTCATGGCCAACGGTGAGCACTTCAGCGATGCCAGTCCCCGCCGCGGGCACGGTCCCGGTGCGGCGCTGGCCGGATCCGCGACGGATTCCGCGACGGATTCCGCAACCGCTTCTGGAGCGGGACACGGCTCCGGCGCCCAGGCCCAGGTCAAGGAGGCCGAGACCGGCACCTCCGGCGCCCTCATGACCCCGCGCAACGGGGTCGAGGCCTTCATCCCGCTGCTGGCCGTCATCATCGTGAACTTCGGCTGCACCCTGCTGGTCTTCCCGGCCCTGAACTGGGACTACCTGCAGGAGGAGAAGTTCGGCGCCATCGAGTTGAGCTCCCGCGCCGGCATCTGGGCTGTCATCGTCGCCCTGACCGTGGCCATCCTGGTCATCGTGGCCTTCAACATCCGCCGCTTCGGAGACCTGCGCAAGGCCTTCGTGGACGGGGCCAAGGGGTCCATGCTGCCGATCTTCTCCACGGCCTCGGAAGTCGGTTACGGTGCCGTCGTCGCCTCCGTGGCGGCCTTCGCCGTGGTCCGGGACTCCGTGTTCAACATGGGCGGCAACGCCTTGGTCACCTCGGTGTTCTCCACCTCGGTCACCGCCGCCATCACCGGCTCATCCTCGGGTGGCATGACCATCGCCCTGAACGCCTTCGGTGACGATCTCAAGGCGCTGGCCCTGGACCAGGGGGTGAGCCTGGAGGCCATGCACCGTCTGACCGCCATGGCTGCCGGCGGCCTGGACACCCTGCCCCACTCCGGTGCCGTGGTGACGCTGCTGATCGTCTGCGGCATGACCCACCGCCAGTCCTACAAGGACATCTTCATGGTCACCCTCGTCATGCCGGTCATCACGGTCGCCGTGCTCACCGCCGTGGTCTCGATGGTCGGGGCCTTCTGACGCACCCGGCCCGGCCGATCTAGGCTGGATGTCATCCACGCCACACCAAGACACGTCCCGCCTCACCCACAGGAGAACATCCATGACCACCACATCTTCTGCTCGCTCTGCCGCCCCTGCTGCCCACGACGCCGTGATCGTCGGCGGGGCCCGGACCCCGTTCACCCGGCTGCTGTCACAGCAGGCCTCCCTGACCGCTGTGGACCTCGGCGCCCACGCCATCAAGCACGCCCTGCAGCGTGCCGGCGTGGACGGCGCTGACGTGGACTCGGTCATCATGGGCCAGGTCGTCCAGGCCGGCCAGGGACAGAACCCGGCCCGCCAATCGGCCCTCGCCGCCGGACTGGACTGGAGCGTGCCGGCCACGACCATCAACAAGGTGTGCCTGTCCGGCCTCACCGCCGTCATCGATGCGGCGCGGCTCATCCGCCTGGGCGAGGCCGAGGTGGTGGTGGCCGGCGGCCAGGAGTCCATGACCAACGCTCCACACCTGCTGGTGGGAGCCCGGAAGGGCTACAAGTACGGCCCGACGACGGTGCTCGACTCGGTCGCCTACGACGGCCTGACCGATGCGCTCAGCAAGGAGGCGATGGGCGAGCTCACCGAGTCCGGCAACACGGAGCGGCAGATCGACCGCACCGCCCAGGACGAGGTCGCCGCCGCCTCCCACCGACGAGCCGCCGCCGCTCAGACCGACGGCACCTTCGACACGGAGATCGCCCCCATCGAGATCCCGCAGCGCAAGGGCGAGCCGGTCGTCCTGTCCCAGGACGAGGGCGTACGCCCGGACACCACCGTGGACTCCCTGGCCGGGTTGCGCCCGGCGTTCGCTCAGGACGGCGGCATCACCGCCGGCAACTCCTCGCCGCTCTCCGACGGCGCGGCCGCCCTGGTGGTCACCTCGAGGGCCTATGCGGAGGCCCAGGGGCTGACGGTGCTGGCGACCATCGGGGCGCCCGGTCAGGTCGCCGGACCGAAGGACTCCTCCCTGCACTCCCAGCCGTCCAATGCCATCCTGGCCGCTCTGGCCACGGCCGGCTGGTCCGTGGGGGAGTTGGACTTCATCGAGATCAACGAGGCCTTCGGCGCCGTGGCGGTCCAGTCCCTGAAGGACCTGGAGTACCCCCTGGAGCAGACCAACCTCCACGGCGGTGCCATCGCCCTGGGCCACCCCATCGGCGCCTCCGGGGCTCGGCTGGCCCTGACCGCTGCCCTGGAGCTGTCCCGGCGCGGCGGCGGCCGGACCGCCGTCAGCCTGTGCGGTGGCGGCGGCCAGGGCGAGGCCCTGCTGCTGAGCCTCTGAGAACCACCCCCCACCTCACCCACCACACCTCACCCCCCTCACCTCACCCCAGCCCAGAAGGCAGGAACGCCCCGTGACCGCATCAGTGACAGAGCATCAGCAGACCACCGGGATCTTCCGGGACGGCATCCTCGCCGGTCGTACCGCGGTGGTGACAGGAGGGGCCTCCGGGATCGGGGCGGCCTGCGTGCGTGCCCTGGCGGCGGCGGGGGCCACGGTGACCGTGGCCGATCTGAACGCGGAGGCGGCCGAAGCGCTCGCAACCGAGGTCGGCGGCACGGCCTGGGTGGCCGACCTCGCCGACACCGAGGCCCTCGACGACCTCCGGCTGGACACGGACATCCTCGTCAACAACGCCGGGATCCAGCGGATCGCCCCGATCCACGAGTTCGACCCCCAGGCGTGGAGGTTCATCCATCGGCTCATGCTGGAGTCGCCGTTCCTGCTCACCCGGGCCGTCCTGCCGGGCATGTATGAACGGGGCTTCGGCCGGATCATCAACCTCTCCTCCGCCCATGGGATGCGCGCCTCGGCCTTCAAGAGCGCGTATGTCTCCGCCAAGCACGGTCTCGAGGGCCTGTCCAAGGTGACCGCCCTGGAGGGCGCTGGGCACGGGGTGACGTCGAACTGCATCAACCCGTCCTATGTGCGCACGCCGCTGGTGGAGAAGCAGATCGCCGACCAGGCCAAGACCCATGGGATCTCCGAGGACGAGGTCGTGGAGAAGGTCATGCTGACCGAGTCGGCCGTCAAACGCCTCGTCGAGCCGGAGGAGGTCGCCTCGCTGGTGCTCTGGCTGGCTTCGGATGCCTCCGGGATGGCCACCGGCGCCTCATATGCGATGGACGGTGGCTGGACCGCCAGCTGAAACCTCAGAACACCAGACCAGCAGGCCAGCAGACCAGGAGAACGGAAGGACAGACCATGAGTGTGGACAAGACGGTGGGTACCGCGGCGGAGGCGGTGGCCGATATCGGTGACGGCTCCTCGTTGGCGGTGGGTGGATTCGGGTTGTCCGGCAACCCGGTCCAGTTGATCGAGGCGTTGAGGGACCAGGGTGCGAAGGCGCTGTCCATCGTGTCCAACAACTGCGGCGTGGATAGCTGGGGGCTCGGGCTGCTGCTGGCCTCCGGGCAGATCGCCAAGATGACCTCGTCCTATGTGGGGGAGAACAAGGAATTCGCCCGGCAGTACCTCGAGGGTGAGCTGGAGGTCGAGCTGGTGCCGCAGGGCACCCTGGCGGAGAAGCTGCGGGCCGGGGGAGCCGGCATTCCGGCGTTCTACACACGTTCCGGCGTCGGGACCCAGGTGGCCGATGGGGGCCTGCCGATGCGGTACAACACGGATGGGACGGTGGCGAAGGCCTCTGCGCCGAAGGACGTGCGCTCCTTCACCCTGGGCCAGACGGGGGAGAGGGACTACGTGCTGGAGGAGTCCATCGTGACGGACTTCGCGCTGGTCCACGCGGCGGTCGGCGACCGCCACGGCAACCTGGTCTTCAACAAGGCCACCCGCCAGTTCGCGCCGCCGGCGGCGATGTCCGCGACCGTGTGCATCGCCCAGGTGGAGAAGCTGGTCGAGCCCGGGGAGATCGATCCGGACCAGGTCCACCTGCCGGGGGTCTATGTGCACCGGATCGTGGAGGTCGGGCCGGACATCGAGAAGCCGATCGAGAAGCGAACCGTCCGCGCCGCCGGCCCGGACAGCCAAGAGGAGAACCGATGAGTTGGAGCCGAGATGAGATGGCGGCCCGGGCCGCGCAGGAGTTGCCGGACGGTGCCTATGTGAACCTGGGGATCGGGATGCCGACGCTGATCCCGAACCACATCCCGGAGGGGCGCACCGTGGTGCTGCAGTCCGAGAACGGGATCCTCGGGGTCGGCCCGTACCCGTTCGAGGAGGACGTGGATCCGGATCTGATCAATGCGGGCAAGGAGACGGTGACGGTCCGCCCGGGGGCCTCGTTCTTCGATTCGGCGTCCTCGTTCGGGATGATCCGCGGTGGCAAGATCGACGTCGCGGTGCTCGGTGGCATGCAGGTGGCCCAGAACGGGGACCTGGCCAATTGGATGGTGCCGGGCAAGATGGTCAAGGGCATGGGTGGGGCCATGGACCTGGTCCACGGTGCCGGCCGGGTGATCGTGCTGATGGACCACAACGCCCGGGACGGGGCCCCGAAGGTCCTCACGGAGTGTGACCTGCCGCTGACAGGCCAGGGGGTGGTGGACCGGATCATCACGGACAAGGCCGTGATCGATGTGGACAAGTCAACGGATCCCGGCGCCCCGCGCCTGGTGCTGGTCGAGACCGCTCCCGGGCTCACCGAGGACGAGGTCCGCCAGGCCACCGGCGCCACCCTGTACTGACGCACCCCACCACGGCCCGACGCCGGCCGGCGGGTACCTGGGGCCTGACCACCTTTCGCGGTGGTCGGGCCCCGTGCTCCGCGCCGACTCACCGCCCAGCATCCCACCGCTGTTATCGCTTCGTGACTACCGTGGGAAAGGTCGGCACCGAGACTTCCCCAACCCAGCCCCTGGTGCCGCGGGATGATCGCGTCCAGGGGCAAGTGTGGAACATGATCCGGTTCGAGCAGGTCTCCAAGGTCTATGACCGCCGTTCCCGTCCGGCATTGCACGACGTGACGGTGGAGTTCGAGCGGGGTGAGTTCGTCTTCCTCGTAGGTGCCTCCGGTTCCGGGAAGTCCACCTTCATCCGCCTGATGCTGCGTGAGGAACGCGCCAGCAGCGGTACGGTCTACGTGGTCGGCCGGAATGTGGCACGGATGCCCTCGTGGCGCGTGCCGAAGCTGCGCCGGGGGATCGGCGTGGTCTTCCAGGACTTCCGCCTGCTGCCCAACAAGACCGTCTATGCGAACGTGGCCTTCGCCATGCAGGTGCTCGGCAAGGGCCGGGCCCAGATCCGCCAGACCGTTCCCGAGGTCCTCGAGACCGTGGGCCTGGAGGGCAAGGAGAAGCGCATGCCGCACGAGCTGTCCGGCGGCGAGCAGCAGCGCGTGGCCATCGCCCGCGCCATCGTCAACCGGCCGGAGATCCTGCTGGCCGACGAGCCGACCGGCAACCTCGACCCGGAGACCTCCCTGGGCATCATGGCCGTGCTGGACAAGATCAACCAGAACGGCACCACCGTGGTCATGGCAACCCATGACGATGACATCGTGAACCAGATGCGCCGCCGCGTGGTGGAGCTGGATGCCGGCGGGATCGTCCGCGACGAGACCGGTGGCGGCTACCGGACGGAGGCGACGGCATGAGGTTCGCCTTCGTCCTCGGGGAGACGTTCTCCGGCATCCGCCGCAACCTGTCCATGGTCGTCTCGGTCGTGCTCGTGACCTTCATCTCGCTGACCTTCGTGGGGGCGGCGGGCCTGCTGCAGCAGCAGATCAACCAGATGAAGGGGTACTGGTATGACCGGGTCGAGGTGGCCATCTTCCTCTGCACGGACACCTCCACCACCACCTCGTGTGCTTCCGGTCCCGTCACGGACAGCCAACGCCAGGCCGTCCAGGACCTGCTGGAGTCACCCACGGCCGCCCCCTACGTCAAGAGCTTCGACTACGAGTCGCAGGACCAGGCCCTGGAGATCTTCCAGGAGCAGTTCAAGAACTCCGCCATGGCGGGCACCGTCACGGCAGACCAGTTGCCGGAGTCCTTCCGGGTGGCCCTGGTGGATCCGGAACAGTACGAGGTCGTCAACGAACTGTTCTCCTCCATGCCCGGCGTGGAGATCGTGTCCGACCAGCGCGAGTTGCTGGAGCAGATCTTCTCCCTGATGAACATGGCATCCGTCATCGCGGTCTCCGTGGCGGTGGTGATGCTGGTCTGTGCGGTGTTGCTGATCGCGACCACCATCCGGCTCTCCGCGTTCTCCCGCCGGCGGGAGACCGGAATCATGCGCCTGGTCGGCGCCTCGAAGACCATGATCCAACTGCCCTTCCTGTTGGAGGGGGTGATCGCCGCCCTCGCGGGCGCCGTCCTGGCCAGCGTCACCACGTGGGCCGTGGCGGAGTTCTTCATCGGGGACTGGCTCACCGGCCAGTATCCGGGAACCGGTTTCATCGCGGGCGGGGACGCCCTGATCCTGATCCCTCTGCTGCTGGGCGTCGCGGTCCTGCTGGCCGCGCTTTCGTCGATCCTCACCCTGAGGCGCTACCTTAAGGTGTGATGATGGTGAGACAGGTGCGACCCGTGTGACACTTGTGACCAGATGTTGTCCGATTCGAGATAGTACACCGCCTGATCCACCCGCAGGTCGCGGGCCCGCCCACCGGCCCACCGACCATCCCTGACCGTATTCCTGACGGAGGAACCCGTGAAGCCACGCCGACTCTCCCGCGCCATCATCGGTGCTGGACTGGTCACCTTTCTGACCCTGTCCATGGGCGGCACCGCCGCGGCACAGGACTCGATCGATGACCTGCAGCGCCAGATCGAACAGGCTGAGCGCCAGCAGTCCGAGATCGATGAGGAGATCGGCAACCTGGGCGGGGAACAGTCGGACCTGGAGGAGCGCCAGGGTGACCTCGATGCGTCCCTTGAGGGCCTGGACGCCGACATCGCCGACAAGATCCGGGAATTGAACTCGCTCCAGGACCAGTTGCCCGGAGCCCAGGAGGCGCTGACTGCGGCCGAAGGCCAGGTCTCGGCCGCCGCTGCGGAGGTCCAGTCACTCAATGAACGCGTGCGGCAGGCCGAATCGAGCCGATCCGAGATCCTCGCCGAGATCGCCGCGAGCGAGCAGGAGTTGGACGTGGCCTCCGCCGAGATCGGGCAGATCGCCAACCAGGCCTACAAGCAGGGTGGTGTCTCCTCGGACCTTGCCTTCATCCTGGGCATGAGCGACTCCTCGTTGCCGGACGCCATGGGACTGGCGAACCAGGCCATGCGGATCCAGAACAGCCGCATCTCCACCGTCTCGCAGAGCAAGTCCACGGACGTCAACGCCGAGGTGCGCCTGGCCGCCGTCGAGACGGAGATCCGGGACCTGCGGGCCCAGGCTGAGGACGCGCTCCGGCGCGAGGAGCAGGCCCGTGACGCCGCCGCCGCCGCCAAGCGTGAACTCGACCAGATGGTCTCCACCACGTCGGAGCTGACCGACGAGCTCAAGGCGCAGCGCCCTCAGATCCAGGCGCAGATCGACGCCAACCGAGCGGCTCAGGACCAGGTCAACGAACAGATCGCCGAGCGTCAACGGGCGCTGACGGCTCAGGCCGGCAAGGCCAGCGACCTGCAGGAACAGCACCGTGCGGCCGTGGCCGAGGCCGAGCGCAAGCGCCGCGAGGCCGAGGAGGCGGCCCGCAAGGCCCGGCAGGCCTCGGCGGCGAACCGGGCAGCCGCGCAGGCCTCGGCCGAGCAGGCCGAACGCGAGGCCAGCGCCGCGGAGGACCGGGCGAGCGAGGCCGAGAAGGCCGCCAGCACCTCGAGTGGCTGGGGCCTGCAGTGGCCGCTGAACACGTACATCACCTCGGGATTCGGCTGGCGCCCGACGCCGTCCGGCACCTTCGACTACGGGGGCGCCGGGGGGTACGTGCACACCGGCATGGACTTCGGCGGCGGCTGCGGCCTGCCGATCCGGGCCTCTGCGGACGGCGAGGTCTGGAACGCGGACTGGGCGGTGTGGACGTCGGGCAAGCGCGTGGTCATCTCCCACGGCGTGGTCAACGGGCGTGCCCTGGCCACCAAGTACCACCACATGACCCGGTACATCGTGTCCCCGGGGCAGAACGTCAAGCGCGGCCAGATCATCGGCTACACCGGCACCACCGGCAACTCCACCGGCTGCCACCTGCACTTCGAGACGATCCTGGACGGCCAGGCCGTCAACCCCGCCGGTCTGCTCTGAGGCTGGCCGGGTGCTGCCCCTTGACGGCGGCGGTACACTGGTAAGTCTGTGTAGTGAGCATCCGACCCGTCGGAGAGGAGGGGACCGGCTATGGCCAAGAAGTCCGCCGGCAAGTCCGGCAAGTCGTCCACCCCGGACGGCCGGCAGATCATTGCGACCAACCGCAAGGCCCGGCACAACTACCTCATCCTGGACACCTACGAGGCCGGGATCTCCCTGATGGGGACCGAGGTCAAGTCCCTGCGCGAGGGCAACGCCTCCCTGGTGGACGGATTCGCCGTCTTCTACGGGGACGAGCTCTACCTCGAGCAGGTCTACATCCCGGAATACCTCAACGGGTCCTGGACCAACCACGCTGCACGCCGGCGGCGCAAGCTGCTGCTGCACCGCCAGGAGTTGACCAAGATCTCCCGTCAGATCATGGAATCCGGACACACCATCGTTCCGCTGCAGCTGTACTTCAGGGACGGCCGGGTCAAGGTCGAGATCGGCATCGCCCAGGGCAAGAAGGACTATGACAAGCGCCATGCCCTGCGTGAGAAGCAGGACAACCGTGAGGCACAGCGTGCCATGAGGATCCGCAACCGCCGCGCAGCCTGATATCAGGAGACCGGCCGGAATACCGCGGGCCGGGGATGCGTTATACTGGACAATCCGGACCAGGCGTGGAATCAGAGAAGCCTCGCAGGGAACCGGTTGATTGAGAACAGAACATGGGGATGATCGGTTTCGACGATGTGAGTCGCGACAGGGGAAGCGGGCCGAGGATGCAGAGTTATCTCGGAAACGCTCTCTGCAAACCAACAAGTGCCGAATCTAAGCGCACTGACTTCGCTCTCGCTGCCTGATCAGTGAACGAGTCCGTCAACCTGAGGATGCTATCGCCCCAGGACCTGGCGTCGATTAGATAGCCAATGTCCACCACCCTCGCCGGGGGTCGTGGTGGAGACCTTAATCCGGCTGGGCCCGGGTTGGCTGCCTGTTTGCGGGACAGCCAGGGCCGAGTAACACCCACAGCAAACTGCGCCCGGAGAAGACCTGGCAACACTGCATCGGACGCGGGTTCAATTCCCGCCATCTCCACGGACCAAGCCCGGAACCCTCGTGGTTCCGGGCTTTTTCCTTGCCATTACAGGGAAGTAAGCCCATCGCCACATGTTCACAACTATTCAGGTGTGGTCACAAGGTACCATAGAACTAGTCACACAGTAGTAACTAGTTCAGGAGGTGGGCATGGCAACCAGCGGCAAGAAGCTCCCACGCGGCATTGACCGGCTACACAATGGCACCTATCGCGCCCGCCTCTTCGTGGGCGGGGTGCAGCACAGCCTAGGTGCGTATCAGACCATCGGAGACGCCCGTGCCGCCCTGGACATTGCCAGATCTGAGAAGGCCCGGGGCACATTCGTCCCGCCGGCAGACAAACGCCGTAACCAGAAGGTCGAGGCCGAACTGCGTGCGCGGAAGGCCACCGCCGATTCCCGAAGCGTCCGCGAGATGTTCACCGCCTGGAGCGAGTACCTAGAACACCGGGGCCTGAAGTTCGGCACCCGCTACACGTACGAGCGCCGACTAGAGGCCCACTTCCTGCCGGAGTTTGAGAACACCGGCGTGGGGCGCATCCTGGCCGAGGACGTAGCCGACTGGTTGGACCGACTGGAGAAGTCCAAGGGGTCCACTACGGCCGCGCCCGTCCACCAGACCGTTGCATCCATGTTCCGGTGGGCATCCGGCGACGCCCCGGATCTGCCCCGCAACTTCAAACCATGGGTGCTGGCATCTCCAGTCCCACCGCCGTCCGCTTCAAAGTTCCGTCGCCCCTCTAGCACCCCCGAGCGCAACCGAACCCCGGCGAGCATTGAGGACGTGGCCGCACTGGCATCCAACATGCCCCCGGCCGAGCGCATGGCCGTGCTGTTGTCCGGCTGGTGCGGATTGCGACTGGGGGAGGTGCTGGGACTGCGCCGCCGCCACATAACCACGAGTGGCAGCGGGGACAATGCCGTGTACTGGATCAAGGTAGAGACACAGGTGCAGGCTCGAGGTTCAGGTGTCCGCGAGGAAACCCCCAAGAGTAGGGCCGGCAGCCGAGACGTTCCCGTTCCGCCCGGACTGGCCCCCAAGCTGGTAGAGCACCTGGAACAGCACACGACGAAGGGCCGCAATGGACTGCTGTTCCCACGCCACCCCGGCGGCGACGTCCACCACCACCCCAACACCATCCGGTCACACTTCAACGAGGCCATGGAGTCCGTAAACGCCCCGAGGATCGCGGGGGAGGACCTTCGTGATCCGTTGGAGAACTTCACGTTCCACGGGCTCCGGCATAGCGCCCTAACGCGGTTAGGGCAGGCCGGTGCCACCACGGCCGAGCTGAAGGCATACGCCGGTCACAGCGACGGTGCCAGCGTCGAAAGATACCAGCACGCCGAGAGGTCCCGACTGGCCGCGCTGGCCGGCGCACTAACCACAACCGAGGGGAAAGAATGATCACCATCTATTGCGACAACGGACACAAGCCGTGGACCATAGGCAAGCTTGTGCGGTCTGGGGGAACGGGGGATTGGATGCAGGAAGGTGCTCAGTCATCCGACCTCCAACGTCAGCACGCCGTGCATATGGAGAAGCACCCCGGCATGGCTACGGACCTCACAGATTGGTTGGCGACCAGCCCGCCACAGTTGACAGACAAGCCGAAAGCCTGGAAGTCCATCCATGAAGGACAGGAGCAGACACCAGTGTTTGGTCCTGGCACTGGAGCCGCTGGGCAGGACCCCGGCCATGTCACATACACGTTCAAGTGCCCCAAGTGCGCCAACCGTCGCCGCCATGCCACCGTGACACGGCGCGAGGACAACCTGACGCCCATCCTGGAGCGACTGGAGCAGCACGGCATCGACAGGATCACCGTAGACGGTCTTGCACAAGCCGCCGGCCGATTCGACAAAGAAACTGACCACGAATGACAACCATGTAATACATGGGGTAACATGGGACCATACAGAGTCAGGCAGTGGACCTGACCCCGAGCGGCCGAAGGCCTCGGGAACTATTGCTCCGCCTCCCGCGCAGCGCTTACTAAGCGTGCCCGGGAGGCATTCTTGTCTAAGCGACCAGCTAGTCCACGCCTGTCCATCTCAGATGTAGCCGAGGAACGCGGCCTGTCCGAGTCCACGGTGCGCCGCCTCATCTCTCGTGGTGACTTACGGGCCTACCGAATCGGCAAGCGGATCATCCGCATCGACCCGGCGGACCTTGACGCCCTGTTCACCGAGGTCAATCCCGCCACGTACGCCATCGTTGGCGGTGGTGCCTCTTGATTGCCGTCACCGCTCACAGCACCCGCCGAGCCACGCCCGCCGGGAACATCACGGTAGATGAGTGCGCCGAGATGCAGGCCGCTATCCGTGACCTGTCCAAGCGAGATGCAGTGCGCATCATCTCGGACCACCTGCCGCACCTGTCCCGCTCGTGGATCAACCGCAACTTCGCCTACGTGGTCGAGCTGGACCCGGATGCCCTGGCCGTCGTGCTGACCTACTCCGACCCGACTGGCGAGCGCGCCGTGAACCGCACCATGAAGCGTGGTGGTGCACGTGTCTGAGGCAAAAGAAAACCGCCCCGGCGGTGAGACCGAGGCGGTTCGAAAGTCGTTTGGCGGCGACACTCTTAGTATAGCCGATCCGGACCCCGCGGGACTGGTGGATGGCGTGTACGTCGTCGTTGTTCACTCCCGTCCTGAAGGCCGTGCGCCGCGCTGGACCCGCCGCATCTACATGTCCCTTCACGCCGCCGATAAAGCACGCTCACGGGCCGCTATGCGCGGGGATCGTGCCTATCTGGTCCTGTGCCAACTGCAAGCCGTGGACACCCGGCTAGGGGGCGCACTTTGAATACCTCCGATTTGAAATCCGACCTCACTCGCTCCGTTGAGCAGGATCGTGCCCTTTACGCCGCCGGTTACCGCGCCGGCCTGGAGCAGGGACGTACCGAGGTCAGCTGCCCTCACATTCATCCGCAGATCGCCGCTTCTGTCCGCGAGATGTTCGCCGGCTGGGACGGGGAGCAAGCTGCACACCGCCGCTCCGTCGAGCGGTTCCGCGCCGAACAACGACAGGGGGTGACGTCGCGATGAGCTATTCACCCTTGGACCTGGAAGCGATTGATTCCTCGGATATCCACGCCGAGCCGTCCGCTTCGTCCGCTTCGTCCAGTCCGTCCGGTTCCTTATTGGGGGTGCTGGACAAGGTGGACGAGTGGATTAGCCGGTTCGTTCTGACGACCACTGCCGAGGACATCCACCTGATGACACTATGGGCCGCGCATACATATGTGGTCGAGCAGACCTATACGACGCCGCGCCTTCAGATTGATTCAGTGATGCCCGAATCGGGCAAGACGACTGCCTTGGAACACCTGCAACACCTGGTGCGCCGGCCGCTGTCTGCGTCCACCATCTCCTCCGAGGCGCTGTTGCCACGGGTGCTGGAGCGCGGAATCCGAACCATCTTGATTGACGAGGCAGACCGGTCCCTGGACCCGAAAAATCCCATCATGGCCGGAGTCATGGCCACCATCAACACCGGATACAAGCGTGGTGGCTCCCGTCCCGTGCTGGTCAAGGACAGTGAAGGCAACTGGACCGACCGGGAAATGTCCACGTTCGCCCCGGTCGCCCTGGCGGGCAATAACCCGTCACTGCCTGATGACACCCGCACTCGGTGCATCCGCGTCCTGCTGATGCCCGACTTCGAGGGGCTGGTGGAGTCATCCGACTGGGAAGACATCGAGGAAGACGCCGACCACCTGCGGATCGATCTGGAAATGGCCATGGAAGCCGCCCGTGAATCAGTCGGAAATGCACGCCCGACCCTGCCGGAGGACTGCAAAGGACGGATGCGTGAGAAGTGGCGCCCACTGGCCCGTGTTGCCCAAGCCGCTGGCGGACGGTGGCCCGGAATCATCAACACCCTCATTCACCGAGACATGGAGGAACGAAAGATGGAGCGAGCAGAGGGACTGCAGAACCTCCCATTGCGCGTGCACCTGATCCGGGACATTGCACAGGTCTGGCAGGCAGGAGATCAGTTCATGCCGTCCACGGAACTGGTGGACCTGTTGGCCGCAAGGTTCCCGACGCGGTGGGGGTTGCAGTCCACCAAGGGGCTGACCGTTCAGGGCATGGGCCGAATGCTGATGCAGGGCTACAAGATCAGTTCGGACCGTGAACCATCCGGGGCTCGCCGCCGTGGATACAGCCATCTCCAGTTCACCGAATCCTGGCGACGTTTCCAGGTCGAGCCACCCCACATCAAACCGGACGGACCGGACGAACAGGCCCAACTGGACGAGACGAGGAACCGATGACCACCACCAAGAAGACCGAGCTGGACCAGTGGAAGCAAGCCGCAGAGGACTCCCGGAACGTCCTGGCGTTCTACGAATCCCGGAACGACAAATTCAAAGCCCGCATCCGTTCCCTAGAAGCCCGAGTCCGCGACCTGACAGCAGCAGACGGCACCCACGAGGAAGCCCTGCCGACCACTGATCCCGAGAAGGAATGACCATGACAACCGACAAGACCGGAACTGACCGGCTGGCCGCCGCATACGAGCAGGCGGACAAGGACAACACCGACCCAGCCGAACACCCGGCAGGTACCGGCGTGGATCGCCTCGCCGCCGCACTCAACACCACCACCAACGAAGGGAACTGAACCATGACCACCACCGCCGAAGAGCTGCACGAGACCATCGCTGAGGGCCAGCGCATCCGTGACACCCTCACCGCGAAGGCCAGCAAGATCCAGCCCACCAAGGCCGAGGCTGAGAAGATCGCCGACGCCGAAGCCGCCCGTGATGAACTTGCCGAACGTGAGCAGGCCGAAGTCCAGCGCGTCCGAGCACGGGAATACCACTGGGCAGATTGGTTCATCCGCAAGGGCGGATACGAGCAAACCTCCAAGGCCGCAGCAGCCGAACGTACCGACGCTGAGAAGGCCTTGCGCGAAGCCCTGGACAACGACCCGGTCTATCAGGCCATGGCCCGATACAAGGCCACCGGGGACTACGGGGCACGGCTCTACGACCTGCGCGAGCGGGCAGTGAGCGCCCTCGGTCTGCAGCAGGACCCGCGAGGCTACCCCGCCAACGGCTTCAGCAACTACACCGAACCGAGCCGCACCATCGAGGAACACCAGAAGCGCCGAGCCACTGACGCGGTAGACGAGTGGTACGACGCCCTCCATGCCGCTGTGGACGCCCACGTGCGCAGCCACGACGACACACTGCCCGAGGCGCTGCCAACACCCGGAGCCGAGCGCCTAGACCGGGCCCAGCGCATGGCCACCACCGAGGCAGAGTTCCGCGCCCGTGTTCGGATCGAGGAGACCGCCACGTTCATGCCCGTGCCCAATGGCTGGATGTCCCGGAAGGTCCGCGTCCTCCACGACCTGGAGAACGGCGAGACCCTGCCACTCGATGACCCGAAGGACGCTGAGTCAGGTGTGTTCGGCTATGTCTTCGGGGATGAGTTCGTGCCCCTCGATGACCTCACGCCCGCACAGATCGAGGTAGCAGAACAGGCCGTCAAGCAGAACGACCCCGGCCGGTACTGGCGCATCCACCGCCCGAACTGACCCAGGGGGGTGACCCCCTGCTGTTTGCAACTGCAAAGGCCGCCGGGCAGGGAACACGCAGTCCAGAAGGCTGAGTTTTATTTACGCATCAACTATTCGGGCATCAAATATGGCGTAAACACCACTGGCGGGCGGGAAATGCCCGTGCCGGAGTGATGGGGACGAGCTACAGAGAATCCGGGCTGTGACTCCCCAGCGCCATGGGACCGCGTAAATGACGGACGGAACGAAAGGTGGAAACCCACCTCCTCCCGTTTCCGTGCGGTCCCACACATTCTTGCCGTTGCCTTTACTGGCGCGGCTGCTATCCACCACGGGGTGCGTCAACGTCACCCGCGCCTGTCTCCGTTCCTTTCCGGGCAGTGGGCCGATGGGCGGACAGACATAGAGCCGCCCAGCGCACCCCGTGGCTTCTCCGCATTGGCCCCGATGGTCGAGTGACTACCGGGGCATTTCTGTATCGACCATCCGAAGATTGGAACACATCATGACTGAACCGAACTATGAGAAGCCGATGAAAGAGATTCCCCTCGCGCCCGCCGCTCTGCAAGCGTGCGCGGATTGCCCGTGGAAGAAATCGAACCTAGACACGATGGATGCCCGCCGGGACGACACCGTTTTCGACCGGCACCACGCCACGGACTTCTGGCGAGACCTTGCCCAGAACGGTGCGACGTGCCGTTGCCACCTGACGACCCCCGGTTATTACCCCCACGATGAGACGGACGAGGCGGAGGGATTCAAGCGCCCGCATAAGTTCAAGGGCGAGGCTCACCGTCAATGCGCGGGCCAACTGGCAATAGTCCGCAATGAGCTGCGGAAGCTGGACCAATACGCGACACACGCGGAATACCTGGAAGCGAACCCCGCCGGCCTGACGGAGCCCATCGCCGAGCACTTCCGGGGCATCCTGGAAGATCCGGGGTCAGCCCCTATCCCGTTCCGGTGGCCCGCCCAGAAGGTGGATGACGTGGTGTTGGACCCGGCGGAGTTCGTGGACCTGGGCTCTAATGAGTGGAAGCGCGGACGGCACTGGGCTGCGGACATGCTCAACATCTTGCAGTTGACTGATCCGAGCCTTGCCGCCTGTGACTGCCGGTTCTGTTCCCAGCATGAGCAGATTCACCCGGCTGAGCAGGTCACCCTGGCCGGTGGTTCTGTAGTCCTGATCGACAAGGGCATTGCCGGGGTGGTGGCAGCGTTCAATGATGCTGGAATCCTCACGTCGGCATCCTGTGAGGCGCTGGCCCCGGCAATGTACGAGTTCGACCGGGCCGGTTTCCACACTCTGCGAGACGGCCCGTCGGGCAAGGTGAACTACTCCCGTCCACTTCTGGAAGGCGGTGCATTCGTGCGGTTCAGCAGCCGGACGAAAGCGGGCAAGCTGGCCGCCATGGTGCTGGGCAAGTTCTACGGCGTGGACCAGGCCGGCACGGTGGCACAGGTGACGTTCCCGCTGGAGGACGCCGAGAATGTCTGTCTGATCGTCCGCACCGCCGCTAAGAAGTCGGCAGCCTGAGAAGCCCGTGAAAAGTCCCCCGTCTGGTCATTGCGACCGGGCGGGGGACTTTGATTCGCCTGGAAACTGTGCGCCGATTTCTCACCATTACCAAGTAACCAAATATTGCAACTGGCCTCTCAGGATTGGATGCTATGTTTATCAAGCACACGCACACTTGGTGAATCCTGGAGGACCATGCCCGTTCCAAAACGGATTCGAGAGTGCGTGAGTTATGCCGAGCAATGCGGCTGGACCTATAAGGAGACCAGTGACGGACATCCACAACTGATTCCCCCCGCAGGTATGGACGATCCGTATCGTCCAGGAAGAAAAGCTGCTCCAGTAACGTTCTCCAAAACACCATCTGATCACCGATCAGACAAGAACGCTATAGCGATGCTCAGGCGGCTAGGAGTCGATATCCCACGAAAGGGAGACTCCAGCAAGAAAGGAAAGCGGCGATAATGAACGAATACACCCTCGAAGTGACGACCGCTCCGGTCATCAACGGTGATTGGTCTGTGCTTCGGAACGTCCTTGACATGGTGCCCGGTTCGATCCTGATTGAGGATCCCGAAGAGCCCATGTTGGTTGTGCCCGTGACTGCGGCCAACCCCATGAAGGCTGCCAAGTTCATGGACGGACTGTCGACCCTGATGGGATTCTCCCTGGTCTCTGGCAACATCACTCCGACTCCCACCGCCGAAGAACTCGGAATCGAGTTGGATGATGAAAGCCCGACGCACAAGACCGAGGTTGAGAAGGCTTTGGAGCGCTACGTTGAGAACGACACCTCTTTTAGTGGTCGACTGACCAGCGAAGGCCGTCTCGTTTCGGCCTAGAACTGATCCCTTAGATCTAATAGGACCCCACCCTGACTGGGTGGGGTCCTATTGTTTTTCTGCACCCTTATACGCTTAGGTTGCGCTCCCGGCCCTCGTCTGTGAGGGCGAGGCCGATCTGCTGTGCCCCGTACGCGAGGAAGTGAACCGCTTTGGCGAGTTCCGCCACTTCGGGATCGTTAGATGACTTCAGGCGGACCGATGACTCCGTCGCCGTCTTGAAGTTCTGAATGGCATCTAGAACTAGTTGTCGCTGACTATCCAAGTACATGGCTACTCCTACTGTCGGTGTGCTCCTGTACTTCCAACACTATGGCCGGGGTACGCGCTGGATGCGTACCCCGGCCCTTTGGTGTCCGTCAGAGCCCAACCACGCCGGCCGTATCCGCTGGCATCAGATCGAGGACCACTTTGACCAGGTCCATGATTGGAATGTCATTGTCATCAGAGATGCGGGCCAGATCGTAGACGGTCGGGTCCGACTTGACCGCTAGGACGGCTGCAGCCGCAACGGCGGCATCTCGGCTAATGGTGGTGTTCATAGTGATCTCCTTGGATTGGTCGGATTCGAGATCCGGGCAAAGGGTGTCGATTCAATCGACACCCTTGGGGATCTTGAATCGGGAAGGGTACGCGTTCAGTGAGTACCCCGAGGGCCGGACAACATACGGACCCTGGCGGGGCTGTGGCCTTGCAAGGTCCCCTGCCCCAAAGCTCCCGACGCCACCGCCCTCACTCAGCGTCATTCGCCCAGCGTTACGGAACCCCCGCTAATGGTGGAGGTTCGAGCGGCCGGCCCTGTGAACGGGTAGCAAAGCCGTTCACCCGCTGGCGGTTCAGCGCGTGGGGGAGGATGTACAGCACCGCGCCGTCTCTGAGTACGTGAGGACGGCAGGAACACGCGGGACAGACCCGGAAAGGCGCAGGTGACAAACTCTTTGTCACCTGGACCCATCCCAGCCGGTCCAGACAGCCCGCATTTCAAATGCGGGCTGCAGGAGGGCACGGGGACAAAAATGTCCGTCTATGCGGTCCCGGTGATGATGGACGGAGCAAACAGCGCGAAGAACAGCGCGGCCGTCGTCAGGGTCGAGAGGGTCGCATTTGAAATGCGACCGGCCTTCACAGCGAATCCTTCACGCGCTGCAACAGAGCAATGAAGTCGTCGAGGTGCCGTTTGTCGATGAGGAACGGTTGAGCGCCCTCTACGTTTTCGGCGTGACCCTCGTAGTCGAAGCGGTATCCGAGCTCGTAGTCACCGTCTGCCGAGATTCTGGCCTGGATGGTGTCGTAGCCATCGGCGAACTTCACGGCTGCAGTGAAGTGCTTCACGGGGTTCTCGCCAGAGTTGGCGAGAAGGTCGCCGCCTTCGGGGTTCTCCCCGTTTTGGGGGAGAACCTCCACCAGTTCCAGCTCATCGGTGGGCAGGAGGGCCACGCGGTCGCCGTTCTCATCCGGCTCAGGTAGGACAACGACGGTCCAGCCGGCGGCCGTCGAAGTCCCGCCGACGCGATAGGTCTTACCGGTCTCGCGGTCACGGACCGTGGAACCTTCAGGGAACGTGGGGGTGTTGGTAGTCTCGTGCATTGCAGTCACTTCCATTCAGTGGTTGCCATGCCCCGGAGTGTTGACGCACTGCCGGGGCCTATTAGTCACTGAATAGGTGTGAACGAAACTCCTGCAGGAAACGTGCAAGTCAGACGAGAAGCGGTGATATTCCCGCCATCTCCACCATCCCACCGCAAAGGCCCTGGGGCACCGTTCATCGGTGTCCCAAGGCCTTTGTCATATCCGGATTTCCCCTAGACTGGGCAATCATGCCAGATACCGCCGGTCCTGCCCTCCACGCCGTCCTTCTCTTCCTGCTCGAACTCGGACTCCTGGGTGCGGCGGGGTTCTGGGCGCTGACCGTGTTCTCCAGCCCCTGGGCGGCCGTCGTGGCCGTGATCGTGGTGGCGGCCGGTTGGGGCCTGCTTCTCTCGCCCAAGGCCCCGGCCCGGCCGCCGTGGCCCTGGCACGCCGTGGCCGCTCACGTACTGTTCGTCCTGGGCGCAGTAGTGCTCTTCGCCGTCGGCCAGCCGCTGATCGCCGCCGTCTACCTCGCGCTGATCCTCGTGTCCGTGGCCCTGACCGTCGTCTATCGAGACCGGATGGGCCCTGCAACAGAGCGGATCCGCGAGTCCGCCGCCCCCTCGGGCCGCCGCGCCGCCGGCCGGTAGGCCTCCGAGGCGGGTACGTCATCTCCGGCGGCCAGGTTATGGGCGGCCGGGTTGTGGGTGGCAGGCAGGCATCCTGCTACCGGAAGGCGCCACCAGTGGCGAGCCCCAGTCCGACGGCCAGCATGGCCAGGGCCAGGTGTGCGGACCAGGACCCGACGGCGGCGGCGAACCTCCCGGACAAGGCATCCCGCGCCGTGGAGACGGAGACGGTGGAGAAGGTGGTGAGGGCTCCGGCCAGGCCGACCACCCAGATCGCCTGGGCAGGGCCGGAGACTCCCGTGGTGGCCAGCCCGGCTACGAAGGAGCCGATCGCGTTGGCCACGAGGATGCCACGCGGCTGGAGATAGTGATCCGCGAGCAGCCGCAGGACCGCGCCGACGGCTCCCGCCAGGGCCAGGGCCAGCATCATCGTCAGTGACATCACCGGTGTCCTCCGGAGGCGTTCCCCTTCACGGGGGAGGACCACCCTCCCAGGCGCAGTCCGGCGGCGGCGCAGGCAGTCCCCAGGGTCGCTCCTGCCGCGAGGGCCAGGAGGGTGCCGGCCAGGCCCGCCACGAGCGCGATCCCGCCGGGGGAGCCGGTCTGGATGAATCCCGTGACGCCGAAGGCCGGGGCCACGGAGGCGGCCAGCACCACGGCGGACAGCGAGGTGTAAGCCCCCAGCACGCCGACGCCGAGGCCGGCCACAAGCCAGCGCGGCAGGGTCCGCCGCGAACTGACGCCGGCCAGCAGCCCCAGCAGGAAGGATCCGGACAGGTTCACCAGCCCGAGGCTGATCCATCCGGCCAGGGGTGAGCCGGCTTCCGGGGCCGGCGCCACGAGCAGCCAGCGCAGCAGCGTCCCGAGGGCCCCGCCGGCCGCCACGGCGCCGACGACGGCCCATCCGGGATGCCGTGGACGTCCCATCAGGCCTGCTGCTGGCCGATCAGCTCGGGATTGAGGGATTCGAGGGCATCCGGATGCAGCAGCCCGTTGGTGGCCAGGGCATTGCCGCCGAAGGGACCGTCCTCGCCCTCGAGCGAGGTGAAGCGCCCGCCGGCCTCGGTGATGATCGGCACCAGCGCCGCCATGTCATAGAGCTCGAGCTCCGGTTCACAGGCGATGTCCACGGCACCCTCGGCCACCATCATGTAGGACCAGAAGTCGCCGTAGGCGCGGGTCCGCCACACGGTGGAGGTCAGCTCGAGGAACTCGCGGATGTTGCCCCGCTCCCGCCATCCCTCCAGGGAGGAGTAGGACAGGGAGGCGTCCTCGATCCTGGAGACGTTCGAGACGTGGATGCGGCTGGCCGAGGCGATGGACTTGCCGGTGTAGGCGCCGGTGCCCTTGGCGGCCCACCAGCGGCGGTTCAGGGCCGGGGCGGAGACCACGCCGACCACGGGCACGCCGTCGTCGATCAGGGCGATGAGCGTGGCCCAGACGGGGACGCCGCGCACGAAGTTCTTGGTCCCGTCGATGGGGTCCACGACCCAGCGCCGTGGCCCGTGGCCGTGCTCGCCGAACTCCTCGCCGAGGACGGCATCACGCGGACGGGCCCGGGACAGGTTGCCGCGGATGAGCTCCTCGGCGCCGCGGTCCACGTCCGTCACGGGGGTCAGGTCCGGCTTCGTGTCGACCGTGAAGTCCTGCGCCTTGAAGCGGGCCATGGTCTGGGAGTCCACCGAGTCGGCCATGATGTGGGCCAGTCGAAGATCATCGGTGTAGTTCTTGGGCGCATCGGTCATGGAGGCCACGCTACCGTTCCCCGGCGGCCGCATCGGAACGCCCGTCGAGGAGGCGCCGCAATGACGCCAGCCGTTCGGGACCTGACGCCCCCGCGTGCCCCGCGGCCACCCAGGCGTCCAGGGCGCACCCGGGCTCTCCGGCGGCGTGCAGGCAGCCGCGGGGGCAGTCGGCCAATGCCGGTGCCAGGTCCTCGAAGGCCTCCACCACGCGGTCCCGGTCCACCAGCCCCAGCCCGAAGGATCGGATGCCGGGGGTGTCCACCAGCCAGGATCCGTCCGTGCCGTCCGTGCCGTCCGTGCCGCTCGAGTCCGGCAGCGGGATCGCCAGCGCCGAGGAGGAGGTGTGGCGGCCGCGGCCCGTGACGGCGTTGACGTGGCCGGTGGCACGCCGGGTTCCGGCCAGTGCGTTGAGCAGGGTGGACTTCCCGACGCCGGAGGGCCCCACGAGCACGGAGATGTGGCCTTCCAGGCGGGTCCTGAGGGTGGCGAGCAGGCCGGCGTCCAGGTCCGCGTCGCCGTCCGGCCCGTCCGTGCCATCCATCTTCGCCGACTCCGCGTCGCCCGTCCGGGCCGGCTCCGCGGCGCCCGAGGTGAGGACCTCGAGATCGAGGTGGCGGTAGTGGGAGAGCAGGTCGGCGGGATCCCGCAGGTCGGTCTTGGTGATGCACAGGATCGGCTCGATGCCGGCGTCATAGGCGGCCACCAGGGCCCGGTCGATGAACCCGGTGCGGGGTTCCGGATTGGCCGCGGCCACCATGATCACCAGGATGTCCACGTTGGCCACCACCACGCGCTCGTAGGCGTCCGAATCGTCGGCGGAGCGGCGCAGGACCGTGGACCGGTCCTCGATCCTCACGATCCGCGCGAGGCTCCCCTCGCGGCCGGAGAGGTCCCCGACGACGCCCACGAGGTCACCCGTGACCACGGGATTGCGGCGCAGTTCCTTGGCGCGCATGGCGGTGATGTCCCGGGTGCCGTCCTCATCGCCGATATGCACCGTGTACCGCCCGCGGTCCACCGTGACGACTCGCCCCACCACGGCCTCCCCGTGCGTGGGGCGGTCCTTGGTGCGGGGACGGGAACCCTTCTTGGAGGGGCGGGCACGGACATCGGACTCGTCCCACCGGCGCGGGTCGAAGTCGCGGCCGGGGCGGCTCATCCGCCCACCAGCCGGGTCCACATCTCCGGGAAGTCCGGCATCGTCTTCGCCGTGGTGGCGATGTTGCGGACGGTCACGTCCGGCACCGCCAGGCCCACGACGGCGGCGAAGGTCGCCATCCGGTGGTCCTCATAGGTCTCCAACATGGCCCCGTGCAGTGGTGCGGCCCCGGCGGGGAGGCCGGTGAACGCCAGGTGGTCACGGCCTTCCTCGACCGCACCGCCGAGGCGCGCGGCCTCGGTCGCCAGCGCCGTCAGGCGGTCCGTCTCATGGCCGCGCAGCTGGCCGATGCGGGTCAGCTGTCCCGGACCCTCCGCCAGCAGGCAGAGGGCCGCCACGGTGGGGGCCAGTTCGCCGGTATCCGCGATCTCGCCCGGGGCGGTGATGCGGGGTCCGCCGGTCACGGTGAGCGTGCCGGTGGCACCGTCCGGGACGGTGGGGGAGAAGTCCACGTGGGCGCCGAAGGCGGGCAGGATGCTGCGCCAGCGGTCACCGATCTGGGTGGTCCGGGCGGGCCAGTCGGGAATGGACACCGTGCCGGCCGTGGCGACGGCCGCCGCCAGGAAGGGCCCGGCGTTGGACAGATCCGGTTCCACGGCCGTGTCCAGGGCGCGGATGGGTCCGGGGGAGACCTTCCACTCGCCGGGCAGGGAATCGTCCACCTGGACACCGCAGCGCCGCAGCACCGCCACGGTCATGCCGACGTGCTCGGGGCTCGGCACCGTGTCCCCGGTGTGCACCAGGTGCAGACCATCGCGGAAGCGGGGGGCGGCCAGCAACAGGGCGGAGACGAACTGGCTCGAACCGGAGGCATCCACCTCGACCCGTCCGCCCTCCACTCCGCCGGTGCCGTGGACGGTGAAGGGCAGGGTGCCGGCGTCGAGCCCGGGGCCGTCCATCCGGATGCCAAGCCCGGCCAGGCCGTCCAGGACCGGACCCATGGGCCGGGACAGGGCGGCCTCGTCACCGGTGAACCGGACGGAGCCGGACACGAGCGCGGCCACCGGTGGGACGAACCGCATGACGGTGCCGGCCAGGCCGCAGTCGATGGTGACGTCGCCGAGCGGGCCGGCCGGGCCGGCGTCGGGCCCGGTGGTGGGAACGGGGGTGGGAAGAGGCGTGACCTCCACCGTGCCGGGCGCGACCTCCGTGATGGTGGCCCCGAGGGCGACGAGGGCCTGGACCATGAGCCGGGAGTCACGGCTGTCCAGCACGCCACGCAGGCGGCTGGGCCCGTCGGCCAGGGCGGCCAGCACCAGATAGCGGTTGGTGAGCGACTTGGAACCGGGCACGCGCACGGTGCCGGAGACGGGGCCGGAGGCTCGGGGTGCGGGCCAAGGATCGAGGGGGGTGGGAAAGGTGCTCACCCTGCCCAGATTACCGGCCGCGGAATATCCCTGCTGGTTGGGTTGCTGTACTCGCCAAGACCCAGCTGATCTCCAGCTGCTCTGCACCAGTCCAGAACAGTCCAGCACTGCCCAGTCGTCCCGGAAGGATGGTCCCCATGGCCCCAGCCGCAGTGTCGCTTGCCGAACGGCCCCTCCTGGCGGACCGGGCCGTAGACTGGCAGGCAATGGATACCAAAGACACCGCCTCGGTCCCCGCGGCGCACGACAACCCGGACGTGGACCTCGCCTCGGAGTCGGACGGCGCCCGGCGCATGCGCTTCGAGCGGGACGCCCTGGAGTACGTGGACCAGTTGTATTCGGCGGCCATGCGCATGACGCGCAACCCGCAGGACGCCGAGGACCTGGTCCAGGAGGCCTTCACCAAGGCGTACTCGTCCTTCCACCAGTACAAGCCGGGGACGAACCTCAAGGCATGGCTGTACCGGATCCTGACGAACACCTACATCAACCTGTACCGCAAGCGTCAGCGCCAGCCCCAGCAGGCGGCCACGGACACGGTCGAGGACTGGCAGATGGCCCAGGCCGCCGAGCACACGTCCAGCGGACTGCGGTCCGCCGAGACCGAGGCGTTGGACCACCTGCCCGATTCGGACGTCAAGGATGCCCTGCAGGCCATCCCGGAGGAGTTCCGCCTGGCCGTGTACTTCGCGGACGTGGAGGGCTTCGCCTACAAGGAGATCGCCGGGATCCTCGACATCCCCATCGGCACGGTCATGAGCCGGCTGCACCGCGGCCGCAAGCTGTTGCGCGGCCTGCTGACGGACTACGCCCGGGACCGCGGCATCAAGGTCGACCGGGCCGGCAAGAAGGCCCCCCAGGGCGGCGCGAAGAACCAGAAGAGTATTACCACGACGACAGACCACGAGACAGACCACAAGACGGACAAGGAGGCGGGCAGATGAGCGAGGACTGCCAGAAGATCGGCGACTGTGAGGATGCCCGCATCCAGCGGCTCTACGAGTACCTCGACGGTGCGCTGACCCACCAGGACCTCGAGGAGGTCAAGAACCACCTGGGTGAATGTACGGACTGCTCCCACGAGTACGACCTGGAGTGCATCATCCGCTCCGTGGTCAAGCGCAGCTGCTCCGAGAAGGCCCCCTCGACCCTGAAGGTCAGCATCATGGCCCGCATCAGCGAGATCAAGGTGGAAGCCGGCCATTGACCCCGCCGGTGGCGTGCTGGTCGCGAGAGCGGCCCGCGGCAACGGCTTCACGCAGGACGAGAACAGGCTTAAAGCAACAGACCCCGCCGGGGCGGACGGATCAACCGTCCCGATCGGCGGGGTCTAGTGCGTTGCAGGGCCTCAGGAGTTGGGCCGCTTGCCGTGGTTGGCGCTGCCCTTGCGGCGGTCCTTGCGCTTGCGTCCACGCTTGCTCATCGCGGTTCCTTCCGGTGATGGATGCCGTCATCGATACATGACAGCGTCCTCCAGTTTCGCACACGCCGGTTGCCCGGCCCAACTTGGGGGTGGCCCGGCTGGCGAGGGAACCGCGCCCGCACCGGTCAGGCGGTGGGCTCCGGCAGGTTCAGCCACTGGTACCAGCCGCGGTGCAGCACGAGCCAGGCGATGAGGCCGTAGCCGGCCTGACCGGGCAGGCCCTGACCTGCCGCCAGGTCATTGCGCCACTGCTCGTGGTTCACCAGCGGCGTGAAGGTGTCCACGTAGTAGTGGTGGCGCCGGTCCGCCACGTCCATGTAGGCCGTGTTCAGCTCCTGCAGCCGCGCATTGCGCTCACCGTCCAAGGATGGAACGGGACCCACCACGAGGGTGGCGATGTCCAGCTGCGCGGCCCGGTCCAGGATGTTGGCCAGGTTCAGGCGCGCACGGGCCGTGGAGGACTCCCGGTCCAGGTCGAGGTCGGACAACCCGATGACCAGCCGGTTCTCGGTCCCCTCGCCATAGCGCAGCGCCGTCTCCGACTGCCACCGCTGGGACAGGGCCTCGGTTCCCTCATCCGGGCGGGCGAGGACATAGCTCTCCAGGTGCACCCCGGGTGCCGAGGTCTTGGCCAGCACGCGGCCGAGCCAGCCCAGGGCGCGGGGGTCGCCCACGCCGGCCAGCAATTCATTGCCGACGGAGGCGATGCGGATCCGACGAATCTCCACTGTTTACCTTTCGATGGGGTGCCCGTCACTGTACCAAGGCCCACTGGGAGCCGTGTACGGAATCGGGGTCTGGAGGGAAGCGCTGGGGAGCACTCGGCCCGGCCACCTGAGGTGGTGGCCGGGCCGAATACCCCCGTCAGGGACTGGCGGTGACGCTCAGCGGCCGAAGGCCTGGTCCAGCAGGATGGAGGCCTCGTGATCGTGGCGGACCTTGGAGCCGGCCGACGTGGAGGCGGAGGCCGGACGGGACACCAGGGTGACCTTCCGGTCCAGTTCCGGCAGCAGGTTCAGTGCCATGAACGGCCACGGACCCTGGTTGGCGGGCTCGTCCTGGACCCAGGACACCGTGGCGTTCGGGTACTTGGCCAGCTCGGCCTGGATCTCCTCGGAGGGCAACGGGTAGAGCTGCTCCACGCGGATGATCGCCGTCTTGGTGTCCCCGTCCTTCTGGCGGCGGGCCAGCAGGTCGTAGTACAGGCGGCCGGAGACCAGCAGCACCTTCTCCACCGAGTTGCCGACCTCGTGGTCCGGGATGACCGCCTGGAAGCGGCCCTGGGTGAAGTCCTCGACCGTCGAGGAGGCGGCCTTCAGACGCAGCAGCTGCTTGGGCGTGAACACGATCAGCGGGCGGCGCGGACGCGCGTAGGCCTGCTCGCGGAGCAGGTGGAAGTGGTTCGCACCGTTGGACGGGTTGGCCACCCGCATGTTCTCCTGGGCGCACATCTGCAGGAAGCGCTCGATCCGTGCGGACGAGTGATCCGGCCCCTGGCCCTCATAGCCGTGCGGCAGCAGCAGCACGAGCGAGGAGTTCTGGCCCCACTTCTGCTCCGACGAGGAGAGGAACTCGTCGATCACGGTCTGGGCGCCGTTGACGAAGTCGCCGAACTGGGCCTCCCACAGCACGAGGGCATCGGAGCGCTCCACGGAGTAACCGTAGTCGAAGCCCATCGCGGCGTACTCGCTCAGGAGGGAGTCGTACGCCCAGAACTTGGCCTGGTCGTTGGACAGGTTACGGATCGGCGTCCACTCGTCGTCCGTCACGCGGTCGTGGAAGACCGCGTGACGCTGCACGAAGGTGCCGCGGCGCGAGTCCTGGCCCGCCAGTCGCACCGGCACGCCCTCCATGAGCAGCGAGCCGAAGGCCGCGAGCTCGGCGAAGCCCCAGTCGATGTCCCCGTTGACGGCCATCTTGGCACGCTTCTCGAGCAGCGACTTGAGCTTCGGGTGGATGGTGAAGTCCTCGGGGATCTCCAGGTGGGCCTGACCGATCCGCTGCAGGGTCTCCTCGGTGATCTTGGTGCCGTCCGGCGCCTCGGGAGTGCGGTCCTCATCGTCCGTGGTCTTCTCCAGGCCGGTGCCGATGACCGGGATGGGCGAGGTCTGAGCCTCATGGGTCTCCGCGAACACGCGTTCCAGGCGCTGCTGGTAGTCCTTGAGGGCCGAGTCCGCCTCGTCCTGGGTGATGTCACCGCGGCCGACCAGGTTCTCCACGTACAGCTTGCGCACCGAGCGCTTCTGCTCGATGAGGTTGTACATGCGCGGCTGGGTCATCGAGGGGTCGTCACCCTCGTTGTGGCCGCGGCGGCGGTAGCAGATCATGTCGATGACGACATCCTTGTTGAACCGCTGCCGGTACTGGTAGGCCAGCTGGGCCACGCGGACCACGGATTCCGGGTCGTCGCCGTTGACGTGGAAGACCGGCGCCTGGATGGTCTTGGCCACGTCCGTGGCGTAGACCGAGGACCGGGCGGAGGACGGCGGGGTGGTGAAGCCGACCTGGTTGTTGACCACCACGTGGATGGTGCCGCCGGTGCGGTAGCCGCGCAGCTGGGAGAGGTTCAGCGTCTCCGCCACCACGCCCTGGCCCGCGAAGGCGGCGTCCCCGTGCACCAGGATCGGCAGCACGGAGTAGGAGTTCACGGAGTCGCCCCCGCGGTCCAGGCGGTCCTGCTTGGCGCGGACCACGCCCTCCAGGACCGGGTTGACGGCCTCGAGGTGGGAGGGGTTGGCGGCCAGGTAGACCTTGGTGCGGTTGCCGCGGTCCGAGATGAAGGTGCCCTCGGTGCCGAGGTGGTACTTCACGTCACCGGAGCCCTCTACGGAACCCGGGA
Source organism: Citricoccus parietis (assembly GCF_042433045.1). Classification (NCBI taxonomy): domain Bacteria; kingdom Bacillati; phylum Actinomycetota; class Actinomycetes; order Micrococcales; family Micrococcaceae; genus Citricoccus; species Citricoccus parietis. The sequence continues at coordinate 88,283 of NZ_JBHLWH010000027.1, read as the reverse complement.
TGGCGGTGCCCTCGAACTCGCGGAAGACCTGGGCGTAGGTCTTGCCCGCGATGTTGGTCAGCACGTTCAGGCGGCCGCGGTGGGCCATGCCGATCGCGACCTCGTCGAGGCCATCGTCGGCAGCACCGGACATCACCCCGTCCAGCAGGGCGATCAACGATTCACCGCCTTCCAGGGAGAAGCGCTTCTGGCCGACGAACTTGGTCTGCAGGAACGTCTCGAAGGCCTCGGCGGCGTTGAGGCGGCCGAGGATACGCAGCTGCTCCTCACGCGTGGGCTTGGCGTAGGGATGCTCCAGCTCGTCCTGGAACCACTTACGCTCGGCCGGGTCCTGGATGTGCATGTACTCCACGCCGGTGTTGCGGCAGTAGGCGTCCCGCAGCACACCGAGGATGCTGCGCAGTGGCAGCATGGGCTGGCCGCCGAAGCCGCCGGTGGGCCACTCGCGGTCCAGGTCCCACAGGGTCAGCCCGTGCTCCAGGATGTCCAGGTCCGGGTGCTTGCGCATCGTGTACTCGAGCGGGTCCACGTCCGCGATCAGGTGGCCACGCACGCGGTAGGAGTGGATCATCTGCTGGATCCGGGCGACCTTGTTAATCTGGTCTTCCGGGTTGACCTGCACATCCGGCTTCCACTGCACGGGCTCGTAGGGGATCCGCAGCGACTCGAAGATCTCCTCGTAGAAGCCCTGCTCACCGAGCAGCAGTCCGTGGATGATCTTCAGGAACTCACCGGAGGCGGCACCCTGGATCACGCGGTGGTCATAGGTGGAGGTCAGCGTGATCGTCTTGGAGACGGCCAGGCGGTTCAGGGTCTTCTCGGAGGCCCCCTGGAACTCGGCCGGGTAGTTCAGGGCGCCGACGCCGATGATCGCGGCCTGGCCCTCGGAGAGGCGCGGCACGGAGTGCACGGTGCCGATGCCGCCGGGGTTGGTCAGCGAGACGGTGGTGCCGGCGTAGTCGTCCAGGCCCAGCTTGTTGTCCCGGGCGCGCTTGACCAGGTCCTCGTAGGCGCGCCAGAAGTCGATGAAGTTCATGGACTCGGCGCCCTTGACGTTCGGGACCACGAGGGTGCGCGAGCCGTCCTTCTGCGGCAGGTCGATGGCCAGGCCGAAGTTGATGTGGGCCGGTTCCACGATGGAGGGCTTGCCGTCCACCTCCCGGTACAGGACGTTCATGGCCGGGTACTGGGCCAGGGCGCGGATCAGGGCGTAGCCGATCAGGTGCGTGAAGGAGACCTTGCCGCCGCGGCTGCGCTTGAGGTGGTTGTTGATGACCACGCGGTTGTCGATGAGCAGCTTGGCGGGGACGTCGCGAACCGTGGTCGCGGTAGGCATGGACAGCGAGGCGTCCATGTTCTTCGCCACGGCCCGGGACATTCCGCGCAGGGGGGAGACCTTGTCCTCGGTGGACTCGTCGGAGCCCTTCTTCTTGGTCTTCTCCGGCTCGGACGGGACGGGGGCGGTGGCCGGGGCACCGGACTTCTTCACGGCGGGGGATGCGGAGGCAGCGGACGGGGCGGCGGACGTCTCGGGCTTCTGCGGGTCCTCCGCCTTCCCGGCCGGTGCGGCCTTCGCTGTCCTCTCTGTATTCTCAGTCTTTTCAGTCTTTTCGCCGGCGCCGGCGGACTGGCCCGAACCGTTCGAATCGGCACGCTTGCCGACGTCGACGGCGGTGTCCTTCACGGCCTGCGAGGACGCCCTGGCCGGGGAGGCGGACGGCGCGGCTGTGGACGCCGGCGTGTCCGCTTCCAGCCGTTCGAAGATCTGGACCCACTTGGCATCCACGGAGGATCTGTCCGCCTTGTACTTGTCGTAGATTTCCGCGACGAGCCATTCGTTTCCGGGAAATTCCGCGGAAAGCCGGTCGGACGTGAGTTCTGGCACGGTGGTAACGCCTCTTCCGTAAGTTTCTGTGTGGTTCACCGGCGGGTGCATCCCTGCTGCGCGCCCCGCTCCGGTCCGCTCTGTTGGCGCGCCTCCCCAAGCATAGTGATAGTTCGGTGTCAGGTTCCAACGCACGCCGGGTTTTTCTGCCAGCCGACGGCGAACCGCGCGAGAACCAGCCGCGAACCACCCGCGAACCACTCGCGAATCGGTTCGTGGGACCATGGGGCCATGGAATTCCTCACGACGCCGACCACCGATCTCACCTATGCGGATGTGTTCCTGGTTCCCTCGAAATCCGAGGTCACGAGCCGGATGGACGTGGACATCTCCGCCGACGACGCCACCGGGGCGACCATCCCGCTGGTGTCCGCCAACATGACCGCCGTGACCGGCCGCCGCATGGTGGAGACGATGGCCCGGCGCGGCGGACTGGGCATCCTGCCGCAGGATGTGCCCCTGGACGTCATCGAGCAGGTGGCGGGCTGGGTGAAGCGCCGGCACCCCGTCTTCGAGACGCCGCTGCGGGTCCGTCCCACGGACACCGTGCTGGACGTGCTGCACCTGCTCGGCAAACGCAACCATCCGGCGGTCTGCGTGGTCGAGGGCGGGACGGGCGAGGACGGGACGGGCGAGGAAGAGGTCTTCGCAGGCATCGTCCGCCGCGAGGACTGCGAGGGCGTGGACCGCTTCTCCTCGGTGGCCTCGGTGCTCCGTTCACCGGCACTGACCTTCCAGGCCGGCACCTTCCCGCCCCTGCAGGAGGCCTTCGGCCAGCTGGACACGGCCGGTGTGGCCTATGCCCCGGTCCTGGACGGCACGTCGCTGGTGGGCGTGATGACGCCCTCGGGCGCCCTGCGCTCCGGGATGTTCGCCCCCGCGCTGGACCGGAACGGGGCGCTGGGTCTCGGCGCCGCCGTCGGGATCAACGGGGACGTGGCCGGACGGGCCGCCGCGCTGGTGGAGTACGGCGTGGACGTGCTCGTGCTGGACACCGCGCACGGCCACCAGCAGAAGATGCTGGACGCCCTGGCGGCCGTGAAGTCACTGGACCTGCCGGTGCCCGTGGTGGCCGGCAACGTGGTCTCGGCCGGCGGCGTGCGTGAGCTCGTGGCCGCGGGCGCGGACATCATCAAGGTCGGCGTGGGGCCGGGCGCCATGTGCACCACCCGGATGATGACCGCCGTGGGCCGGCCCCAGTTCTCCGCGGTGCTGGGCTGCGCAGCGGCCGCCCGGGACCTGGGCAAACATGTCTGGGCCGACGGCGGCGTCCGCTACCCGCGTGACGTCGCCCTGGCCCTGGCCGCAGGGGCCAGCCAGGTGATGATCGGCTCTTGGTTCGCGGGCACGGTCGAGTCCCCGGGGGACCTGGTGGCCGACGCCGACGGGCGTCAGTACAAGGAGAGCTTCGGCATGGCCTCGGCGCGGGCCGTGCAGAACCGCACCAAGGCGGAGGACGCCTATTCGCGGGCCCGCAAGGCCATGTTCGAGGAGGGCATCTCCACCTCGCGGATGTACCTGGACCCGGAGCGGCCCTCCGTGGAGGACCTGCTGGACATGATCACGGCCGGGGTGCGCTCCTCCATGAGCTACGCCGGCGCGAGTGACCTGGCCCAGTTCCGCGAGCGGGCCGTCGTCGGGGTGCAGTCCGCGGCCGGCTACGAGGAGGGGCGGCCGGTACGACAGTCCTGGTGAGACCCGGCGGGAAGTGTTCCGTATACTGGGGGCACTATGGACAGACACCGATCTGGTGCCACCGCCCGCCGCCGGGGATCCCTTCTGGATTCCGCCGTGGCCGGAACGGAGCCCTCTAGTACGTGCCCACTGAACGACCCGGCCGCTGACGGTCCCGCGGGGGGTGGGTGCTGACGTGGAATGGCTCCTGCTTGCCCTGGGCCTGCTGCTGGTCTTCGGGACCGGCTTCTTCGTGGCCGTGGAGTTCTCGATGATCGCCCTGGACGTCCCCACGGTCCAGCGTCTGGCGGACGAGGGCGACCGAGGCGCAGTGCCGCTGCTGAAGTGCCTGAAATCGCTCTCCACCCAGCTCTCCGCGTGCCAGCTCGGCATCACGCTGACGACCCTGCTGACGGGCTACCTGATGGAACCGTCCCTCGGCGCCCTCCTGGCGGGGCCGATGGCGGCCCTCGGGCTGAACGAGGCCACCGCCTCGACCGTCTCGATCGTGGTGGCCATGGTGGTGGCCACCCTCGCCTCGATGCTCATCGGCGAGCTGATCCCGAAGAACCTCTCGATCGCCCGGTCCATGCAGGTCGGCCGCGCCCTGGCGCGTCCCATGCTGGCGTTCTCGCTGGTCTTCCGGCCGGTGATCTTCATCCTGAACGGCTTCTCCAACCGGGTGCTGCACCTGTTCGGCATGGAGGCCAAGGAGGAGATCTCCGGTTCGCGCACCCCGGAGGAGCTCTCCTCCCTGATCCGCCGGTCCGCCGAGATGGGCACCCTGGACGAGAAGACCGCCGTGTTCGTGGACCGCACGCTGCGGTTCTCCGATCGCACCGCGGCCGACGTGATGACCCCGCGCATCAGGATGGAGTCGATCGAGGTCGACGAGCCCCTGGACGCCGTCATCGAGACCGCCCGCCGCACGGGCTACTCCCGGTTCCCGGTCATCGGTGACTCCCCGGATGACGTCCGTGGGGTGCTCCACGTCAAGAAGGCCGTGGCCGTGCCGCGCGCCAAGCGCCAGGAACTTGTGGCCGCCACCATCATGACCGACGTCGGCCGGGTGCCGGAGACCGTGCACCTGGACCAGCTGTTGACGGAGCTGCGCTCCTCCAGCCTCCAGGTCGCCATGGTCGTGGACGAGTACGGCGGCACCGCCGGCATGGTCACCCTCGAGGACCTCGTGGAGGAGATCGTCGGTGAGGTCTCCGACGAGCACGACCGGGTCACCCCGGGCGTGCTCCAGACCGCCTCCGGCAAGTGGTACTTCCCGGCCCTGATGCGCCCCGACGAGGTCGGTGCGCAGATCCCGGCCCTGAAGGTGCCCGAGGACGGTTCCTATGACACGGTCGGCGGCTACATCATGGCCGAGCTCGGCCGGGTGGCCGTGGCCGGGGACACGGTGAAGGCCGACGGCGGCACCCTGGTGGTGGAGCGGATGGACGGGCGCCGGGTGGACCGGGTCAAGTTCGTGCCGAGCGCACCGAACCTCGCCGCGGCCGAAGCAGCTGGTTCATCCAGTTCAGCCCGTGCAGCCGGAACAGCTGATCAGCGGAAGGCGGCTCACCGATGAACGCGCTCAACAACGACGTCATGGGCATCGTGTGGCTGGTGGTGCTGCTGATTGCCAACGCCTTCTTCGTGGCCGGCGAGTTCGCCGTCATGGGCGCCCGCCGCAGCCAGATCGAGCCCAGGGCCGACGCCGGCTCGGGCCGGGCCCGGACCGCCCTGTTCGCCATGGAGCACGTCAGCCAGATGCTCGCCGTGTGCCAGCTCGGCATCACGGTCTGCTCGCTGCTGATCCTCAACGTGTCCGAACCGGCCATCCATCACCTGCTCGTCATCCCGCTGGAGGGCATGGGGGTCCCGACGGCGGCCGCGGACGTCACGGCCTTCGTCATCGCCCTGCTGGTGGTCACCTTCCTCCACGTCACCTTCGGCGAGATGGTCCCGAAGAACGCCGCCGTCTCCATGGCGGACAAGGCGGTCATGCTCCTGGCCACCCCGCTGGTCTGGCTCAACAAGGCCCTGCACCCGGTGATCGTGGCCCTGAACTGGGCCGCCAACATCGTGCTGCGGGCCCTGAAGGTCGAGCCGCAGGACGAGGTGAACTCGACCTACACCCTCGAGGAGGTCCAGTCGATCGTGGCCGAGTCCACCAGGACCGGTCTCGTGGACGACGGCTCCGGCCTGATCTCCGGGGCACTGGAGTTCTCCGACTACACGGCCGAGATCGTCATGGTGCCGGTCTCCGACGTGGTCTCCCTGCCGGCCGACGTGGCACCCAAGGCCTTCGAGACGGCGGTGGGCCGCACTGGATTCTCCCGCTTCGTGCTGGAGGACGGCGATGGCTCCTACACCGGCTACCTGCACCTCAAGGACGTCATGACCGTTCCCGGGGAGCGGTACCGGGAGCCCGTGCCGGTGACCAAGGTCCGGTCGATGGCCAACGTGTCCGTCACGGACGAGATCGAGGACGCCCTGAGCCTGATGCAGCGCACCGGTTCCCACGTGGCCCGGGTCATCTCGGCCGAGGGAGAGACCGTCGGGGTGCTGTTCCTCGAGGACGTGCTCGAAATCCTGGTGGGCGAGATCCACGATGCGACCCAGTCCAGCAACCCCCTGAAGCTGCAGGCTCCGGGGCGGTAGCGGGGCCGAGGGCACCCACGGGCGTAGCGAGACTCCTGGCCTGACCGCAGCACGGATTATTGGCAACGGTTCGCAGCATGCTAAGTTGACAACCGTTCTCAATAGATCTCACCGCCCGGAAGGCACCTCATGCACGAGACCCCGTCGCCCGCCACCCGACCCGCCCCGGGGCGTTCGGGCAGAAGACGGTCCGGCACCGCGCGGAGGCGGGTCCTGTCCCTGACGGGACTCGCCCTGGCCGGCACCGTCTTGGCCGGATGTGCGGGTGGGGGCTCCGGGGAGGAGGCCGCCTCGGGCGGGACGGAACCCGTGGCCGTGGCCACCACCACCCAGCTCGGCAGCATCCTGGACAGCATCACCTCGTGCGCCGGGACCACCTCGTCCACGGTGATGGGCCCCGGTGACGACCCGCACGACTTCTCACCCTCTTCACGGCAGATCGCCGAGATGGCGGGTGCCGGCCTGGTCGTCACCAACGGCCTCGGCCTCGAGGCGGGGATGCAGACGGCGCTGGACAATGCCGCGGCGGACGGGGCACACCTGGTCGCGGTGGCCCCCGAAGTGGACCCGCTGCCGTTCGCGGGGCACGACGGGCATGAGGGCGGTTCCCATGAGGGCCACTCTCATGAAGGCGACGACCCGCACTTCTGGATGGACGTCGCCCGCATGGGCCAGGCGGCCGAGTTGATCGGGGCCGAACTCGCCGAGGTCACGGGAGACGAGCAGTATGCGGACTGCGGTACCCAGACGGCCGAGGAGCTGGCCGCGGTGGACGCCGAGGTGCGCCAGATCCTGGAGACCGTCCCCGAGGACCGCCGCACCCTGGTGACCGACCACGCCGCCTACAATTACTTCGCCGAGGCCTACGGGTTCGAGATCGCCGGCGTGGTCATCCCCGGGGGTTCGACGGACGCCGAACCGTCCTCCGGCGAGTTGGCCGGACTGGTGACCCAGATGAACCAGGAGGGGGTGGACGCCCTCGTCACGGGTGCCGGGTCCGGCAACAAGCTCGTGGCGGCGCTGTCCGCCGAGACCGGGGGAGAGGTCCCGGTGGTGGAACTCTACGAGGGAGGGATCGGTCCAGAGGGGTCCGGTGCCGAGACCTATGCCGACGCGATGGTGCTCAACGCCCGCACCCTCGCCGAGGCCCTACAGTGAGTGGCGTGCTGCTCACTGTGTTCCCTGTGTTCTCCGTGTTTTCTGTGGACTGGCTGGTCGAGCCCTTCGCCCTGGGTTTCCAGCAGCGCGCCCTCGTCGGCGGTCTCGTGGCCGCGGTGATGTGCTCCGTGGTCGGCGTGTGGCTGGTGCTGCGCGGCATGAGCTTCTTCGGTGACGCCTTCGTCCACGGCGTGATCCCCGGCATCGCCGCCGCCGTGCTCTTCGGGTTCTCCCCGTACCTGGGGGCCGCCATCGCCGCGGCCGCCATGGTGGGCGGGATGCAGCTGATCTACCGCACCACCACGCTCAAGGAGGACACCTCCATCGGCCTGCTGTTCGTGGGCATGATGGCCCTCGGCGTGGTCCTGATCTCCAAGTCCGAGTCCTATACGGGCTCGTTGACGGCCATCCTCTTCGGCGACGCGCTCGGTGTCAGCTGGGAGGACATCCGCACGCAGACCGTGATGGCCGTGGTGGTCATCGTCTTCGCCGTGCTGCTGTACCGGCCCCTGATGTCCCTCTCGTTCTCCCCGGCCAAGGCCCAGTCGCTCGGGATGCATCCGAAGCTCACGCACGGGCTGCTGCTCGTCCTCATCGCCACGGCCGTCATCGGCAGCTTCCAGGCCGTGGGGACGCTGCTGGTGTTCGGCCTGCTCGTCGGGCCGCCGGCCACCGCGGCCCTCGTCTCCCGCACGGTGCCGGTGATGATCACCTGGTCCGTGGCCATCGCGGTGGTCTCGGTCTGGTGCGGGCTGACCCTGAGCTATTACTGGGGGACAGCCGGCTCGGCGACCATGGCGCTGGTGCCGATCGTGCTGTTCTTCCTCGTGCTGGCCGTCCGGGAGGCGGTCCGACGGGTGCGGCGGCGTGGGCGCCCGGACGATCCGGCACATCCGTTGGACGACGGGACCAACGACGCGGTGGATGCGGCGGTGAGCGCATGAGCGGCGTCCTCGTCGAGGCGCGGGACCTCGTCCTTTCCCACGGCCACCAGATCGCCCTGCACGCTTCCTCGTTCCGGGTCCCGCTGGGCGGGATCACCGCTGTCATCGGGCCCAACGGGTCCGGCAAATCGACGCTCCTGCAGGCGATCGCGGGGGTGCTGGAGCCGGCGTCGGGCACCTTGACGGTGCTGGGCGGCTCGGTCCGGGACAGCCGGCAGCGCATCTCCTACGTCATGCAGTCCGTGGTCTTCCCGGTGGGCACGCCGATGACCGTGCGGGATGTGGTCCGGATGGGCCGCTATCCGGCCGCGGGGTGGCTGCGGCCGTTCACGAAGGCCGACCGTGCGGCCGTGCAGGAAGCCATGGAACAGATGAAGGTCGAGGACCTGGCGGGCCGCCACCTGGATGAACTCTCCGGCGGCCAGCGGCAGCGGGTCTACGTGGCCCAGGGGCTGGCCCAGGGGCACGAGGTGCTCATGCTGGACGAGCCGATGACCGGACTCGACATCACCTCGGCCCGCACCATCGACCGCATCATCCACGCCGAGACCACGCACGGACACTCCGTGGTCCTCACCACGCACGACCTGGACGAGGCGCGCGCCGCAGACCACGTCATCCTCGTGCACGGCCGGGTGGTGGCCTCCGGCCGCCCCGAGGACGTCATGACGCGCTCGAACCTGGAGGCCGTCTACGGCCTGGGCTCCCTGCACGGCTCCGCGGACGACGACGCCCCGGTCCTCGTGGACCCGGACTGCACGGCGGAAGAGGTTCAGGAGCGGGAGCAGTCGGGGCAGATCCCGTAGATCTCCACCGTGTGCTCCACCTCGGTGAACTCGTGTTCGGACGCGATCCGGGCCGCCCACTGCTCCACGGCGGGGGCCTCGATCTCCACCGCGCGGCCGCAGCGGCGGCAGACCAGGTGGTGGTGGTGGGTCTGGGCCTCGCAGCGGCGGAACAGCGATTCGCCGTCATCCGGATTCAGCACGTCCACCAGCCCGTCCTGCTGTTGTTGCTGGAGGACGCGGTACACCGTGGCCAGAGAGACCTGCTCGCCGCGCTCCTTGAGGACGGCGAAGAGTTCCTGGGCGCTGACGAAGTCGGTGAGCTCGTCCAGGGCCCGGTTCACGGCGGTCTTCTGCCGGGTGGAGCGGCTTTTCACAGGTCCGGCATTCATCCAGGCAAGGCTACCAGCGTCCTCGTCTGGCGGGGTCGGCGAGCCGGGCAGCATGAGACCGGCAGGGAACTCGTGCCTGACGTGGAGCACCTTCCTCCGTTAGGGTGGAGCGGTGCCTACCCAGATAGTCCTCACCAAGTACGGCCATGCGTGCATCCGGCTCGAGAAGGACGGGCGTCGCCTCGTCCTCGATCCGGGGAATTTCACCGATGTCCCCGTGGCCCTCGACGGCGTCGAACACATCCTCGTCACGCACGAGCACGCCGACCACCTCGACGACGGCCCGGTCCTGGAGCACCTGGCGGCACACCCGGACGTGACGGTGCGGGCGCCCGCCGCTGCGGTGGCCCGACTGGCCGCAGCGGCGCCGTCCGCCGGTGTGAATCCGGACCGGATCATCCCCACCGGGCCCGGGGAGGAATTCGAGACGGCCGGGTTCGCGGTGCAGACCGTGGGCGGCCAGCACGCCGTGATCCACCCGCAGATCCCCGTGGTGGCCAACACGGGGTATCTGATCGACGGCCTCGTCTACCACCCGGGGGACAGCTACATCGTCCCACCGGGCCCGGCCCCGGACACCCTGTTGGTACCCCTGAGTGCGCCCTGGAGCAAGCTGTCCGAGATGGTGGACTTCATCACCGCCGTCCGTCCCCGCCAGGCCATCCCGGTGCACGACGGCCTGCTCAACGACCGCGGGCTGCCGATGTACCGCCGGCAGGCCACCACCTTCGCCGACCGTTACGGCACCGAACTGACCGTCCTGGAGGAGGGGGAGAGCACGTGGATCTAGCATCCCAGCCGCCCGTCCTCGTCGACGTGCGGGTCCTGGCCTCCTGGCAGGGCCGTGACAGCTCGGTGCCGGCCGGCCTGCCGGCCGATCCGCGGGCCGAGCCGCCGGCCGGCTTCGTGGGACGCGAGCCCGCGCCGACGGAGGACACCCTCAAGATCCTGGACGTGCGGTGGACGCCGTTGGGCTCCGGCAACGGCCATGAGGAATACCTCCGCGGCCACATCCCCGGGGCGGTCTACGTGAGCATGGGCAGCCAGCTGGCCGGCCACTACGGGCCGAGGGAGGGCCGCCATCCGCTGCCCGACCCGGCCCGCTTCGGGGACACCGTGCGCATGCTCGGCCTCAACGACGGAGACACCGTGGTGGTCTACGACGACACCCACGGCACCTCCGCCGCCCGCGCCTGGTGGCTGTTGCGGCATGCCGGAGTGGAGAAGGCCTACCTCCTCGACGGCGGGCTGGCGGCCTGGCGGACGGCGAACCTGCCGCTGCAGGCCGGGGACGTCATCCCCCGGCCCGGACGGGTCCGGACCACGTGGGGACAGATGCCGGTGCTGACCATGGATGATGCCGCCGTGCTACCCGAGGACGGAGTGCTGCTCGACGCCCGTGCGGGGGAGCGCTACCGCGGAGAGGCCGAGCCGTTGGACCCCCGCGCCGGCCACATCCCCGGGGCGGTCAGCGCCCCGACCGCGGACAACCTGGATGAGACCGGGCACTTCCGGCCGGCCGGCGAGCTCGCCGAACGGTTCCGGGCGCTGGGCGTGGACGACGCCGGCATCGTGGGCGCCTACTGCGGGTCCGGCGTGAGCGCGGCCCACCAGATCGCGGCACTGCATGTCGCCGGGGTCCCGGCCGCCCTGTACCCGGGGTCCTGGTCGGCCTGGTCCAATACCCCGGGACGGCCCGTGGCCACCGGGGAACGGCCGTGACGCCGGCCCCGCGTGGACCGATGCCGGTCCCGCGGGGGAAGATCGAAGCAGCAGTGAGCACCAGTCCCGTACCAGGAGGCCCCACCATGAGCACCGTCTTCACCCGCATCATCAACGGAGAACTGCCCGGCCGGTTCGTCTGGAAGGACGAGACGTGCGTGGCGTTCCTCTCGATCGGACCCCTGACCGAGGGCCACACCCTCGTGGTGCCGCGGGCAGAGGTCGACCTCTGGACCGACGCCGAACCCGAGCTGGTCTCCCACCTGATGACCGTTGCGCAGGCCATCGGCCAGGTGCAGGTACAGGCCTTCAACGCGCACCGGGCGGGACTCATGGTGGCCGGCTACGAGATCCCGCACCTGCACGTGCACGTCTGGCCGTCGAACTCCCTTGATGACTTCGACCTGGACCAGGTGGACAACAACCCCGAGCCCGAGGACCTCGACGAGGCCGCCGACCGGATCCGGGCCGGGCTGCGGGTGGCCGGCCACACGGAGTACGTCCCCGAGGACTGAGCCGATCTCCGGGGTAGCCTGCTCGGCCCTGAAGCAGACGGGCTAGCCGGCAGTCTGCTTCAGGGCCTGGCGCACCCGCTTCTCCGAGACGGAGACGGCGGTCCCCAGGTCCTGCGCGAAGAAGCTGATGCGCAGTTCCTCGATGAGCCACCGGACCGCGTCCAACGCGGGCGGGGCGGACTGGCCGGCGGACAGCTTCCGTGCCTCAGCGTCGAAGGCGTCCTCGAGACCCTGCACCACGGCCATGTCCCGGGCATCGCGCTGCACCTGGCCGCCGGCCTTGAGCTTGTCGATCCGCCGGAGCATGCCCTGCAGGTACCGGGGCAGGTGCTGCAGGTGGGACCACCCGGTGGCGGCGACGAACCCCGGGAACACCAGCTGCTCCAGGTGGGCCTTGATGTCGTTCAGGGCGGGAGCCATGGCCAGGGACACCGACCCCTTGAGCTCCTTGCGCACCTGGGTGGCCCGGGACAGCACCTGCTCCACGATGGCCGTCACCGCGAAGACGGTGTCGATCAGCTCGGCCCGCACGGTGGTGAACAGCCGGCGGAACTCGGCCTCGGTGAACGGCAGGGACTCCGGTACCAGACGGTCCACGGCGGCGCGGGTGCAGTCGTTGATCAGCTGCTCCACCGAACCGTGGGGATTCTGCGTGAACGTCAGCTTCTCCCGGTTGTCCAGGTGGTCCAGGACGTAGCGCTGCGGGCTGGGCACCAGCGCCAACAACAGGTTCACGACGCCGGCCCGGTGCGCGGCCTGCTGGTCAGCCTCGGTGCGGAACACCGTCAGGCCTGCGGCGGGCGACCCGTCCGGGGCGGTCTCGGCGGTGAGTCCCGGGTAGCCGGTGATCCGCTGCCTGCCCGAGCCGGCCGAGATCTCGGTGTCCACCTTCCGGGGGATGTCCCCGACCACCCAGTCGGTCAGGCCGTGCCGCTCGGCGAAGGCAGTACTGGCCGGACTGTCGGTGGGGCGGTCGGCGGATCGGTTGGAGGAACGGGAGTGGGCACCGCGCCGGACGTGCTGCGGGGACGGCGAAGAGTCGGCGCCACCGCCTGCAACACCGCCGGCGCCACCACCACCGCCCGAGCCACCGGCGCGGGCGAGCGACTCCGCGATGGCCGTGCGGTTCGCCCCGGCCAGCCGGTCCTGGAGTGCGGCGAGGTCCTGGCCGGTGCCCATGATGGCACCACGGGCGTCCACCACGCGGTAGTCGGGCACCAGGTGTGGCGGGATGGCGGTCAGGTCCCAGGAACCCGGGGGGATGACCACGCCCTTCATCCGGCGCAGGGCCAGTTCCAGGGCGGGCAGCAGGTCGTCCGCAGCGGGGTCCGCGTCCCGGTCCAATTGCTCGACGGCGGCCCTCGCCACGTCCGGTGCCGGCACGAAGTTCTTGCGCACGGCCTTGGGCAGGGAGCGGATCAGGGCCGTCACGAGGTCGACACGCAGCCCCGGGACGAGCCAGCGGAACCGTTCCGGGTCCATCTGGTTGAGCATCAGGATCGGGATGAGGACGGTGATGCCGTCCGACTCGCCGGCCCCCGCCGCCGGGTTGAAGTCGTAGGACAGTTCGAGGTCGATTCCGCCCCCGTCCGTGGGGTGGTGGAACACCGTGGGGAACTGGTCGGTGTCCAGCTCCTCGGTGTCCACGGCCAGGAGCGACTGCTGATCGAGGTCCAGCAGGTCCGGGGACGTCTGCCGCGTCTTCTTCCACCAGGAGTCGAAGTGGCGCTCGGAGACGATCGTGGCGGGGATGCGCGCGTCGTAGAAGTCGAAGAGGTCCTGGTCTGAGACGCGGAGGTCGCGGCGGCGCAGGCGCGTCTCGAGCTCCTCGATCTCGGCCAGGGCCGTCCGGTTGCGTGCGAAGAAGTGGTGCCGGGTCTTCCAGTCGCCTTCCACCAGGGCGTGGCGGATGAACAGCTCACGGGAGCCGGCCGGGTCGATCCGCCAGAACTGGACCTGACGGTCCGGGATCAGGGTGATGCCGAACAGGGTGACCTTCTCCCGCGCGACCACCGAGCCGGAGCGCCGGGACCAGTGGGGCTCGTTGTAGGTCCTCTTCGCCAGGGCACCGGCGGCCTCCACGGCCCAGACCGGATCGATCTTCGCCACCATCCGGGCCCAGAGCCGGGAGGTCTCCACGAGCTCGGCCGCCATGACGAAGGCATGCCTCTTCTTGAACAGCGCCGAGCCCGGGAACACCGCGAACCGCGTGTTGCGGGCACCCTGGTAGTCGCGCTTGCGCTCGTCCCACGCCCCGATGTGGGACAGCAGTCCGGTCAGCAGGGACCGGTGCACGGGCTCATGCTGACCCACCGGGTCCACGGGCCCGGCGGAGACGGAGATGCCCAGCGGCTTGGCCAGCTGGCGCAGCTGCTGGACCAGGTCCTGCCACTCACGGACGCGCAGGTAGTTGATGTACTCGGTGCGGCACATCCGGCGGAACTGATTGCCGGAGAGCTCCTTCTGCTGCTCGCGCAGGTAGGCCCACAGGTTCAGCAGCGATGAGAAGTCCGAATTCTCGTCCTTGAAACGGGAGTGCTGCTCATCGGCCTGGGCGCGCTGTTCGGTGGGGCGTTCGCGTGGGTCCTGGATGGTCAGGGCCGCGGCGAGGACCATGACCTCGCGCACGCAGCCGCGCTCGCCGGCCTCCACGATCATCCGTCCCAAACGCGGGTCCACGGGCAGGCGGGCCAGTTTCCGGCCGACCGGCGTGATGGTGCCCTTGGGGTAGGACCTGCCGCGCTCATCGGGCTGACCGCTGTTCAGGGCCCCCAGCTCGGTCAGCAGGGCCGCACCGTCGGTGACCTGCCGGGAGTCCGGCGGCTGCAGGAAGGGGAAGTCGCCGACGTCGGCCGGGGTGGTCGCCACACCCATGGAGCACATCTGCAGGATGACGGCCGCGAGATTGGTGCGCAGGATCTCCGGGTCGGTGAACTCGGGGCGGGACTCGAAGTCCTCCTGCGAGTAGAGGCGGATCGTGATGCCGTCCGAGGTGCGGCCCGAACGCCCGGACCGCTGGTTGGCGCTGGCCTGGCTGATGCGCTCGATCGGCAGCCGCTGGACCTTGGTGCGGTGGGAGTACCGGGAGATGCGGGCCGTACCGGTGTCGATGACGTACTTGATTCCGGGAACGGTCAGCGAGGTCTCTGCCACGTTGGTCGCCAGGACGATGCGCCGCCGGGGGCCGGTGGAGAACACGCGGTGCTGTTCAGCCATGGACAGACGCCCGTAGAGAGGCAGGATCTCCGCGTTCCCGAGGCGGCGGTTGGCGGCGACCCGGGGCGCCAACGCCTCCGCGGCGTCACGGATCTCGCGCTCGCCGGAGAAGAACACGAGGATGTCCCCGTCCGGCTCGCGGGACAGCTCGTCCACGGCGTCGCAGACCGCGTCCACGGGATCGCGGGACTCCTCGTCCGTGTCAGCGTCGAATCCCGAGGAGCCGGCGGGGTCAGAGGAATCGTGGTCCTCGTCGCCGGCACCTCCTGCACTGCCAATACCATCCGCACTGCCTGGAGCGCCGTCACGGCGCGGGGCGTCCAGGGGCCGGTAGCGGATCTCCACGGGAAAGGTGCGGCCGGAGACCTCGATGATCGGGGCCGGTTCGTCCTGGCCTACGGCGTCGGGCAGCGCGAAGTGGGCGGCGAAGGACTCCGGATCGATGGTCGCGGAGGTGATGATGACGCGCAGGTCGGGGCGCCGGGGCAGCAGGCGCTTGAGGTATCCGAGCAGGAAGTCGATGTTGAGACTGCGTTCGTGGGCCTCATCGATGATGATCGCGGAGTACCTGGACAGCAACTGGTCATGCTGGATCTCGGCGAGCAGGATGCCGTCCGTCATGACCTTGACCCGGGTCCGTGCGGACGTCTGGGCCGTGAAGCGGACCTGGTAGCCGACGTCGGAGCCGATCTCCGTGCCGAGCTCGTGGGCGATGCGTTCGGCCACGGAGCGGGCCGCCAGACGCCGGGGCTGGGTGTGACCGACCATCCGCCCGGCATCCAGCACGCCCTCGTCGGCCAGCTCGAGGAGCATCTTGGGCAGCTGGGTGGTCTTCCCCGACCCGGTCTCGCCGGCCACGATGACGACCTGGTGGTCGCGGATGGCACCCATGATCCGCTCCCGTTCGGCGGAGACCGGCAGGTTCGGTGGGTACTCCAGGCGGATGGTGGAGGCGTGCACGGAGGGGTGCGTCGTGGCGTCGGACATGGCACCGGCCAGTCTACGGGGCGCGCGGGCCGGCGGGCATGCCGGCGCAGGGCGGTGCCAGATCAGTGGGGATGCCAGATCAGTGGGCATGCCGGCTCAGGCCGCCCGGTCGTCGGCGGAGGGTGGATGGCCGACGAGATGGAAGTCAACGGGGCCCCGGAACACGAGTCTCGGGAGGAATCCGGGACATGGATCAGTGTCAGAGGGCAATGGAGCGTCAGACGGTAGTCGAACGCGGTGTCCTGTGGTGTGGGTGGTGCCGGGCGGCTCCGTGGTCGCCCGGGCCCCTGGTGGTGCAGGCGGGGCCAGGCGTCGGGGCCGGCGGGTGTACCGGTGTCCGGTGGGGGTGGTGACGGTGAGCTCGTCCGGCGTGGAGCGGTGGGTCCAGCCGGGCTGTTCCTTGGTCTGGTTGCAGCGCACGCAGAGCCCGGAACCGTTGGCGTAGCTCGTGGTCCCGCCGTCACGGTGGGGTGTGGCGTGATCGAGGTGGCGGATCGGCGCTGCGCAGAACGGCGTGCGGCAGGTGTCGTCCCGGATCAGGATCATCTGACGCAGGCCGCCGGTGAAGGTGCGGCGGTGGGAGTCCATGGCTACGAGATGACCGTTCTCGGGTGCGGTGTAGAGGCGGCGCAGGAACACCTCGGCCTCGGTATCGGCGAGGACATCCCTGGCGGTCGCGGCGGGGATCGGCCCGAGACCGGGAATCCAGGCTGGAGTGTGGTCTCCGTCCAGCAGCGCCTGGTCGGTCATGACGAGCTGGATCTCGACCGGGACGGAACCGGCCTCGGTCTGCCCCGTGAGCCGTTCGACGAAGGTGTCCGTGAGGACCTGCTGCGGTGTGCGATCGCCGGCGTCACCACCGGCGATCAGGGTGGCGGCGGCAGCGGTGAGGCTCTGATGGCAGGCCGCTGCCTGGGCCAGGGGCAGCAGTGCGGTGAGGTAGGCCATGCCGGGACTGGTCTCGGCCGGTTTCAGGCTGAGGTGCCGGTCCCGGCAGGCCTGCTCCTGGTGCTCGACGGCCGCAGCCGGGTCCTGCCCCTGGGCATGGGCCTGGGCCTCACGGGTCAGCTCGCGGTGACTGAGATGGCCGAGCCGGTCCGTCAGTGCGGCGTCCACGGCGTGCCGGTGGTGGGGATCGAGCCAGTGGGTCTGGCGGTCGACGGCCGCGGCCTGGTCCTCCGTGATGGTCCCGCTGGTCAGCGCGTCCAGGGTGTGGGGGAGGTGCTGGACGAGGTTCAGGGCCAGGCGCAGGTGGTGGGAGCCGCGGGAGTGGGCCGCCTTGCGTGCCAGGGCGACCTCGCCCGGAAGGCCGCGGCCCCGCCGGGACACGGGGACGCCGCGGACTTCCTCGGCGCGGGTGCGGTGGGCGTGCAGGGCGGCCGTCTCACGGGCCTGGGCGGCGGCGCAGGCGGCCTTGAGCGCCTCCAGGGCGTGGATGCGGTCAATGGCCTCGGCCTCGGGTCCGTCCGGTGAGGCGATGGCGTTCGGAGGGGCGCTGGAGTCCTTGCCGGGAGAATCCGCCTCGACCAGGTCGTCATGGTCGAGGGTCGCGGCCGGGACCATCAGCGCCAGGGCCCGGCGTAGTCCGATGAGGTCCAGGGCGTTGACCGGAGCGGGACCGGTGGCGGGAGCGCTACCGGGGGCGCCGCCGTCGGGCGTGGGGTCCTGCCTGATTCCTTCGAACATGTGTACTACTCTATGGAGGAGCCCGGACACGATAAGCGCCCCGCAGTGGAACGGTGGATGAGGCCGGTCGTCCGGTCGCCTGTGGAGGAGCACCCCCCCTCTCCACGGCATTGTCCTCCACGGCATTGTCCGCGTCCGCGAAGATCTCCGTGCGTGGTGCCTGACTGTATGACGTGGGACACGACTATGGTGGGTTACCGTCGTACCCCGGATCCCTCGCACCGGCGCACCAGCGTCCACCCGGCGTACGCGGTGGTGAAAGGACCCCCATGATGCTCGGTAGTCAGAAGAACCGCACCGGACTCCGTGCAGGAGCGCTGCTCGCCGTCTCCGCACTCGCCCTGACGGCCTGCGGCAACGAGGGAGGCGACGGCGGCTCCGCAACCGAGGGCGGTGACGGCGCCGAGTCCTACTCGATCGGTGTGTCCCAGTTCCTCTCCCACGCCTCCCTGGACGCGGCACGCTCCGGGTTCGAGGCACGGATCGAGGAGTCCGGCCTGGACATCACCCTGGATGTCCAGAACGCCCAGGGTGACCAGGCGACCGCCAACACCATCGCCGGCTCCTTCGCCTCCGCGGACCACGATCTGGTGCTCGCGATCGCCACCCCGTCCGCACAGACCGCCGCCCAGGCCATCACCGACGTCCCGGTGCTCTTCACCGCCGTGACCGACCCGGTCTCCGCCAACCTGGTGGAGTCGAACGAGGCCCCCGGCGGCAATGTCACCGGTACCTCCGATGCCAACCCCGTGCTGGAGCAGCTGACCCTGCTGACCGAGCTGGACCCGGAGGCCCAGACGGTCGGCATCGTCTACTCCTCCGGTGAGGTCAACTCCGAGGTCCAGGTCGAATGGGCCAAGGAGGCCGCTGAGGAATTGGGCCTGGAGATCGTCGAGGCCACCGTCTCCAACTCCTCCGAGGTGCAGCAGGCCGCGAACTCGCTCTCCGACGTCGACGCCCTGTATGTGCCCACCGACAATGCGGTGGTGTCCGCCCTGGAGACACTGATCGGTGTGGCCCAGGACCGCCAGATCCCGCTGATCCCCGCCGAGGGCGATTCAGTGGAACGCGGCGGCGTGGCCACGTACGGCCTGAGCTACGACCAGCTCGGTGCGCAGACGGCGGACATGGCCCTCCGTATCCTGTCCGAGGGCGCAGACCCGGCCACCATGCCGGTGGAGACCCTGACCGAACCGGAGCTGTACGTGAACCCGGCTGCCGCCGAGGCCATGGGCGTGGAGATCCCGCAGTCGATGATCGACGAGGCCGACCACGTGGTGGGCCAGGAGTAGGCGTCCCTTCATGAACACCGCCATCGAACTGGGCCTGATCTACGCGATCATGGCCCTCGGGGTCTACGTGACCTTCCGCATCCTCGACTTCCCAGACCTGACGGTGGACGGCTCGTTCACCACGGGCGCGGCCGTCGCCGCCATCTCGATCGTCAACGGGGTGAACCCGTATCTGACCTTCCTGCTGGCGTTCGTGGCGGGATTCCTGGCGGGCGTGATCACGGGCCTGCTGCACACCAAGGGACGCATCAACGGCCTGCTGGCCGGGATCCTCACCCAGATCGCGCTGTACTCGATCAACCTGCGGATCATGGCCAAGGCCAACGTCCCCCTGCTGGGCGAGGAGACGGCCATCAGCCCGCTCAAGGACGCCGGCCTGATCGGCGGCTGGGGTTCCATCGGCATCTTCGCGGCCGTGGCCATCCTGCTGGCGCTCATCCTGGCCTGGTTCCTGCACACGGACCTCGGCCTGGCGATGCAGGCCACCGGGGACAACGAGAAGATGATCCGCTCCTACGGGGTCAACACGGACAACCAGAAGATCCTGGGCCTGGCCCTGTCCAACGCCCTCGTCGGACTCAGCGGGGCCGTGGTCGCCCAGTTCCAGGGCTTCGCGGACATCGGCATGGGCATCGGCCTCATCATCGCCGGCCTGGCCTCCGTGATCCTCGGCCAGGCCATCTTCGGCACGCGCTCGATCCTCGTGGCCGTCCTGGCCGTCATCGCCGGTTCCGTCCTCTACCGGGTGGCCATCCAACTGGCCCTCACGGTGGGACTGGACCCGAACGACATGAAGCTCGTCTCGGCCGTGCTGGTGGTGATCGCCCTGGTGCTACCCCAGATGCCCTTCTTCCGGCGCCGCAAGGCGCTGGTGAACCGGGCCGACCCGGGCGGTGCCGCCGCCGCGGGAGCCGAGGCGCCGACGTCGCCGGCCGGCGCGACCGCCGGGGCGTCCGCAGGCGCACCGGACGCCCCCACGGCAGGAGGAACCCGCTGATGCTGACTCTGACGGACGTGAACAAGACGTTCTTCCCGGGCACCGTCAACGAGCGGCGCGCCCTGCGGGGGATCGAGCTGCACCTGCGCGAGGGCGACTTCGTCACGGTGATCGGCTCCAACGGGGCCGGCAAGTCCACGGTGCTGAACGTGATCTCGGGCGGACTGGCGCCGGACTCCGGCACCGTGACGATCGACGGCCGCAATGTCACGCGGCTCAAGGACCACCGCCGGGCCGCCCTGGTGGGCCGGGTCTTCCAGGACCCGATGGCGGGAACCGCGCCGCACCTGAGCATCGAGGAGAACATGGCGATCGCGGACAAGCGCGGCGCCACCCGGATGCTGGGTCGAGGCGTCACCAACGCCAAGCGCCGCCGTTTCAGGGAGGCGCTCTCCGTGCTCGAACTGGGCCTCGAGAACCGGCTCAAGGCCAAGGTCGGACTGCTCTCCGGTGGCCAGCGGCAGGCCCTCAGCCTGCTCATGGCCACGTTCTCGGACCCGCGGATCCTGCTGCTGGACGAGCACACCGCCGCCCTGGATCCGCAGCGTGCCGAGCTCGTGACGCGGCTGACCGAGCAGATCGTCACGGACCAGGGGCTCACCACGCTGATGGTCACGCACAACATGGAGCAGGCGCTGCGGGTGGGCAACCGACTGGTCATGATGCACGACGGCCAGATCATCCTCGACCTCGACGAGGAGCAGAAGCGCGGCAAGACCGTGCGGGACCTGCTCGGCGAGTTCGAGAAGATCAAGGGGGCCACGCTGGACGACAAGACCCTGCTGCAGTAGGAGACCTCCATGGACACCACCTTCAAACTCATAGCGATCCTGTTGTACTTCGCCGCGATGCTGGCCATCGGCTTCTACGCGTCCCGGAAGAACAACGACCTCGACGACTACATGCTGGCCGGTCGCAAGCTCCCCCCGTTCGTGGCGGCGCTCTCCGCCGGCGCCTCGGACATGTCCGGCTGGCTGCTCCTCGGCCTGCCCGGTGCGGTCTACGCCGCTGGCCTGGTCGAAGCCTGGATCGCCGTCGGCCTGACCATCGGCGCCTGGCTGAACTGGAAGTTCATCGCGCCGCGGCTGCGGGCCTACACCGAGGTGGCCCGGAACTCCATCACCATCCCCTCGTTCCTGGAGAACCGCTTCCGTGACCGCACGCACCTGCTGCGGATCGTGGCCGGTGGGATCGTGCTGGTGTACTTCACCTTCTACGTGTCCTCCGGCATGGTGGCGGGCGGCAAGTTCTTCGAGTCCTCGTTCGGCTCGACCTACCTCGTCGGCATGCTGCTCGTGGCCGGCGTGACCATCGTCTACACCCTGTTCGGCGGTTTCCTCGGCGCCTCGCTCACGGACGTGGCGCAGGGCCTGCTCATGCTGGCCGCACTCATCGCCGTCCCGGTGGTCGCCATCATCAACGTGGGTGGCTGGGGCGAGATGGTCAACCTGATCGGGTCCGCGGACGCCGGGATGGAGGAGGGCACCAACCGGCTGTCCTTCCTCGCCAACGCCACGTGGGTCGGCGTGATCTCCGCCTTGGCCTGGGGCCTGGGCTACTTCGGGCAGCCCCATATCATCGTCCGCTTCATGGCCCTGCGTTCGGCGAAGGACGCCGTGGCCGGACGTCGCATCGGCGTGGCCTGGATGGCCATCTGTGCCTTCGGCGCCATCATGACCGCACTGGTGGGCATCGCCTACTTCCAGGCGAATCCCGGCACCTCGCTGGACGATCCGGAGACGGTGTTCCTGGTCCTGGCCCAGATCCTGTTCCACCCCTTCGTGGCCGGACTGGTCCTCGCGGCCGTGCTGGCCGCCGTGATGTCCACGATCTCCTCCCAACTGATCGTGTGCTCCTCCGCCCTGGTGGAGGACCTCTACAAGCTCTTCGGTCGCAAGGCCAGCGCCCGGAACGAGCTGTGGCTGGGCCGCGGCGGGGTCATCCTGGTGGCCATCATCGCGATCCTCATCGCCCTCGATCCCGAGGCCAGTGTCCTGGACCTCGTCAGCTTCGCCTGGGCCGGCTTCGGCGCCTCCTTCGGGCCGGTGGTGATCCTGGCCCTGTTCTGGAAGAAGTTCAACGCCTGGGGCTCCCTGTCCTCGCTGGTGGTCGGCGCCGTCATCGTCTTCTGGTGGGGCAACATGCCGGACGAGGCCTGGGGTGGGGTCTTCGAGATGTACGAGATCGTGCCCGGCTTCGTGCTGGCCGCAGTCGTGGGCATCATCGTCTCCCTGGTGACCCACCGCTCGGAGGCCGCGGAAACGGCCGAGATCAGCGCCGAGTTCGACGAGGCCGTCGCAGTGTCCAAGGGCAAGGAGTTCGTCGCCTCGGAGGCCTGAGATGCACGGTAGGGCGGATCACCCGGGGTGCTGAGCCGTCACCCGCGGCCCCCGGTAGCCGCGCAGTGCCGCGTCCGGCCGCATCCCCAGGGACAGGTACAGTGCGTGCGCCGCCGCCCGGGACTCGCGCACCGTCAGGTGCAGCATCCCGGGGTCTCCCGCAGCCAGGAGCCGTTCGGCGAGGCCGATGACGAGCCGGCGGCCCAATCCGTGGCGCCGGGCCTCGGGGACCACGGCCGTGAAGTCCACATAGGCCTGGCCGTCGTCCTGGAGAGAGCCTGCAGCGTAGCCCAGCACCGTTCCCGTGGAATCCTCGGCCACCACGGTGTGGTGGCGGGAGAGCAATTGGGCGGCCGTCGCGTAGGCCGCGCCGAACTCGGCCGTGTGCAGAGGTTCCAGGAGCCCGACGTCGGCCGGTTCTGCCAGCCGGATACGCACCGGTTCCCGGAGACGCACCGGCGGCGCCGCGCCGGCGTCGGACCCGGTGTGCTGTTCGGCTTGTTCGGCTTGTTTGGTCTGTTCCGTCTGTTCCGTCTGTTCCGCCTGTGCTGCCGGCTCCGTCCATCGCGCCGCTGTACGGGCCGGGACCACCATGGCGTAGTTCACCTCCGTGGCGGTCCAGCCGAGGTCGGCGGCCAGGGCGGCCATGGACCCGTTCGCCACGTGGCCGCACATCTCGAAGCGTTCGATGCCCGCCGGGACGGCGTTGCACACCGCAGCCACCAGGGCGGCCCCGTGGCGGGCCACCTGCTCGGGAGCGCCCCACGGGCCGTGGACCCAGGCCATCGACGGCTCCGGGTCCCAGTCGACGGTGCACGCGGCGATGACGGTGCCGTCCTGTTCCACGACCCTCAGGCCCCGCAACCAGGGCTGGTCCAGGCCCTCGAGTTCGGCCTCGATCCCGGCGGGATCCTCCCCGAGGAACGCGGTGCCGGTGGCGGGGTCCTGTTGGCAGGCGATGATGAAGGCGAGGGCGGCGCTTCTCTCCGCTGTGTTTCTCTCCGCTGTGTTTCTCTCCACAGTGCTGCCCTCCACCGCGTCTCCCGCCACCGGGTTTCTCTCGACCATGGGGGAATCGTCTGCCCTACGATGGCGTGATGGAAGAGCTCGCCGCCGAACTCATCGATCACCGTTGGGGCTCCGACGCCCCGGGCCAACCGTGGTTGGGCTTCGAGGCCGGGGGCCGGCTGCACGGTTCCGACGGCTGCAATCGCCTGATGGGGGAGTGGACCCTGACGGCGGAGCGGGTCGACTTCAGCCGTCTGGTCTCGACGATGATGTTCTGCAAGGGCGTGGACACCTGGCTCAACGGCGCCGTGTCCGCACTGCTCCTCCATGACTCTTCCGGAGACCGGCTCGAGGTCCTCGATGCGGCCGGCCGGGTCATCGGCGCCCTGCCGCGGGCCGCCCCGGACTCCGGGACCACCGCGTGACGTTCAGGCTGTGGGTGACGCCGGCGACGCGGCCGTGAGGAGAGAGAAGAGGAGATGATGGTGCCCCCGGCAGGAATCGAACCTGCGGCCTTCTGCTCCGGAGGCAGACGCTCTATCCCCTGAGCTACGGAGGCGGGGGTCTCTCAATCGGCGGGCCGATCGGGACTTGATAACCCTACCCCATGCGGGGCCGGTGCGGGAAACCGGCCAGCGGTCCCACGCCGGTTACGGACGGGGACCGCCAGAACATTAGACTGTCGCGGGTGACCCCCGAAGACCTTTCCACAGCCCTGGCCGCTTGCCTGCAGGATGCCGTTGATTCCGGCGAGATCTCTGTGGAGGTGCCCACCACGATCAAGGTGGAGCGACCGAAGAACCGAGAGCACGGCGACTGGGCCACCAACGTGGCCATGCAGCTGGGCAAGAAGGCCGGCCTGGCCCCGCGTGACCTCGCGGCGCTGCTCGCCGAGAAGTTGGCGCAGGTCCCCGGCGTGGCTCGGGTGGACATCGCCGGCCCGGGCTTCCTGAACATCACGCTCGACGCCGCGGCCGCGGGGGAGCTGGCCCGCACCGTCGTCGAGGCCGGAGCAGCCTACGGCCGGAACACCGCCCTGGCGGGCAGCGTGGTCAATATGGAGTTCGTCTCCGCGAACCCCACGGGCCCCCTGCACATCGGCCATACCCGCTGGGCCGCGCTCGGGGACGCGATCTCCCGGCTGCTGCGCGCCTCCGGAGCCGAGGTCACGGCCGAGTACTACATCAACGATGCCGGCAACCAGATGAACGTGTTCGCCCAGTCGGTCTACAACCGCTTGCACGGCCTGCCCGTGCCGGAGGGCGGCTACCCGGGGGAGTACATCCAGGACCTGGCCACCCAGGTGCGCACCGAACACCCGGACATCACCACCCTCACCGAGGAGGCGGCCGTCCCGGTCATCCGCGAGGCGGCCTACCGCCACCAGATGCAGGACATCCGGGACACGCTCGAGACCTTCGGCGTGCACTTCGATGTCTGGTTCTCGGAGAAGGAGCTGCACGAGTCCGGCGCCATCGGCCATGCCGTGCAGCGGCTGCGCGAGCAGGGCCACATCGACGACCGTGAGGGCGCCGTCTGGCTGCGCACCACCGACTTCGGGGATGACAAGGACCGCGTGCTCATCCGCGCCAACGGCGAGCCCACCTATTTCGCCGCGGATGCCGCCTACTACCTGTCCAAGAAGGACCGCGGCTTCATCGAGAAGATCTACCTGCTCGGCGCGGACCACCACGGCTACGTCGGCCGCCTCAAGGCCATCGCCGCCTGCGCCGGTGATGATCCGGCACGCAACATCGAGGTGCTCATCGGCCAGCTGATCTCCGTCAACGGAGCCAAGCTGTCCAAGCGGGCCGGCAACATCATCGAGCTCAAGGACCTCATCGACTGGCTCGGGGCGGACGCGCTGCGCTACTCACTGGCCCGGTACCCGGCGGATTCCCCGATCACCATCGACCCGGAGATCCTCACGTCGAAGACCAATGACAACCCGGTGTTCTACGTGCAGTACGCCCATGCCCGGTCCCGGGGCGCGGCACGCACGGCCGAGGCGGCCGGCGTCGACCGTTCCGTCTTCGATGCCGCGCTGCTGACGCACGCGACCGAATCGGACCTGCTGGCCCGGCTCGGCGAATTCCCCTCGATCGTGGCCCAGGCCGCCGAATTCCGCGAACCGCACCGCGTGGCCCGCCACCTCGAGGTCATCGCCGGCGCCTACCATTCCTGGTATGCCGCGTGCCGGATCGTGCCCGTGGCCGAGGACCGCGCCGGAGACGTCCAGCCGGGGGAGATCACCGACCTCAACCGCACCCGCCTGTGGCTCAACGAGGCCACCGCGCAGGTGCTCGCCAATGGACTCGACCTGCTGGGCGTGAGCGCCCCGGAACGGATGTGACCGTGACTGCTTCGACTGCCCACGCCTCGCCCCTGGCACCCGACTGGCTCGACTACCCCGAAGACCCGAACGCCCTGGTCACCAAGCTCTGGGCCTCCGGAGTGGAACGGAACGACGACGGCGAGATCGCCGTCCAGGGCCTGCCCGCCTCCCAGCTGGCCCGGGACTACGGGACACCGCTCCTGGTCCTCGACGAGGACGACTTCCGCTCCCGGGCCCGTGCCTTCCGCGACGCCTTCAACGAGGCCTTCGCGGACCTGTGCGGGGGCGTGGACGTCTACTACGCCGGCAAGTCGTTCCTCTGCACCCCCGCGGCCCGCTGGGTGACGGAGGAGGGCCTGCGCCTGGACACCGCCTCCGGGGGCGAGATGGCCACCGCGCTGCGGGCCGGCGTCGATCCGGCGCACATCGGACTGCACGGCAACAACAAGTCCGATGACGAGATGCGCCGGGCCCTGGCCGCCGGGGTGGGGCGGATCGTCGTGGACTCCCTGGACGAGTTGGACCGGCTCACGGAGCTGGCCGCCGAGGCCGGCGCGGTCGCCCCCGTGATGCTGCGGCTGACACCCGGCGTGCACGCCCACACCCATGAGTTCATCGCCACCGCCCACGAGGACCAGAAGTTCGGGCTCTCGATGGCGGGGCCGGCCGGGCTGGCTGGAACCGACGGGGCGGCTGGAACGGCCGGGTCGCCGGCCGCCGAGGCCGTGGCCCGTGCCCTGGCCGCCGGGTCCATCGACCTGCGCGGACTGCACTGTCACATCGGCTCGCAGATCTTCGAGCCCGAGGGCTTCGGCGTGGCCGCCGAGAAGCTGTTGGGCTTCCTCGCCGAGATCAAGGCGGAGCACGGCGTCGAGCTGGAGGAGCTGGACCTCGGCGGCGGGCACGGCATCGCCTACACCGCCGCGGACACCCCGCGGACGCCGCAGGACATCGCCACCACGCTGGCCGGCGTGGTCGGCGCGGCCTGCTCGGCGCTGGGGATGGCCTGCCCCCGGATCTCGATCGAGCCCGGCCGTGCCATCTCCGGCCCGGCCGCCTTCACCCTGTACGAGGCCGGTGTCCGCAAGACCGTGACCGTGGACGGTGACCAGGGCACCACCCATCCGCGCCGGTACCTCTCCGTGGATGGAGGCATGTCAGATAATGCCCGCCCGGTCCTCTACGAGGCTGACTACTCCGTGGCGCTGGCCTCCCGTGCCTCCGGCGCCCCGGCGGTCCTCTCCCGGGTGGTCGGCAAGCACTGTGAGTCCGGGGATATCGTCGTCAAGGACGCCTACCTGCCGGACGACGTGGCCCGCGGCGACCTGCTGGCCGTGCCCGCCACCGGTGCGTACTGCCATTCGCTGTCCAGCAACTACAACATGCTCACCAGGCCGGCCGTCGTCGCGGTCCAGGGCGGGCAGGCCCGCGTGATCATCCGCCGCGAGACCGAAGAGGACCTCTTCGCCCGCGAGACCGGTCTCTAGCGGAGCCGACTTTTCCGCCCTGACTTTTCCACCCTGACTTCTCCACCCCGACTTTTCCATCTCCCAGAATCAACGGAGGACCATGACCGTCACGACCCCGTCCGCGCCGAACACCCCGCAGCCGGCCCTGAAGATCGCGCTGCTGGGCGCCGGCACCGTCGGCTCGCAGGTGGCGCGGATCCTCACGGAGGACGCCGAGATGCTGGCCGCCCGCGTAGGCAGGCGCCTGGAGCTGGCCGGCGTCTTCGTCCGTAACCCGGACGGTCGTCGCGACTACCAGCTGCCCCGCGAGCTGTACACCACGGACGCCGAGGCGCTGGTGGATTCCGCCGACATCGTGCTGGAGCTGATGGGTGGCATCGAGCCCGCCAAGTCGCTCATCGAACGGGCCATCGGCAACGGCTCGGCCGTGGTCACCGGCAACAAGGCCCTGCTCGCCCAGTCCGGCTCGGAGTTGTTCGCGGCCGCCGCGGAGGCCGGCACCCAGCTCTCCTTCGAGGCGTCCGTGGCCGGGGCCATCCCCATCCTGCGCCCGCTGCGGGACTCCCTGGCGGGGGACACCGTCACCCGCGTGATGGGCATCGCCAACGGCACGACGAACTACATCCTGGACCAGATGGACACCACCGGGGCAGCCTTTGACGATGCCCTCGCCGATGCCCAGGAGCTCGGCTACGCCGAGGCTGACCCGACGGCGGACATCGAGGGCCATGACGCGGCCGCCAAGGCTGCGATCCTGGCCAACCTGGCGTTCCACGCACCGTTCCGGATCGACGAGGTCTACTGCGAGGGCATCACCAGGATCACCGCCGCGGACAACCAGGCCGCCTCCGAGGCCGGCTACGTCATCAAGCTGCTGGCGATCGCCGAGCGGATCACGGCTGGTGACGGGACCGCCGGCGCCGTGCTGCGCGTGCATCCGACCCTGTTGCCACGCGAACACCCGCTGGCCGCCGTCCGTGGTGCGTTCAACGCCGTGTTCGTCGAGGCGCAGAACGCCGGTGAACTGATGTTCTACGGCCCCGGTGCCGGCGGGGCCCCCACGGCCAGCGCCGTCATGGGGGACACCGTCTCCATCGCCCGCCGGCTGGTCCGCGGCGGTGCCGGGCGCACGCACACCCCGCGCTCCGTGGTGCCGGCCCTGCCCGTGGGGGAGGCCCGCACCAGCTACATGGTGGTCATCCGGGTGGCCGACCGCCCCGGAGTGCTGGCCGCCATCGCCTCGGCCGTCGCCGAACACGGTGTCTCGATCGTGTCCATGCGCCAGGTCCCCCTGGCGGAGGACGACCTCGTCGTCGAGGAATCCGACGAGGCCTACACCGATGAGGCTCCCGAGTCGCTCCTGCGCATCATCACGCACGAGGCCAAGGAGCAGAACCTGGCGGCCACCGTGGCCACCATCAAGGAACTGGACGTGGTGACCGAAGTGGTCTCGGTCCTGCGAGTCGAAGGGAACTGAACACAGTGGCACACCAATGGCGCGGGGTCATCCGCGAATACGCCGACCGCCTGCCCGTCAGCAAGAGCACCCGGGTGGTCACCCTGGGCGAGGGCGGCACGCCGCTGATCGAGGCCCCGGCCCTGTCCCAGCTCGTGGACGGTGAGGTGTGGGTGAAGTTCGAGGGCATGAACCCCACCGGCTCCTTCAAGGACCGCGGCATGACCATGGCCATCACCGCTGCCGTGGAGCAGGGCGCCCAGGCCGTGGTCTGCGCCTCCACCGGCAACACCTCGGCCTCCGCCGCCGCCTACGCGACCCAGGCCGGGCTGACCTGCGCCGTGCTGGTACCGGACGGCAAGATCGCCATGGGCAAGCTCTCGCAGGCCATCGCCCACGGCGCCACGCTGCTGCAGGTGGACGGCAATTTCGACAACTGCCTCGACGTGGCCCGCAAGCTCTCCGAGAACTATCCGGTCTTCCTCGTGAACTCCGTGAACCCGAACCGCATCGAGGGGCAGAAGACCGGTGCGTTCGAGGTCGTGGACGCCCTCGGTGACGCGCCGGACTACCACCTGCTGCCCGTCGGCAACGCCGGCAACATCACCGCCTACTGGAAGGGCTACCAGGAGTACTCCCGGCCCTACACGAACCCCCACCCCGGTGCCGCACCAGCCGGGTCCGAGCCGGTCGAGCTGCCCGCCGTGGCCACCCGGACCCCCACGATGTGGGGCTTCCAGGCCGCCGGTGCGGCTCCGATCGTCCTCGGTCATCCCGTGACCGAGCCGGACACCATCGCCACCGCCATCCGGATCGGCAACCCGGCCTCCTGGGAGCAGGCCGAGGCGGCGCGCGACGAGTCCGGGGGCATGATCGACTCCGTCACCGATGACGAGATCCTTGCCGCCCACCGCTGGCTGTCCGCCCGGGAGGGCGTCTTCGTGGAGCCCGCCTCCGCCGCCGGCGTGGCCGGACTCATCAAGCACCACGCCCTCGGCAACGTCCCGGCCGGCAAACGCTGGGTCATCACCGTGACCGGTCACGGACTCAAGGACCCGCAGTGGGCCCTGAGGAATGCGGACGGCTCGGACGTCGAACCGCAGAAGGTGCCGTTCGACGTCGTGGCCGTGGCCGAGGCCCTGGGGCTCTCCTGATGCCGAACCGGCCGGAACCGCGCCTGGAACAGGGTCTGAGGAGCGTGCCCGCCGGGGTCACCGTGCGTGTCACCGTCCCGGCGACCTCGGCGAACCTCGGCCCCGGATTCGACTCCATGGGACTCGCCCTCGACCTGCGGGACGACGTGGAAGTGACCGCCGTGGACGAGGGTTTCTCGGCCGTGGTGCAGGGCGAGGGGGCCGGCGTCGTGCCCACCGACGCCTCGCACCTGGTGATCGCCACGCTGCGCGGATACCTGCTCGAGCGCGGCTGGGAGGTGCCCGGGCTGGCACTGGTGGCCACCAACCGGATCCCGCATGGCCGTGGGCTCGGCTCCTCGGCCGCGGCCCACGCCAGCGCCATCCTGCTCGCCGACGCCCTGCTGCCGGAGGACGAACGCGCCTCCGAGGCGGACCTGCTCAACGCGGCCTCGCACCTGGAGGGCCACCCTGACAACGTGGCGCCGGCCCTGACCGGGGGACTCACCGTCTCCTGGGAGGAGGACGGTCGCTACCGTTCCTCGGCCATGAGGCCGCATCCCGCGGTGGTGCCCGTGGTGGCGATCCCCGCGCAGCCGCTGAGCACCGAGACGGCCCGCGGGCTGTTGCCCGCGCAGGTCCCGCACCACGTGGCCGCCGCGAACGCCGGCCGGGTGGGACTGCTGGTGCACGCCCTGACGCAGGAGCCGTCACTGCTGCTGGCCGGCACACGCGACTGGCTGCACCAGGACCAGAGGGAGTCGGCCATGCCGGAGTCCGTCGGACTGGTGCGGGACCTGCGCCGGCAGGGCCTGGCCGCCGTGGTCTCGGGGGCCGGCCCGACCGTCATGGTGCTCGCCGACGGCATGGACCAGGCGGAGACTGCCCGGTTGGCCATGCAAGCCAGTCTCGACCGGTCCGCGCAGCCGTGGCGTGTCAGCATTCTGCCCGTGGACGCCGCGGGTGCTAGGGTGGAGACACACCGCTCAGGCCAGCCCATCTCGGGCTGATGTCGACCGGGTTCCGCTGAGAGTGCGGATCCCGTGGTCGGTGGGAATCCAGGCTCCACGCGGACCAGTTCGGTCCCAGCGGGCTTCGGCCTGTCTTGGCTCCCTGGATTGCACTTTCCCGGATCGAGTCCGATCCGGTACTGAATCCCGGTTTTCAGCCACCTGTTCAGGTGGCAGCCGGTACACACTTCGCGGGATCCCTCCAGTCGGATCCTGCCTGACGAGGGAGAAGGAACCTTCGTGACCGAAACCACTGAACTGCCCACGGCCTCCGCGGGCAATTCCACCGAGGCACCAGCCGCGGCAGCCACCACCGCCGCCCAGGCGGGTGGCGGCCTGGCGGGCCTGAAGCTGGCACAGCTGCAGGCCCTGGCCTCCCAGCTCGGCATCACCGGGGGATCCCGGATGCGCAAATCCGACCTGGTGGCCGCCATCTCCAGTCACCAGCGCGGCGGCTCCGTCGCGGACCGCAAGCAGGCTGAGGACACGTCCGGCGCCGCGGCCGGATCGGACAGCAAGGCCGGTGCCGACAGCAAGTCCACCGGTGCCGACGACGGCGCGGCCGCACCGAAGCGCCGGTCCCGCGGCACCAAGACCGCCGGCGCCCAGGCCGAGCAGAAGCAGGCTGATCAGTCAGCTGACCAGAAGCAGGCTGACTCGTCGGCCGACCAGAATCAGCCCGCGACGTCGGCTGCGGACACCGAGGGCGGCGCTCCCGAGCGTCCGGCCCGCCGGACCCGTTCGCGCCGCGCCGAGTCGGCAGCCGGCACCACCGGCGAGGACCAGTCCGCCTCCGCGGAGACCTCGTCCGAGGCGGCCTCCGAGTCCCGGAACGGTACCGGTGACGGCACCGGCCAGGGGACCGACGGCCAGCAGGAGCGCTCCAACGACCGGAACGCCCGCGGTGACCGCAACAACCGCTCCGGCCGTGGCGACCGTAATGACCGGAACAGCCGTAACGACCGGAACAACGACCGCAGTGAGCGGAGCAACGACCGCGGCGAGCGGAGCAACGACCGTAACGAGCGGAATGCCGATCGCCAGCAGGACAACAGGTCTGACAGCAACAGGTCTGACAGCA
The DNA here is from genome assembly GCF_042433045.1 of Citricoccus parietis. Classification (NCBI taxonomy): domain Bacteria; kingdom Bacillati; phylum Actinomycetota; class Actinomycetes; order Micrococcales; family Micrococcaceae; genus Citricoccus; species Citricoccus parietis. The sequence continues at coordinate 56,544 of NZ_JBHLWH010000027.1, read as the reverse complement.
ACAGGGCCGACAGCAACAGGTCTGACAACGATCAGCAGTCCGGCAACCGGGGCACCAACCGGAACAACGACCGGAGCGAGCGGAACAACGACCGCGACGAGGACAGCCGCCGCAACCGCCGCAACCGCAACCGCAACGACCGCAACCGCAACCGCCGCGGTCGCACCGGCCCCGAGGTCGACGACACCGAGATGACCGAGGACGACGTGCTGCTGCCCGTCGCCGGCATCCTGGATGTCCTGGACAACTACGCCTTCGTGCGGACCTCCGGCTACCTGCCCGGCCCGAACGACGTCTACGTCTCTCTGTCCATGGTCAAGAAGTACGGCCTGCGCAAGGGCGACGCCGTGGTGGGCGCCATCCGCGCCCCGCGTGACGGCGAGAGCCAGAACAGCAACAACAACGCCAGCGGTGGGAACCGGCAGAAGTTCAACGCCCTGGTGCGTCTGACCTCTGTCAACGGTCAGCAGGCCGAGGACAGCCCCAAGCGCACCAAGTTCAACGACCTGGTGCCGCTGTACCCGCAGGAGCGGCTGCGCCTCGAGACCGATCCCAAGCTGGTCGGCCCGCGCGTGATCGACCTGGTCTCGCCGATCGGCAAGGGGCAGCGCGGCCTCATCGTCTCCCCGCCGAAGGCCGGCAAGACGATGATCCTGCAGTCCATCGCGAACGCCGTCACCACCAACAACCCCGAGGTGCACCTCATGATGGTGCTGGTGGACGAGCGTCCGGAAGAGGTCACCGACATGCAGCGCTCGGTCAAGGGCGAGGTCATCGCCTCGACCTTCGACCGTCCGGCCGATGACCACACGACCGTGGCCGAACTCGCCATCGAACGTGCCAAGCGCCTCGTGGAGATGGGCCGCGACGTGGTGGTCCTGCTGGACTCCATGACCCGTCTGGGCCGTGCCTACAACCTGGCCGCGCCGGCGTCCGGACGCATCCTGTCAGGCGGCGTGGACTCCTCGGCGCTGTACCCGCCGAAGCGGTTCTTCGGTGCCGCCCGCAACATCGAGAACGGCGGCTCCCTGACCATCCTCGCCACCGCCCTGGTGGAGACCGGTTCCAAGATGGACGAGGTCATCTTCGAGGAGTTCAAGGGCACCGGCAACATGGAACTGCGCCTGTCCCGCCAGCTGGCGGACAAGCGCATCTTCCCTGCCGTCGATGTCAACGCCTCCGGCACCCGCCGTGAGGAGAACCTGTTGACCTCCGACGAGATCAAGATCATGTGGAAGCTGCGCCGGGTCCTGTCCGGCCTGGACACGCAGCAGGCGCTGGAGATCCTGACGAACAAGATCAGGGAGACCCAGTCGAACGCCGAGTTCCTCATGCTGGTCTCCAAGACCACGTTGGGTTCCAAGGGCGAGAAGTAGCGACCCACCCTGGCCCCCGTCCCTCCGCCGTCCAGTGTCCGGTATCCACCGGGCACTGGACGGCGGAAGGGCGGGGGCCGAGTCGTTCGCCCCGCCACCGGGAACCGGCCCTGACCGCGCCGCTCACTGCGCCCCTGACTGAAGGAAGACACCCATGTTCGAATCCGTGCAGGACCTGCTGGACGAGCACCACGAGCTCACCGAGAGACTCGCGGACCCCGCCGTGCACCAGGACCAGGCCCTGTCCCGGAAGCTGGGCCGTCGCTTCGCCGAGCTCGGTGCCATCGTCGCGGCGCACCGGGCGTGGACCCAGGCCGAAGCCGACCTGGCCGATGCCCGCGAGCTCGCCGAGGACGACGAGGAGTTCGCCGCCGAGGTGCCGGAGCTCGAGGCCACGGCGGAGCAGGCCACGGAGAAACTGCGCCGGTTGCTCATTCCCCGGGATCCGGCCGATGCGCGGGACGCCATCCTCGAGATCAAGGGCGGCGAAGGCGGCGAGGAGGCCGCCCTCTTCGCCGCGGACCTGCTGCGGATGTACGTGCGCTTCGCCGAGACCAAGGGGTGGAAGACCGAGATCCTCTCCACCACGGAGTCTGACCTCGGTGGCTACAAGGATGTCCAGGTGGCCATCAAGGGCAACTCGACCGAGCCGTCCCAGGGTGTCTTCGCGCACCTGAAGTTCGAGGGCGGCGTGCACCGCGTGCAGCGAGTCCCGGTCACCGAGTCCCAGGGCCGCATCCACACGTCAGCGGCCGGCGTGCTGGTGTTCCCCGAGGTCGACGCACCGGAGGAGGTGCAGATCTCGGCCAACGACCTCAAGATCGACGTGTACCGCTCCTCGGGTCCGGGCGGCCAGTCCGTGAACACCACCGACTCCGCGGTACGCATCACCCACCTGCCCACCGGGATCGTGGTGTCGATGCAGAACGAGAAGTCGCAGATCCAGAACCGTGAGGCCGGCATGCGTGTGCTGCGCTCGAGGATCCTGGCCCACCAGCAGGAGCAGCTCGACGCCGAGAATGCCGCCGTGCGGCATTCCCAGGTCCGGACCATGGACCGCTCCGAGCGCATCCGGACCTACAACTACCCGGAGAACCGGGTGGCGGACCACCGCACCGGATACAAGGCCTACAACCTCGACGCCGTCCTGGACGGCGACCTCGGCCCCGTCCTGCAGTCCTGCATCGAGACGGACGAGGCACACCGATTGGAGGCGTTGGGGCAGCATGACTGACACCCTGACTGACCGGCAGACTGACCGCCAGGCTGACACCGTGACGCTGGAGTCCCTGCTGCGGTCCTCCACCGAGTTGCTGGCCGCGGCCGGCGTGGACTCACCCCGCGCGGACGCCGAGCTGCTGGCCGCCCACGTCCTCGGCGTCAGCCGTGGCGAGGTGGTCGCCTGGGCCATCGCCGGACGTCGTCTGGATCCGCTCCAGTCCGTCGACCTGCGCCGGCTGTCCATCTCCCGCGCCACCCGCACGCCGCTGCAGTACCTGACCGGCACCACGACCTTCCGGTCCGTCGAGCTGCAGGTCGGACACGGCGTGTTCCTGCCCCGCCCGGAGACCGAACTGGTCGCCGGAGCGGCCATCGACGCCGCCCGGGCTGTGCGGCCCGGACCGGGCGAACAGGACGGGCACCCGCTGGTGGTCGATCTGTGCACCGGCTCCGGGGCCATCGCCGCGGCGGTGGCCACCGAGGTCCCCGGAGCCATGGTCCACGCGGTGGAGGCCGACCCCGAGGCCGCCTGGTGGGCGGCCGCCAACCTGGACCCGCGCGGTGTCGCGTTGCACGTGGGGGACGCGGCGACCGCGCTGCCGGACCTGGACGGCCGCGCCGACGTCGTGGTGTCCAATCCTCCATACGTGCCGGACGGCCGCATCCCGACCCAGGCCGAGGCGCGGCGCGATCCGGGGCTGGCCCTCTACGGCGGGGGAGCGGACGGCATGCGCCTGCCCACCGTCGTGGCGGCCACGGCCGCCCGGCTGCTGCGCCCGGGGGGAACACTGGTCATGGAACACGACGACACCCAGGGCGAGCTGGTGGCCGGCCTGCTGCGGCGGGGCGGGCTGTTCAGCGACGTCCAGACGCAGGAGGACCTCAACGGGCGGCCGCGTTATACGATCGCAGCGCGCACGGATGGGACAATGGCACGGTGAGCCTGCTGATCGACTGCACCACGGAAACCGGACTGGACGAGGCCATCGAGGCCGCCCGGACGGCACTGGCCAATCGCGAATGCGTGGTCCTGCCGACGGACACCGTCTACGGGATCGCCGCCGACGCCTTCTCCCCGCAGGCCGTGGCGGTGCTCCTGGCCGCCAAGGGCCGGGGACGGGCCATGCCGCCGCCGGTGCTCATCGGGAGCCCCCGGGTGATGGACGGCCTGGCCGTCGATGTCCCGCAGGGCGCCCGGGACCTGGCCGAGGAGTTTTGGCCGGGTGCCCTCACCCTGATCCTCCAGGCGCAGCCCTCGCTGACCTGGGACCTGGGGGAGACCCAGGGGACCGTCGCCCTGCGTGTGCCGGATGACCAGGTGGCCCGCGAGCTGCTCCAGGAGTTCGGCCCGCTGGCCGTCTCCAGTGCGAATCGCACGTCCCTCCCGGCGGCGACGACGGCCGGGGCCGCCCGCGAGATGCTCGGCGACACGGTGTCCGTCTACCTCGACGACGGCGAACGCGCCGTCTCCGAACCGTCCACCATCATCGACTGCACCGTCTCGCCCTTCCGCGTGGTGCGTCACGGGGCCCTGTCCTATGGCGAGCTGGCCGCGGTGGTTCCGGACCTGGTGGAATGAAGGTCTACCTGCTGCTGCTCGGGCTCTCCGCCGTCATCAGCTTCGTCCTGACACCGGCGGTGCGCAGGCTCGCCCTGGCCGGGGGCGTCTACACCCCGCAACGCCAACGGGACGTGCACCGCGAGCCGGTGCCCAAGCTCGGCGGGGTGGCCATGATCGCCGGCGTGCTGGTGGCGCTGGGGATCGGCGCCATGATCCCGTTCCTGGACGGTATCTTCTCCGACCCCGATCCCATCCGCGGGCTGCTGTTCGCCCTCGCCGTGGTCCTGGCGATGGGTGTGGCGGACGACCTGTGGGACCTGCACTGGACCCTCAAGCTCGCCGCCCAGGTGACGGCGGCCGCCCTGGTGGCCTTCCACGGGATCAGGGTCGAGGCCATGCCGGTCGGGTGGATCCCGGTGGGCAACGAATCGATCCAGATCGGCCTGACGATCTTCATCCTCGTGCTGACCATGAATGCCATCAACTTCGTGGACGGCCTCGATGGGCTGGCCGCCGGGATGGCCGTCATCGGGGGCTCGGCCTTCTTCATCTACACCTACCTGCTGACCCGGACCATCAACGAGTTCGACTACTCGAACCTGGCCACCCTGCTCATGGCCGTCCTCGTCGGGTCCTGCCTCGGCTTCCTCCCGCACAACTTCAACCCGGCGAAGATCTTCATGGGCGAGGTGGGCGCCATGCTCATCGGCCTGCTCCTGGCCACCGCCGCCGTGGCCGTGACCGCGGACGTGGGGGCGATGGAGGGATTCCGCTTCCGCAACGTCCCCGCCTACATGCCGATCCTGCTGCCGATCGCCGTCATGGCCCTGCCGCTGCTGGACCTGGCCCTGGCCGTGGTGCGCCGGACGGTCCGCGGGGCCAGCCCCTTCTCGGCCGACCGCGGACACCTGCACCACAAACTCGTGGACGGCGGGTGGACCCACCGGCAGGCCGTGCTGCTGCTCTACCTGTGGACCTTCCTGATCGCCTACGGGGTGGTCTCACTGAACTTCTTCGACTGGCTGATCGTCCTGCCGGTCGTCGGCGTCCTGCTGCTGGGCGCCGGATACCTGACCCTGCACCCCTGGGTGCGCCGTTCGAGGGAATCATCGAGGGAACTCCGCTCATGAAGTCGTCCATGAAGAAGCCCATGAAGACGTCCGTGAAGCGCGTCAACACCCGCGGCTGGTGGGGGATCCTCACCGCCTGCCTCATCGGCTCCGTCGCCGCACTGGCCGTGGCCGTCGTCGTTGCGTGGCTGGTCGTCGGGGGAGCGGCCGGCGGAGCCGCCGCCGCGTCGCTGGGACTGGCCGGCGCCGCCGTCGTGGTCCTCTCCGGTCTCACGCTGCTCGTGACGGCCTGGTCCTGGGACCGCTGGCGGGAACAGGCGGTGTTCATCGCCCTGTTCGGTTTCGTCCTGAAGATCATCCTGATGGCGGTGCTGCTGACCGTGGTGCCCACGCCGGCCTGGCTGGACACCATGGCCGCCGGACTCGGCGCACTCGTGGCGATTGTGGCCTGGCAGGTGACGGAGGTCCTCGTCTTCGCCCGGACCCGGCAGCAGATCTACGACGACTGACCCCATCAGCGCCCCGACGGATGGCCGGGGACGGCGAACGGACAACGCATCACGGTCTGGTCACGCTCGGATGTCGGGCCGATGACGGTGTGACTTCGACACAACGTAGAAATAAATCGTCGCAAGGCGCGAAAACCGCGCCGAATTGGACTTTTTGGTCATCAGCACCATGCCCGGTTTGATAGGCTCATCAACGATCAATAACGACGGTCGGGGCTGCGCTGTGCCGCCCGCTTGACCGCTCCGGTGGGAACGCGCCGTACGCGTCCTGTTGACCGACACTGCAGAGAGGATCAGCGTGCTACCGATCGTGCTCGCCAGCTCCACCGATGAGGGTGGATTCGTTCCTCCCACGATCGACCAGACCCACCTGCCGGACATCCTGCCCTGGATGGCCGAGTATGGCACGGGTTTCGGCAAGCAGATGCTGATGATCATCCTCTCGGTGATCCTCATCTCCGCCTTCTTCATGCTCGCCATGCGCAAGCCGGGGCTCGTCCCGGGCAAGGTGCAGTGGCTGGCCGAATCCGGCTATGCCTTCGTGCGCAACGGCATGGGCCGGGACATCATCGGCGAGAAGGAGTTCAAGCCCTTCGTCCCGCTGCTGTTCGGCCTGTTCTTCTTCGTGATCGTGAACAACCTGTTCGGGGCCGTGCCCTTCCTGCAGCTGCCGAGTTTCTCGCACGCCGGGTCGGCCTATGCACTGGCACTGATCGTCTACATCATCTGGATCGGCCTGGGCATCAAGCGCAACGGCCTCAAGTACTTCAAGCTGGCCGTGGTCCCCAGCGGTGTCCCGGGCTGGATCCTGCCGCTGCTGGTGCCGCTGGAGATCATCTCCACCTTCCTCGTCCGGCCGTTGACTCACTCCCTGCGTCTGATGGCCACCATGCTCTCCGGTCACATGATCATCATGCTGGCCGGCGCGGGTGCCCAGTTCCTGATCATGGAGACGGGCAACGTCGCCCTTCAGGCCACCGGTGTCCTCGTGGTCCTCGGCTCCGTGGCCATGTACTTCCTGGAACTGCTGATCATGTACCTGCAGGCGTTCGTCTTCACCCTGCTCACCGCGATCTACATCCAAGGGGCGCTGGCCGCCAACGACCACTGACCTTCCGGGCCCGCCATCCTTGGGTGAAGGTGGGCACGGTTCGGCGGAGTGATCCGCCACCGCAGCACGTCCCGGTACCGGCAACCGCCGGAATCCGCCGGGAACCCCCGCACAACCTGCCGTCAGGCATCTTGAAAGGAACACCATGGAAATCGAAGGCAACCTGAATCTGATCGGCTACGGCCTGGCCTCCATCGGCTCCGCCATCGGCGTGGGCCTGATCTTCGCCGCCTACATCAACGGCGTCGCCCGTCAGCCGGAAGCCCAGCGCATCCTGCAGCCCATCGCCCTGCTGGGCTTCGCCCTCGCCGAGGCCCTGGCCATCCTGGGCCTGGTCTTCGCTTTCGTCCTCTGATTCCTGCCCTTCCCGGCCGGTTCGCCGGCCATCCACAGAGCAGGAAACTTCACCAAAGGATGGTTGAAACATGATCAGGTCTGAAGCGATTCTCGCTGCAGCCGAGGGCGCCAACCCCCTCGTTCCCAACTGGTGGGAGGTGCTCGTTACCGCCGTTGGCTTTGCCGTGTTGATGTTCCTCGTGGTGAAGTACATCGCCCCGGCTCTGGAGAACTCCTACCAGAACCGCGTGGACGCCATCGAGGGCGGTCTCGAGAAGGCCGAGAAGGCCCAGGCCGAGGCCAACGCCCTCAAGGCTGACTACGAGCAGCAGCAGCAGGAGGGCTACGCCGAGGCCAACCGCGTCCGCGAGGAGGCCCGTACCGAAGGCGCCCAGATCCTGGCCGAGGCCAGGGAGAAGGCGTCCGCCGAGTCCGCTCGTCTGGTCGAGCAGGCTCAGGTCCAGATCGCCGCCGAGCGTCTGCAGGCCGAGTCCTCGCTCCGCACCGACGTCGGCGCCCTGGCCACCACCCTGGCCAGCCGCATCGTCGGCGAATCCCTGGAGGACGACGCCCGCTCGCAGCGCGTGGTGGACCGGTTCCTCGAGGACCTCGAGCGGAACTCGACCGCCGGCACCGCGTCCGGCACGGCAGGTGTGGCTGAGTAATGGCAGGTGCATCGAGCGATTCGCTGGCCACCGCCCGGCAGGAACTGGATACTGTCCTGGTCTCCGGCGGCACCCGGCTGGCTTCCGAGCTGTTCACCGCCCTGGCGGCGGTGGACTCCAGCGCCCCGTTGCGCCGCGCCCTGACCGACCCCTCGTGGTCGGTGGAGCGCCGCACCGGAGTCGTCGGCTCACTGTTCGGGTCCAAGATGTCCGAGGATGCCCTGCGGGTCCTCAACACCCTGGCCGGACTCAAGTGGTCCCGCACCCGGGACTACGGGGACTCACTCGAGCAGCTGGCCACCACGTCCGTGGCGGCTTCAGCCGAACGGGACGGGCTGGACGGACTCGGACGGCTGTCCGACGAGCTGTTGTCCTTCAACCGTGCGGTCCAGGAATCCCACGATCTCCAGCGTGCACTGACGGATCCGCAGGCTCCCGCCACGGCCAAGGGCAACCTGGCTGAGCGGCTCCTGGGCAACGGTTCTGCCGAGGCCAAGCTCCTGGTCCGCCAGGCGGTGGAAGCCCCGCGGGGCCACAAGCCCGTGGACCTCATCCGCGGCTTCGTGGACACCGTGGCGGAGCGCCAGCGGCTGTGGATCGCCGAAGTCACCGTGGCCCGCCCTTTGGCCCCGGCTCAGCAGGAGCGGCTTGCCGCTGCCTTGAAGCGCCTCTTTGGCCGCGACCTGAAGTTGGACGTGGCCGTCGACCCCGAGCTGGTGGGTGGCATCCGGGTCCAGGTGGGAGACGACGTCGTCGACTCCTCCCTGCAGTCCCGACTGCACGACCTCCAGCGGAAGATGGCCGGCTGAGGCCGGTCTGACGAACCCACAAGACACCTTCGGTCATCGGCATGTCGATGATCACCAACCCCAGAGAGCAGGGAACGCAGATGGCCGACTTGACCATCAACGCTGACGATGTTCGCAATGCCCTGAATGAGTTCGCGGCATCCTACGAACCGGCCGGCACCGAACGTGTGGAGGTCGGCCACGTCGTCTCCGCCGCAGACGGCATTGCCCGTGTGGAGGGTCTTCCCTCCGTCATGGCCAACGAGCTGCTGCGCTTTGAGGACGGAACCCTGGGCCTGGCCCAGAACCTCGACACCCGTGAGATCGGCGTCGTCGTGCTCGGCGACTTCCAGGGCGTCGAAGAGGGCCAGGAGGTCCAGCGCACCGGCGAGGTCCTCTCCGTGCCGGTGGGCGACGCCTTCCTCGGCCGCGTGGTGGACCCGCTGGGTGCACCCCTGGACGACATGGGCCCGATCGAGGCCGAGGCGCGCCGCGCCATGGAGCTCCAGGCACCGGGCGTCACGCAACGCAAGTCCGTTGAGGAACCGCTGCAGACCGGCATGAAGTCCATCGACGCCATGATCCCGATCGGCCGCGGCCAGCGCCAGCTGATCATCGGTGACCGCCAGACCGGCAAGACCGCCATCGGCATCGACACCATCCTGAACCAGAAGGACAACTGGGAGTCGGGCGATCCGTCGAAGCAGGTGCGCTGCATCTACGTCGCCGTCGGCCAGAAGGCCTCGACGATCGCCTCCGTGCGCCAGACGCTCGAGGAGCACGGCGCCCTGGAGTACACCACCATCGTGGCGTCCCCTGCCTCCGACCCGGCCGGCTTCAAGTACCTGGCGCCCTACGCCGGTTCGGCCATCGGCCAGCACTGGATGTACGGCGGCAAGCACGTCCTGATCATCTTCGATGACCTCTCCAAGCAGGCCGAGGCCTACCGTGCGGTCTCCCTGCTGCTGCGCCGCCCGCCGGGCCGCGAGGCCTACCCCGGCGACGTGTTCTACCTGCACTCCCGCCTGCTGGAGCGGTGTGCCAAGCTGTCCGACGAACTGGGCGGCGGTTCCATGACCGGCCTGCCGATCGTCGAGACCAAGGCCAACGACGTCTCGGCCTACATCCCGACCAACGTCATCTCGATCACCGACGGGCAGATCTTCCTGCAGTCGGACCTGTTCAACGCCAACCAGCGTCCGGCCGTCGACGTGGGCATCTCGGTGTCCCGCGTGGGTGGCGCGGCCCAGGTCAAGGCCATGAAGAAGGTCTCGGGCACCCTGAAGCTGGACCTGGCCCAGTACCGCGACCAGCAGGCGTTCGCCATGTTCGCCTCCGACCTGGATCCGGCCACCCGCCGCCAGCTGGCCCGGGGTGAGCGACTGACCGAGCTGCTCAAGCAGCCGCAGTACACGCCGTACCCGGTCGAGGAGCAGGTCGTCTCCATCTGGACCGGTTCCAACGGACACCTGGACGAGGTCCCGGTGGAGGACGTGCTGCGCTTCGAGCGTGACTTCCTGGACCACCTGCGTCGCAAGGAGGTCGTGCTCGGCCCGATCCGCGAGACCGGCAAGCTGGAGGACTCCACCCTCGAGGCGCTCAAGACCGAGGTCGAGGCGTTCAAGAAGGGCTTCTTCGGGGAGGGCGACAGCAGGCTCGTCGCCGCCGGCCACGAGGAGCACGAGCCGCTGGCGGCCGATCAGGTCACCCAGGAAAAGATCGTCAAGCAGAAGCGCTGACCCGTTGTGCCGATGGCGGTCCCGTCCGGTCCTTCCACCAGGAATGACCGGACGGGCGCCGGAGGCGGACGCGTAAGGAAAGGACCACTATGGGAGCCCAGATCCGGGTCTACCGCCAGAAGATCGCCTCGACGCAGTCGATGCAGAAGATCTTCAAGGCGATGGAGCTGATCGCCACGTCCCGCATCGGCAAGGCACGTGAGCGCGTGTCCGCGTCGCTGCCGTACGCCAACGCGATCACCCGCGCCGTGTCCGCCGTGTCATCGCAGCAGGACATCGAACATGTGCTGACGTCCGAGGTCGAGAACCCGAAGCGCGCTGCCGTGCTGGTCCTCTCCTCGGACCGTGGCATGGCCGGCGCCTACTCGGCGAACATCCTGCGCCATGCGGAGGAGCTGCTCGAGTCCCTGCACGCCGAGGGCAAGGAGACGGACATCTACCTTGTGGGCCGCAAGGCGCAGGGGTACTTCGACTTCCGCAACCGCGAGTACCAGGAGTTCTGGACCGGCAACACCGATGCCCCGGAGTTCCTGCGGGCCCGTGAGATCGGAGAGCGCCTCGTCGACTCGTTCCTGGAGGACACGGAAGCCGGTGGCGTGGACGAGATCCACGTCGTCTACACCGCCTTCCACTCGCTGGTCACCCAGGTGCCGACCGTCGTCCGTCTGCTGCCCCTCGAGGTGGTGGAGGAAGAGGTCAGCGACTCCACGGAGCTGTACCCGCTCTACGAGTACGAACCGGCCCCGGAGGACGTCCTGGACGCCCTGCTGCCGAAGTACATCGAGTCCCGGATCTTCTCGGCCATGCTCCAGGCGTCGGCATCCGAACTGGCCAACCGCCAGCGCGCGATGAAGTCGGCCGGGGACAACGCCAAGGATCTGGTCACCGAGTACACCCTGAAGATGAACAACGCCCGCCAGGCCGAGATCACCCAGGAACTGACCGAGCTGATCGCCGGTGCGGACGCGCTCAGCGCATCCTGACCGGGCACCGGCTCATCACCCGACGAGCCACCTGACTGCCAACTGACTGTCAACTGACTGTCAACCTCCAGCCACACCAAAGAAGTGAGAGAGATGACTGCCACCACGAACGAACAGGGCACCGGTACCGCCACCGGTGGCGCCACTGGCCGCATCGCCCGCGTGATCGGGCCGGTGATCGACGCTGAGTTCCCCGCCGACGCCATGCCGGGCCTGTACAACGCCCTGACCGCCGAGCTCACCGTCAACGGCGAGACCAGCACCATCACCTTCGAGACCGCGCAGCACCTGGGTGACAACCTGGTCCGCGCCATCTCCCTGCAGGCCACCGACGGCCTGGTCCGCGGCGCGTCCGTGGTCGATTCTGGCGCCCCGATCTCCGTGCCCGTCGGTGAGGTCGTCAAGGGACACATCTTCAACGTCCTCGGCGAGTCCCTCGACGTGCCGACCTCGCAGCTCGAGGTCACCGAGCGCTGGCCCATCCACCGTCCGGCTCCGAACTTCGCCTCCCTCGAGGGCTCCACGGAGATGCTCGAGACCGGCATCAAGGTCATCGACCTGCTGACCCCGTACATCAAGGGGGGCAAGATCGGCCTGTTCGGCGGCGCCGGCGTGGGCAAGACCGTGCTCATCCAGGAGATGATCACGCGTGTGGCCCGCAACTTCGGCGGCACCTCGGTGTTCGCCGGTGTCGGTGAGCGCACCCGTGAGGGCAACGACCTCTGGGTGGAGATGGAAGAGGCCAACGTCCTCAAGGACACCGCCCTCGTGTTCGGCCAGATGGATGAGCCGCCGGGAACGCGTCTGCGCGTCGCCCTGTCGGCCCTGACGATGGCGGAGTACTTCCGTGACGAGATGAACCAGGACGTGCTGTTGTTCATCGACAACATCTTCCGGTTCTCCCAGGCCGGTTCCGAGGTCTCCACGCTGCTGGGCCGCATGCCCTCGGCCGTGGGCTACCAGCCGAACCTCGCCGATGAGATGGGCGTGCTGCAGGAGCGGATCACCTCCACCCGCGGTCACTCCATCACCTCGATGCAGGCCGTCTACGTGCCTGCAGACGACTACACCGACCCGGCGCCGGCCAACGTGTTCGCGCACCTGGACGCCACCACGAACCTGACCCGTACCCTGGCCTCCCGTGGCCTGTACCCGGCCGTGGACCCGCTGGCATCGACCTCCCGCATCCTCGACCCGCAGTACGTGGGCCAGGATCACTACGATGCCGCCACCCGCGTCAAGCAGATCCTGCAGAAGAACAAGGAACTGCAGGACATCATCGCGATCCTCGGTGTGGACGAGCTCTCCGAAGAGGACAAGATCGTCGTCTCGCGTGCCCGCCGCATCGAGCAGTTCCTGTCCCAGAACACCTACACCGCCAAGCAGTTCACCGGTGTCGAGGGTTCGACCGTGCCGATCAAGGACACCGTGGAGGGCTTCACCGCCATCGCCAACGGCGACCTTGACCACATCTCCGAGCAGGCGTTCTACAACGTCGGCGGGCTGGATGACGTCGAGCGCAACTGGGCCAAGATCCAGTCGGAGAACTGATCCGCATGGCTGAGCACGAACTCGAAGTCGAGATCGTCGCCGAGGACCGCTTCGTGTGGTCCGGACCGGCGCAGTCGGTCAGCGCCCGGACCGCAGAGGGCGAGATCGGCATCCTGCCGGGGCACACCCCGCTGCTGGCCGTGCTGGGCGACGGCGACGTCGTGGTCCAGCAGACCAACGGGCAGACCCTCACGGCACATGCCGAGGGCGGGTTCTTCTCCGTGGACAACGATCGCGTCGTGATCGTGGCCGGGGCAGCGAGCCTTGAGGGTGAATCCGCCGGCCAGGGCGCAGCCTGAGGTGACGCCTGGGTGGTCCGCGCTGATCGCAGCGGTGCTGGCTGCCCTGGTGGCGGCCGTCCTGGTCGTCGCCTTCATGGTCTACTGGCGCTGGCGCACCCTGGTGCGCACCCCCGGGACCTTCACCGCCCGCATCCGCGGAGCGGGTGAGGGCACCGGGGGTGTCCGCGTCATCGGGCGGTACGACGAATCCGGTCTTGACCTCATGACGGTGGCCTCGGTGGATCCGCGGCCCCGCTGGTCTGCTGCCCGCCACCTGTTGCGGCTGCAGCGTGAGGGGTCGGTCCGCCAGGACGGCTCCGTGGTGGTGCGTGTGGACGGCGGGCCGGCCCCGGTCGACCTGGTCATCCAGGCAGACGCCTGTGCCGGCCTCTCGGCCTGGATCGAATCGGGTCCGGCCGTGGGCTTCGGCACCTGGCGGGAGCTCCCGCCGCGGGGCTACCGGCGCAGGGCCCATTAGGACACCTCACGCGGTCCATCAGACGACATCAGCATCTCATCAGGCACCCCGGCATCGCCGGGGTGCCTGTCGCTTCAAGGGGCACCGTCAACACCCGGCGCACCCGGAGGGACGACGACGGCCGGCGGGCCGGGCGCGATCGTCCCGTTCTCGGCGTCCCAGTCCCACTCGACCCACCCCGAAGCGCGGCGTGCGGGGGGCAGGGTGAGGGCCGGCGTCGTGCTCACGGCGGGGACCGCGAGTTCCGGTGGAACACCCCACGCGAGCAGGTGCCTCAGCGCACCGTCCAGGACCGCGGCTCCGGAGGCCAGGGTCGAGCGACCCGCCAGCCGGGGTGCGGCGGTGCTCAGGTTCCCGGTGTTGCTGTTGTTGCCAGTGGTCTCGATGGCGACCGCGCCCAGCGCGTAGGTGCCTGCGGGCGCGTCGGTGGCCGCGGAGGCGTCTGAGACCACGCAGACGGCCGCCGGGGCGAGGCGCAGGACGTCCAGGATGACGCCGGGGTCCACATGGAGGCCGTCAGCCACCAGCTCGACGCGGAGGTCCCCGCGGGCCGCAGCGCGCAGGGCGGCCGGAACCGGTCCCGGGGCGCGGTGGTGGAATCCGGGCATGGCGTTGAACAGGTGGGTCACGGCGGGGCGCCGGTGCCGGCCCGTGCCGCCCAGGCCAAGACCCAGCGTCTGCATCCCGGTCCACCGCTGCAGTGCCGTGGTGAACTCGGCCTCCGTGGAGTCCGTGTGCCCGGGGGAGGGCAGGATGCCCGCGGCGAACAGGGTGCGCTCCACGCACTCGGCGCCCTCGAGTTCGGGGGCATAGGTCATGGCGACGATCGCTTGGGCGTCCGGGCCGCCGTGGTCGGGGCGCCCGGCCTGCACCAGGGACTCCAGCAGCCGGCGTGACCGGTCCGAGCCTGGCTCCAGGACGTCCTCGGCGGATTGGGCCCCGCAGCGGTGGCGGGACAGGAACGGCCCCTCCAGGTGGAGGCCTGCCAGGGTGCCTTCCCAGACCAGCGGGGCGAGTCGTCGGACGGCGGCCAGCAGGTCCGGGGCGGGCAGGGTGGGGAGGGAGGCCACCACGCGGGTCACGCCCCTCAGGGACAGCTCTCGGAGTGTGTCTCGGACGTGGTGCACGGGCGCCGTGGCGAAGTCCACGCCGGCCAGTCCATGGCAGTGCTGGTCGACGAGTCCGGGTGTGATGAGACGGCCCGTCCGTGGTCCGGAAGCGGGGCCGGGTTGGACAGCCGGATCAGAGGCCGGGTCAGAAGAGCCGGGACTCGGCATCGTCCACGCCGCGCATGGCGTCGTAGTCCAGGGTGAGGCAGCGGATGCCCCGGTCCTCGGCCAGGGTGCGGGCCTGGGGCTTGATCTGTTGTGCGGCGTAGACGCCCCGGACCGGGGCCAGCAACGGATCGCGGTTCATCAGTTCCAGGTAGCGGGTGAGCTGCTCCACGCCGTCAATGTCCCCGCGGCGCTTGAGCTCCACGGCCACCGAGCCGCCGGTGGCGTCCCGCGCGAGGATGTCCACGGGCCCGATGGCGGTCATGTACTCGCGGCGCACCAGGGTGTGACCGTCTCCGAGCAGCTCGATCTGCTCGGCCAACAGTCGTTGCAGGTCAGACTCGACGCCGTCCTTGACCAGGCCCGGATCAACGCCGAGCTCATGGGAGGAGTCGTGCAGGATCTCGAAGAGGTGCACGATCAGCCGGTCGTCCGACTTCGTGGCCTGCACCGTCCAGACCTGGACCACGCCCTCGGCGGCCAGCTCCTCGGTGGGTTCGGCTGTGCGCAGGGTCGCCGGCGGGCTCATCCAGTTCAGCGGCTTGTAGGAGCCGCCGTCCGAATGCACCAGCACGGAGCCGTCGGCCTTGACCAGCAGCAGGCGGGTCGCCTGCGGCAGGTGGGCGCGCAGACGCCCCTCGTAGTTGACGGAACACCGGGCTATTACCAAACGCACAAAGGGAGTCTAGCGGTTGGGGGGACGGGGCCGTGAAAGGTCCGTCCGTGCAGGAGTGGGCTGTGGAAAGATGGTGGCGTGCCACGCTCGAACCGCCCCCGCCGCTCCGGGCCCTCCCGGCGCCGGGCGTCGGCCCCCGGTCGGCAGGACCGGATGGATGCCCTCCTGGGCCTGGATCCCGGGTACCGGCAGGAGCAGGGGCACGACGGCGGCTGGCATGTCCGCCAGATCGCCGCCTGGCGCGCGGTGAAGGACTACACCTGCCCCGGTTGCGGCCGGACGATTCCGCCCGGCATGGCTCACCTGGTGGCCTGGCGCAGCGATTCGATCTTCGGTGACGAGGCGGCCGGTGCGGACCGGCGTCACTGGCACCAGGCCTGCTGGTCCAATCGCCGGCAGGACGGGCTCTACTGACGGGTTCTACTGACGGGATCTCCTACTTGCCTGTCTAGATCCGGTCCTGCCGGGGGATCAGCACTTCCTTGACCACCAGCATGATGGCCGCCGCGAGCGGGATGGCCATCAGGGCGCCCAGCACCCCGAGGAGGGCGGCCCCGGCGATCACGGCGATCACGGCGACGGAACCCGGCACGGCCACGGCCTTGCTCATCACCCGCGGGGAGACGAAGTAGGCCTCGACCTGGAGGTAGATGAAGTAGATCGCGGCGAAGATCAGGGCGGGTTGCCATCCGCCGGTCAGGGCCACGAGGGTCAGGATGATGCCGCCGGTCATCGCGCCCACGAGGGGGATGAAGGCCATCAGCCCGGCGAAGAAGGCCAGGAGCGCCCCGAAGGGGATCCCGGCGATGGAGATGGCGATGAAGGCGATCAGTCCGTTGAGACCCGCCACGACCGACTGACCGATGACGTAGTGGCCCACGGAGGAGGTGATCTCCTCGCCGAGGTACTCCACCCGAGGGCGCCGGGTGCTCGGGGCCAGTCGGTAGGCCCAGAACTTCATGGCCGGCAGGGTGGCGAGGAAGTACAGGGTCAGGACCAGCACGATCAGCACGGAGAACCCGGTGTTGACGATGGCGGTGCCCACCCCGAAGAGACCACCGAAGACGGCCGTGACGTTGGACGAGTCGCCGATGAACTTCTCCAGCTCCGTCACCGCGATGTCCCGGATGCCGAACTGGCTGTCTAAGTCGTGGAAGAACTGTGACTCGAGGAAGTCGGAGACCATGGCCGGCAGGTTGTTGACGAAGGCCGTGGTCTGTTCCACCACCGTGGGGATGAGCAGGGAGAAGAAGAGCGTCAGGATCGCCGCCAGCAGCAGTACGGCCGCAGCCACGCCCACCCCCCGGGGAGCACCCCACGACTCGATGCGCCGGACCACCGGGTCCAGCCCGAGGGAGATGAACAGGGCCGCGCCGATCCACACGAGCAATTGGGTGTTGGCGGAGATGATCCCGTACAGCAGGAAGGCCAGGCCCACGCCGAACGTGAACAGGAAGCCGGTCTGGACCGGATGGGCCCACTGGACCAGCCGGACTCGGTGGGACGGGTCGGCGGCGTCGGCAGCACGGACTGCGGGTCCCGTACTCGCCTCGATCTCCGCTGCGGAGGGTGACGTGGCCGCCGGCCGGAGCTCGAATCGGGGTCGGGGCCGTGCGCCGGGCAACCGGCGCGCGGCCCACCACCGCCGGAGGAGGCCGGAGCGCGGCGCGGCAGCTGCGGCGTCAGCAGCGTCAGCGGCCGCGGGGGTACCGGAGGCGGTCCCGGACGGGTTGCCGGAAGCAGCCTCGGGGACGGGATCGGAAGCCGCGTGGGGGGTGTCGTGGTCCTGCACAAGCCACAGATTACGTCACCGGCCGGAGTCCCGTGGCGACCTGCGTCGTTATCATTTGGTGACCTTCTCGGTATACTGGGTCGTTGAGGTGCGCCAGGGTCCTGACCACACCACAGCCCCACATACACCACAGCCCCCGAACCACCCCCGAACCACAGACAGGTAGACCGCGTGCGAGTTGTTTCCGGAGTAGTAGCCCTGATATTGGGCCTTGCCGCCATTTTCGGCGCCGTCGGCCTGCAGACGATCTGGGCCCCTCCGGCGACTCTGACGGCCACGACGGACCAGTCGTCCGTCGATGCTGCGCCGGAGGCTCCCCTGACCGTCATCACCGGTGGCATCAACGAGGTCGCGGAAGACCCGGTGGATTACACGCTCACCGGTGACGGCGACTACACGGTCATGCTCGGCCAGACCCGGGACATCGAGGCGTGGATCGGCGACGCCGCCCACAACACCGTCACCGGCGTCGAGACCGAGGTGCCGAACGGCCAGGACCCGCGGGTCGTGGTGGAGCACACCGAGGGAGAGGCCACGGTTCCCGACCCCGCGGGTTCCGATCTGTGGGTGGACACCCAGGAGGCCAGCGGCACGATCGACCAGCGGTGGTCCGTGCCGTCCGAGGGGGACTGGTCCCTGTTGGTCGCCGCCGACGGCACCGAACCCGCACCGGCCGAGATGACGGTGAGCTGGACCAACCCCCTCGGCGACAGCCCGTGGATCGTCCCGCTGGCCATCATCGGCGGCCTGCTGGCCCTCGCCGGACTCGGTCTGCTGGTGTGGGCGCTCGTGATCCGTCGCCGTACGGCTCCGGGCAACACTGGAAACCACCACCCCCACGATCACCACGACGGCGGCACCAGCGCTGGCTCGCCGGACGTGCGAGGAGAGTCGGCCCCGACCACGCCGCCCACCGACGGCACCGGCCAGGTTTCCCGAACGCAGTCTCCCCGCACACAACCTCCCCGTGCCCGGCTCGCCGGCCTCCTGGCCGGAGGCCTGGCGCTGGCGGGTGTCCTCGGCGTGGGCCCGGCGACCGCGCAGGGCACCCAGAGTGCTCCGGCCAGCGACGCGCCCCAGGCCACGGACCAGGCGTCGGCTGAGGAGGGCGACCAGTACCCGATCCTGACCGACAGCCAGTTGGAGCGCATCCTCAGCCAGATCGAGTCGGTCGTGGCCGAGGGGGATGAGGAGCAGGATCCCGACGTCCTCAAGCCCCGCGTGGCCGACCCCCAACTGTCCATGCGGGGTGCCAACTACGCCAATGTCCAGGTCTCGGACGACGTGCGGGCGGCAGAGCCGGTGGCGGCCGCACCCATCCGGTCCGTGCTGGCGCCCGCCGATCCTGCGTTCCCCCGAACGGTCACCGTGGTGACCCAGGGCGAGGCCAACGCCACCCCGCAACTGCTGGTGCTGCGGCAGGATTCGGCGCGGGCGCAGTACCGGCTGGTGACCGCCGCATCCATGATCCCCGCGGCCAGGCTGCCGGCCAGCGACCTGTCCAACACCGAGGTCGAGATGGTGGCGGAGGATGACGGCAGTGGTCTGGTCATGTCGCCCGCCTCTGCCGTGGACGGGCTGGCTCGGTACCTGAATGTGCCGGACCACTCGTTCGGTGACCAGTTCGCGCACAACAGCATGGTGGACGGCATCCACGACTACCAGGCCAGCATTGAGGAGGAGGCGCCGGATGCCCGCCTGTCCCTCCTCCGTGAGTCCGTTCCGGAGACGACGACCACGATGCGGTTGGCCGACGGCTCCGCCCTGGTGCTCGGTCTCCTGGACGCCCGGATGACCATCGCCCCGCGCGAGGAGGGAGCCACGGTGATGGTGGACGAGGTGGCTGCCGCCCTGGCGGGCGAGGACAGCACTGAAAGCGACTCGCCGGTGGAGATGACGTACCGTGAGGTGGTGGCCCTGCGCATCCCGGCCGAGGGTGCCACCGGAGACGAGGCCAAGGTCTCCATGGTGGCCCTGACAGACGAGTTGCAGGCCGTCACCTACGAGTGACGGACGGCCCCGACTCAACTCTTAGTTCAGCTCTCGATCCCTTCAAGGAGTGCCCGGAATGTCCCAGCAGCCCCCAGCCATGCCGACCCACCTGCGCGGGGCCCTCGACCTGTCCGCTTTCAAGCGGCCGGCGGGCCAGCCGGCGCAATCCGGACCAGCCGGCCAGGCGTCAGCCCAGGGCGCGCCGGCGGGGAGCTGGGTCCTGGACAACGCCGGCCAGGGTGACCTGCAGCAGCTGATCCAGCTCTCCTCCCGCGTGCCGGTCCTCGTCCACCTGGCAGCGCCCTCGAACCCCGCGAGCCAGCAGATCGACGATCTCGTGGCACCCGCCGTAGACGCCCGGGGCGGTCAGCTGATCCTGGCCAGAGTGGATGCCGAGGCCGATCCGCAGGTCCTCCAGGTCTTCGGGCTGGCCGCCGGGCCGGCCGTCGTCGCAATCCTGGCCGGTCAGCCGATCCCGGTCCTGAACCAGGCGGTTCCCGCCGACCAGCTCGAGCAGCTCCTGGACGAGCTGCTCGCCGCCGCCGCCCAGAACGGCGTCTCCGGCACAGTGCCGCCGTTGGCCCCGGCCCGCGAGTACGGCCAGGGCGCCGGCGGGTCCGCAGGGCACGACGCTCCGGCCGCACCGGCGCTGCCGCCGCTGCACCAGGAGGCCCAGGACGCGCTCGAGGCCGGCCAGTACGAGGCAGCCGAGGACGCCTACCGCAGGGCCCTGGCCGAGAATCCTGCCGATGCCGAGGCCAAGGTGGGACTCTCCCGCGCCGGGCTGTTCGCCCGGACCGCGGCCATGGACTCGAATGCCGTGCGGGAACGCGGCGCCACCGAGCCGGACGAGGTCCAGGCCCAGATCGACGTGGCCGATCTCGACGTGCTCGGCGGCCACGTGGAGGACGCCTTCAACCGACTGGTCCGCTTCATCGCCGGCCACCCGGGGCAGGAGCGGAACACCGCCCGTGAGCACCTCGTGGACCTCTACACCGTGGTGGGTGACCAGGACCCGCGCACCTCCGCGTCCCGCAAGGCGCTGGCCATGGCGCTGTTCTAAGCAGCCATCTCCTGACTTAAGTCATGGCCGGACTGGCCATGGCGCTCTCGTGGTCAGGGCCCGGCCCTTGCTAGCGTCAGGGGCATGAGCAATCCTGAGAGCTCCCTGTCCGCGCCGTTCCCGCCACAACAGCCCGGTGCCGTGCCGGATCCGGACACGGCGTTGGCCATCCGTGGCCTGGCCAAGCGCTTCGGGGAGAAGATCGCCGTCAACGGCATCTCCCTGGACGTGCCCGCCGGCTCGTTCTACGGACTGGTCGGACCGAACGGTGCGGGCAAGACCACCGCCATGTCCATGGCCACGGGACTGCTGCGCCCGGACCACGGACAGGTCTGGATCCACGGCACCGATGTCTGGTCGGAGCCGCTGACCGCCAAGCGGCGCATGGGCGTGCTCGCTGACGGCGTGCGCCTCTTCGACCGGCTCACCGGGGAACAGCTCGTCACATACTCGGGCCTCCTACGAGGGCTGGACCGGGACACGGTGGCCGAGCGCACGGCCGATCTGCTGCGGGTCATGGACCTCACGGGGGACGCCGGCAAGCTCGTGGTGGACTACTCGGCTGGCATGACCAAGAAGGTCGCGCTGGCCTCGGCCATGATCCATGCCCCGAAGGTCCTGGTCCTGGACGAGCCCTTCGAGGCCGTGGACCCGGTCTCCGCCGCCAACATCCGGGACATCCTGGCGCAGTTCGTGGAGTCGGGCGGAACGGTGATCGTCTCCAGCCACGTCATGGACCTCGTCCAGCGGATGTGTGACCACGTGGCCATCATCGCCCAGGGCAACCTGCTGTCGGCCGGGACCGTGGACGAGGTCCGCGACGGACAGAGCCTCGAGGACCGCTTCGTGGATCTCGTGGGCGGCCGTTCGACCGGAGAGGGGCTGTCATGGTTGCGCACCTGATCCGCATGAAGCTGGCCATCACGGTCAACGGGTGGAAGAAGAGCACCGGCCAGCTGGTGCTGGCCATCCTGCTGATGGCGTATCTCGCCTTCGTCCTCGTGATGTTGGGCGTCGGGGCCTCGTTCATGCCCGAACTCGAGACGGATGCCCGGGGCGCCATCCTCACGCTGGTGGGGGCCGTCGCCGTGCTTGGCTGGATCATCGTCCCCGTGTTCTTCACCGGTGTGGACCTGACCCTGGACCCGGCGAACTTCGCGACCTTCGGGGTCCCGTCCCGTCAGCTGGTCCTCGGCCTGGCCATGGCAGGACTCGCCACGATCCCCGGCGCGGCCACCGTCATCGGCTTCCTGCTGTCAACGCTCGCGTGGCGGGACCAGGCCGGCGCGATGCTGTTGGCAGTGCCGACCACCATCCTCGGGGCCGTCTTCTGCATCTGCATCTCCTACGCGGTGACCGGGCTGCTGGCCGGGATCACCGGACAGCGGCGGATCCGCGAGATCATGTCCATCGTCGCCTTCATCCCCTTGATGCTGGCCGGTGTCATCTTCGTCGGCATCGTCGAGTCCGTGGAGTCTGCCCTGGAGCAGCTGCCCGGCCTCGCGGCCATCATCGCCTGGACCCCGCTCGGCTCCTTCACCGGCGCACCCTGGGCGCTGGCCGAAGGGCGCCCACTCGAGGCCGTGGCCCAGGCCGTACTGTGCCTGGTGTGGGTGGCTGGGGCCCTGTGGCTCTGGCAGCTGGCCGTGAACCGCAGCTATGCGCAGGTGCGCGGTTCCGGCCCCGCCAGCTCGAAGACCAAGACCGGCGTGGGCCTGCTGGGCGTGTTCCCGGGGACGCCGGCCGGTGCCATCGCCGCCCGCTCGCTGATCTACTGGCTCAAAGACCCCCGCTACTCGGCCTCCCTCGTGGTGCTGCCGCTGCTGCTGGTTCTCTTCTGGTTCTTCGGCTATCAGTCCGGTGAATACGTCATGATCCTGGTCATGGGTCCCATCACCGGCTTCATGCTCGGCTACTCCATCTCCGCGGACATCAGCTATGACGGGTCGGCCTTCGCCCAGCACGTGACCGCCGGTGTCTCCGGCCGGGACGACCGCGTCGGCCGGATCGGCTCCCTGCTGGCGTGGGGGATCCCCGTGACGCTGCTGTTCACCGTCGCCACCGTGTGGATGGCCGGCCAATGGTGGCTGCTGCCCGGGCTGATCGGCGTCGGGATCGGCGCCCTGTTGACCGGGGCGGGTGTCTCCGCCTTGGTCTCAGCCCGGTTCATCTACCCAGTGCCGCCACCCGGTGCCAGTCCGTTCGCCACGCCTGAAGGCGGTGGCATGCGCATGATGCTTATCTCCCTCGGCGCCATGGTCGTGGTCGGTGCGCTCTGCCTGCCCGGCCTGATCCTCTACGTCGTGGCCCTGGTTACTGGCACCATGCTGCTGATGTGGATCACCCTCGTGGTGGGCCTGGGACTGGGGGTGTTCCTGCTCTGGCTGGGCATCCGGCTCGGGGCGAAGTGGTTCGACCGCTCCCAGGCAGAGACCTACCAGTCGGTGCTGGCCGCCACCGGCTGAATGACCCCTGACCTTGCCACTGACCTTGCCACTGACCTTGACCCCGTCCTTGTTCCTGCCCGCAGACTTGCCTCCACCCGGGTGCTGGGGCGGTAGACTGGTGGACATGAGTTTGCCTGCCGATCCTGACCCCCATCAGCCAGGCGCCCCGGGGGCTCCCGGCGGCCCCAGCAGCGGCGGAGCCGCGGTCCTCGACCGCCAGGAGCAGCTGCAGGAGGCTGAGCCGGGCGACCACGAGCGCTTCTCCCACTATGTCCGCAAGGAGAAGATCATGGAGTCCGCCGTCACCGGCGATCCCGTGGTGGCCCTGTGTGGCAAGGTGTGGACCCCGGGCCGGGACCCGGAGCGGTTCCCCGTCTGCCCGGAGTGCAAGGAGATCTACGACGGCCTGAAGTCCCCCAAGGACGGCAACTCCGGCGGGGACTCCGGCAAGGGCGGATCCGGCGGGGGACGGCGCGGCTGGTTCGGCGGCCGCGGCTGAGCCGCGGTGCTGTCCTGTCCTGCCGTGGTCTGCCCTGACCGCTCGTCTGTCCTGCGCGGTCTCCGTTGCTTTTCGCACCGATTGACCCCGCTTGACTGTTTGACCCCGCTTGACACCGTTTGACACCCGTCTTTCCCTGACCGCGCTCACGTGACGGACCGCGCCGAACCCGGCCGGCCGGCGTCGTGCCGATGATTCTCTGATCACGCGGTCCCGGACCGTTCCACGCATGACGATGTGCATGCCCACGCCCGCAAGGAGGCCTCCGAAGACCCGTGTCTGATCCTGTGACTGATCCTGTGACTGATGCCGTGCCCGGCGCCCTGTTCCACATCGGTGACGACCTGCCGCCGGCCCTGCCGGAGCGGGCTGCGTGGGGTACCGCCCCGAAACTGCGCCAATGGCAGCAGGAGGCCCTGGAGCTGTACCTGTCCCAGCAGCCACGGGACTTCATGGCGGTCGCCACCCCCGGCGCCGGCAAGACCACGTTCGCCCTGCGTGTGGCCAAGATGCTGCTGGAGGCCGGGACCGTCACCCGCATCACCGTCGTCGCGCCGACGGAGCACCTGAAGCGCCAGTGGGCGGACTCGGCCGCCCGCATCGGCGTCGCGATCGACCCCAACTTCAAGAACTCGGACGGACGGCACGGGGACGAGTACATCGGCGTCGCGCTGACGTACGCCCAGGTCGCCTCGAAGCCCGTCCTGCACCGCAACCGCACCGAGAACGCACGAACCCTGGTGATCCTGGACGAGATCCACCATGGCGGCGACGCCCTGAGCTGGGGTGACGGCATCCGTGAGGCCTTCGAGCCCGCCACCCGGCGGCTGTCCCTGACCGGTACCCCGTTCCGCTCCGACACGGCGACCATCCCGTTCGTCGAGTACGTGGAGTACGACGACGGCATCCGCCGCTCGAAGGCCGACTACACCTACGGCTATGGCCCGGCCCTGCGCGACCACGTGGTGCGTCCGGTGATCTTCATGGCGTACTCCGGTCAGATGCGCTGGAAGACCAGCACGGGCGACATCATGGAGGCCCAGCTCGGCGAGGCCGCCACCAAGGACATCACGGCCCAGGCCTGGCGGACGGCGCTCAACCCGGAGGGGGAATGGATCCCCTCGGTCCTGGCGGCGGCGGATCGTCGCCTCACCGAGGTGCGGCGCAATGTGCCCGACGCCGGCGCGCTCGTCATCGCGACCGACCACGAGGATGCGCGGGCGTACGCCGCGCAGCTGACGCGGATCTCCGGCGAGGAGGTCACGGTGGTGCTCTCGGACGACAAGGGGGCCTCGGACAAGATCGAGGAGTTCTCGGCCGGGACCCAGCGGTGGATGGTCGCCGTGCGCATGGTGTCCGAGGGCGTCGACGTGCCGCGGCTCTGCGTGGGCGTGTACGCCACGTCCACGTCCACGCCGCTGTTCTTCGCCCAGGCCGTCGGCCGCTTCGTGCGCTCCCGCAGGCGCGGGGAGACCGCCAGTGTCTTCCTGCCGTCGGTGCCGCAGCTGATGCTGCTGGCCAATGAGATGGAGGCCGAGCGGGACCACGCCCTGGACCGGCCCGAGTCCGCGGCCGGGGTGGACGGGCTGGAGGACCTGTCCCTGTCTCCGGAAGAGGACCTGCTGGCCGCGGCCAACCGGCAGGAGCGGGCCTCGGACTCCCTGACGAAGTCCGAGTTCAAGGCCCTGGAATCCCAGGCGTCCTTCGACAAGGTCCTGTTCGACGGCTCCGAGTTCGGCACCGGAGGGGCGATCGGTTCCGAGGACGAGCTGGACTTCCTCGGCATCCCGGGTCTCCTGGACGCCGAGCAGGTGGGAGAGCTGTTGCGCCAGCGCCAGGCCGATCAGCTCAAGCGCCGGCCCAGGACCAGCGGGAACGCAGCGGCGGACCAGGCACACCACGGTGCGGGCCCGGGGGCCGACCAGGTGGTGGACCACCGCCGCCTCAAGCAGATGAGGTCGGAGCTGTCCAAGAACGTCTCGGCCTGGTCGGCACGGTCCGGGACCCCGCACGGGATGATCCACAACCGCCTCCGCGAGATCAGCGGCGGGCCGGCCGTGCCCCAGGCAACGGCCGAGCAGCTGGAAACCCGGCTGAAGACCCTCCAGGGCTGGTTCGTCGGCCGGAAGTGACCTGGACGTGAGGACGCAGCGTTAGTCCGCCGTGCCGCCCCACACCTGCAGCACGGCGCCGTTCTCCTCCATGAGCTCCAGGGCCTCCTCGGACCGCTCCGGGTCCACGCCCGTCACGAGATCGGTGAACACGGAGGTGTCATAGCCGGCGTCGATGGCGTCCAGGACAGTGGCGCGGACGCAGTGGTCGGTGGCGATGCCGACCACGGTGACGGAGTTGATGCCCTCGGCCCGCAGCCAGTCATCCAGGCCCGGGGCGTCCTCCTCGACGGCCGTGGCAGCAGCGGCAGTGGCGCCGAAGGGGCCGGACGTGCCCTCGGGGGCGCCGGAGCGCACCATGTCCGGAACGCCGAGCTGGCCGTCGAAGCCGGAGTACGAGGCGTCGAAGCGGCCCTTGAGGAACTGGGCGTCGATGAACTCGGCGTCCAGCTCCGGATGCAGTTCGGCGCCGCCGGTTCCGGCGACGCAGTGCACGGGCCAGGTCTCGGTGTAGTCCGGCTCGGTGCCCTCGTCAGCGAAGTGGGGACCCGGGTCCACGTGCCAGTCGCGGGTGGCGACCACCGCGGCGTAGTCCTGGGCGTGCTCGTCCAGGAAGGCTGTGATCCGGCCGGCCACCCGGGCGCCGCCGTCGACGCCGAGGGCGCCGCCCTCACAGAAGTCGTTTTGCACATCCACGATGACCAAGGCGCGCATGGTGAAGTTCTTTCCTGTTCTGACGCGGGGGTGAAGCGGTGGTGGGAGAGACCCTCAGGCCTCGTTGAACACGGTCGGGATGACCGGTTCGCCGGGCTGCAGTCTACGCACAGCGGCGGGCAATTCCGCACGGGAGGCCCGGTGCCGGTCGGCCGCCCGGGTGACGGCGGCCGGTCCGGTCCAGCCGGGCTGGAGCTCACCATCGCGGACGAAGGCGTGCTGCAGTGGGCGGTCGTCGCCCTCGGACTCGGCCCGCTGGTTGACCGTGAGCAGTTCGGCGGTGGCGCGCCCCGACTGGTTGAGCCGGCGGACCGCGTGCTTGCGACCGCCCAGGGAATTCTTGCCGGAGGCGGCCTTGGCCACATCGATCCATTCGCCGTTGCCGTCCTGACGGCTGACGAGCTTGTAGACCATCGACGCCGTGGGGGCGCCCGAGCCGGTGACCAACCGGGTTCCCACGCCGTACGAGTTCACCGGCGCCGACTGCAGGTGGGCGATGGCGTACTCGTCCAGGTCCGAGGTGACCATGATGCCGGTCTCGTGGTTGCCGAGCTCGTTGAGCAGGGAGCGCACCCAATGCGCCTGCTCCACCAGATCACCCGAGTCCAGCCGCACGTTGCGCAGCTCCCGGCCGGCCACCTCGACGGCGGTGCGGACGCCGGACTCCACGTCGAAGGTGTCCACGAGCAGGGTGGTGTCCTTGCCCAGCGAGGCCACCTGGGCCTCGTATGCCTCGCGTTCGGAATCGTGTAGCAGGGTGAAGGAATGGGCAGCGGTGCCGACCGTCTCCAGGCCGTAGCGGATTCCGGCCGCGAGGTTGGAGGTGGAGGCGAAGCCCGCGATGACGGCCGCTCGGGCCGCGGCGACGGCGGACTCCTCATTGATCCGCCGCGAGCCCATCTCGATGCAGGGGCGGCCGTTGGCGGCGGAGGTCATGCGTGAGGCGGCCGAGGCCACCGCGGAGTCGTAGTTGAGCACGGACAGCAGGTAGGTCTCGAGGATGCAGGCCTCGGCGAAGGTCGACTCGACTTGGAGGAGCGGTGAATAGGGGAAGTACGCCTCGCCCTCGGCGTAGCCGTAGATGTTGCCGGAGAACCGGAAATCGGCCAGCCATTGCAGGGTGGTGTCATTGACCACCCGGTGGTCGGAGAGGAAATCGAGCTCCTCGGTGCCGAAGCGAAAGGTGGCCAGTCCCTCGAGCAGGCGCCCGGTCCCCGCCACCACGCCGTAGCGGCGGCCCTCCGCCAGGCGGCGGGCGAAGACCTCGAACAGGCTGCGGCGGTGTGCTGCCCCTGACTGGAGGGCAGCCTCCAACATGGTCAGTTCATAGTGGTCCGTGAACAGGGACGTCGGGAGCAGCCAACCGGCAGGGCCGGTGGAAATCTGGTCGGTCACGACTGACACCCTACAACTCCTGACTCCGCTTGGACGCCGGGTGCCGGGCGCTTGACGCCGAGCGCTGGGCGCCGTCCGCCGTAGAATGGCTGCCATGTTCTCGACCCTCAGTTCCCCTGGCAGTTCGCTTGGCAGCACCCCCGGGCTCTGGGATGGCACTCCCAGCGGTTCTCACCAGGACCGCCTGCGTGGTCTTCCGGGCGGACGGCCTGGGACCGGAACAGACGTCTTGGAGCGCGAGGAGACCTCTGCCGGGACCGCTGAGCGCACCGCCGCTGACCGGCCCTGGCAGGTGGTCGTGTGGAATGACCCCGTCAACCTCATGAGCTACGTCTCCTATGTGTTCCGGTCCTATTTCGGCTTCAGCCGCGCCAAGGCGGACAGCCTCATGCTCCAGGTCCACCAGGAGGGCAAGGCGATCGTCTCCTCCGGTGGCCGGGAGGAATCCGAACGCCACGTCCAGGCGATGCACGGTTACGGGCTGTGGGCCACCCTCCAGCACGAGCAGGGGGAGGGAGCCTGATGGCCCGTGCCTTCAAGAGCACGCCGAAGGGGTTCGTCGCCGACCTGGAGAAGGCCGAGCGGCGCCTGCTGCGGACCCTGTTCAAGGACGTGATCCAGATGCTGGACGTTGAACAGGAGGCATCCCCCTCGGCGCCCACGGGGTCTGCCTCCGATTCCGCGTCCGCATCAGCAACCCCATCCTCTTCAGACCCGTTCTGGGACATCGTCGCGGCATTGGGGCCTCTGGGAGCGGACGATGCCGGTGACGGCGAGGCGGCCGGCGTCGGGAATTCCATGGGTGCCGGCGAGAGCACTCCGGTGCGGGAGGCACCGCAGGACGAGGCCCTAGCGCGGCTGCTGCCGCCCGGGGTGCACGGCGACACCCCCGCCGAGCAGGCTGCCGCCGGGGAGTTCCGAGCCCTGACGGAGGATGGCGTCCGCCGGGCCAAGACGGCCGATCTCCAACGGGCGGTGGCTGCCCTGCAGGTCAACCCCGTGGTGCTGGACGAAGAGCACGCCATCGCCTTCAGCCGTGCCCTCAACGACGTGCGCCTGGTGCTCTCGGCCCGGCTGGGCATCGACACGGACGAGGACGCCGAACGGGTGCACGCGGTGGACGACTGGTCCGCCGCCCAGGATGTGGAGTCCTACATGGCGCTGTTGTACAACTTCACCACGTGGCTGCTCGAGACATTGATGCTGGCCCTGTCCACCCGGCTTCCCGACTGAATCGTGCTTGACTGCAGACTGCTGGATCTGCACCTGCTGACCTGCACCTGCTGGATCTGCACCTGCCGGCATGACACCCGCTGACCGAAGGACCCGCCCGACCATGACCAACACGCCCGTGCCGACGGCCCCCATCGGCGTCTTCGACTCCGGGGTCGGCGGGCTGACAGTCGCCCGCGCCATCATCGACCAGCTGCCCGGCGAACAGATCGCGTACGTGGGGGATACGGCCAACGGCCCCTATGGGCCGAGGACCATCGCCCAGGTGCGCGCCTTCGCGCTCGGCATCATGGACGAATTGGTCGACGCCGGCGTGAAGGTCCTGGTCATCGCCTGCAATTCCGCTTCGGCCGCCGTGCTGCGTGATGCCCGGGAGCGGTACACCGCCCGGTACGGGATTCCGGTGGTGGAGGTAATCCAACCGGCCGTGCGCCGTGCGGTCGCCGCCACGCGCAACGGGAGGATCGGGGTCATCGGGACCGAGGCCACGGTGAGCTCGAGGGCCTACGAGGACACCTTCGCCGCCGCGCCGCAGCTGGAGATCACCTCGGTGGCCTGCCCGCGGTTCGTCGAGTTCGTGGAGGCCGGCGTCACCACCGGGCCGGAGTTGCTGGCCACCGCCGAGCGGTACCTGGCCCCGCTCCAGGAGGCCGGCGTGGACACCCTGGTGCTGGGGTGCACCCACTATCCGCTGCTGACGGGCGTGATCTCGCTGGTGATGGGGGAGTCCGTCACGCTGGTCTCCTCTGCGGAGGAGACGGCCAAGGACGTGTACCGGGCGCTGGTCCGGCACGGTCTGGAGAGTCCGGCGGGTGGTCAGGCGGCTGGTCCGGCGGGTGGTGCAGCGGAGAAACCCGGTCACCGGTTCATGGCGACCGGCGATCCGCAGTCTTTCGAGACGCTGGCCCGTCGTTTTCTCGGGCCGGAGGTCGGCGGCGTGCAGCAGGTCGACCACATCTCCGAGAGGTACCCGACCGGAGTGCTGGCCCGGATCACCCCGGAGATGCTCTCGGCGGCCCAGGGCGCAAACGGACAGAGCGCAAGCGGGCAGGGCGGAATCGGACAGTACAGTGGTCCCAACGCAGGATCCCCCGTGCCGGCCTCAAGCCTGTCGAGCACGGGTCACCGGGGGATCGCCACGGACGAAAGGCCGGACGCAGGGTGAAGCTCACGATCATCGGAGCCTCAGGATCGTTTCCCGGTCCGGGCTCGCCGGCCTCGTGTTACCTCGTGACGGCTGAGGGGCCGGACCCGGATGGCGCCCCCGGCAGCCGGAAGACCTGGCGGATCCTGATGGACCTCGGCAACGGCGCCCTGGGCACGTTGCAGCGCTATATGGCTCTGGACGACATCGATGCGGTGCTGCTCTCCCACCTGCACCCGGATCACTGCATGGACCTCTGCGGACTGCATGTGGCCATCCGCTGGAACCCGTACGGCTGGAAGGGCATCCACGTTCCCGTGTACGGCCCCGCCGCCACCGCGGACCGCATGGCGACCGCCTACGGACTCGACCCTGACCCCGGCATGCATCCGGATTTCGACTTCCACCACTGGCAGGCGAACGTCCCCGTGACCGTCGGCCCCTTCACCATCACGCCGGTTCCGGTGCGCCACCCCATCGACGAGGCGTACGCCCTGCGCCTGGAGATCACCGAACCCGGCCCGGACGGGGAACCGGTGCACCGGGTGCTGACCTACTCCGGGGACACGGACACCTGCGACGGCCTGGTCGAGGCCGCCCGCGACGCCGATCTGTTCCTCTGCGAGGCCGCCTTCCAGGAGGGCCGCGACGACGGCATCGACGGCGTCCACCTCACCGGCCGGCGTGCCGGTCAGATGGCCACCGACGCCGGCGCCCGCCGACTGCTGCTGACCCACCTTCCCGTGTGGACCGATCCGCTGGCCGCTTCCATCGAGGCGCGGGAGACCTATGCGGGCGACCTCGCCGTCGCGGTCTCCGGGGTCACCTACCGGGTCTAGACCGCTCTGGCGTGTCTGGCGTGTCGGGCGTGTGTCCGGGAGGTCCGCCGCCCGACGTGCCCGATGTGCTCAAGCCCTGATTAACGCGTCCGGGCCCTCGGTAGGATGGCCTCCATGACCTCATCGACTTCCGGAGCTTCTGCCCTGCCCGAAAACAGCACGACCGGCACCTCGTCCACCGCGACCCGCCAGGACGGGCGCGCCGTCAACGAACTGCGTCCCATCAGCATCACCCGTGGCTGGTCCCGCCAGGCCGAGGGCTCCGCACTGATCGAGTTCGGCAACACCCGTGTGCTGTGCACCGCCTCTTTCACGCAGGGCGTCCCGCGCTGGCTCAAGGGCGAGGGCACCGGCTGGGTCACCGCGGAGTATGCGATGCTGCCGCGCGCCACGAACACCCGCTCCCAGCGCGAGTCCGTCAAGGGCAAGATCGGCGGCCGCACTCACGAGATCTCTCGCCTCATCGGCCGCTCGCTGCGCGCCATCATTGACCTCAAGGCCCTGGGCGAGAACACCATCGTGCTGGACTGTGACGTCCTGGAGGCGGACGGCGGCACCCGCACCGCCTCGGTCACCGGCGCCTACGTGGCACTCGCCGAGGCGATCGCCTGGGCCAAGGGGCAGGGAGTCATCCCGGCGTCCGCCCAGCCGCTGAAGGACTCCGTCGCCGCAGTGTCCGTCGGCATCATCGACGGTGTCCCCATGCTGGACCTGCCCTACGTGGAGGACGTCCGCGCCGAGACGGACATGAATGTGGTGGTCACCGGATCGGGCGACTTCGTGGAGGTTCAGGGCACCGCCGAAGGCGCACCGTTCAACCGATCCGAACTCGACTCCCTGCTCGACCTGGCCGTGGCCGGGTCCGCCGAGCTGGCCATCATCCAGCGTGAGACCCTGGCCGGCGAGCGGTGAGCGGCGGAGCAAGCGCCGCGTCCCAGCCCCGGCTCGTCCTCGCCACCCGCAACCAGGGCAAGCTGCGCGAGCTGCGTGAACTGCTCCGCGGACAGGTGCCCGGACTGGACGTCGACACCCAGGTCGTCGACGCTGCGTCCCTGGAAGCCCCAGACGTGGTGGAGGACGGTGTCACCTTCGAGGAGATTTCCCTCAAGAAGGCCCATGCCGTCGCCCGGCACACCGGGCTGGTGGCTGTGGCGGACGACTCCGGCCTGTCCGTGGAGGTCCTCGGGGGTGCCCCCGGGATCTTCTCCGCCCGCTGGGCCGGACGCCACGGGGATGATGCTTCCAACCTGCAGTTACTCCTGGACCAGATGGCGGACGTGAAGCCCGAGCACCGGAACGCCGCGTTCGTCTGTGCTGCCGCGGTGGCAACGCCGGCCGGCGAGGAGCATGTCGAACTCGGCTTCCTGGCCGGCACCCTGCTGACGGCGCCACGGGGCACGGGTGGATTCGGCTACGACCCGATCCTGCAGCCGCACGGCATGCACGTCTCCGTGGCTGAACTGGATCCCGAGGTGAAGAACTCCATCAGCCACCGTGGCACCGCCTTCCGGCAGCTGCTCCCCGAACTGGTGCGGTTGCTGGCCGGGTCACATGATGACGCGTCCGGCGGAGGGCGCTGATGGCGCTCGACTTCACGGCGCTGGACTTTGAGACGGCCAACGGCTTCCGCGGTTCGCCGTGTTCCGTGGGTCTCGTGCGGGTCCACAACGGCCAGCCGGTGGAACGCGCGTATTGGCTGATGAGGCCGCCGGCAGGCTTCGACCGGTTCGATGCCCGGAACGTGGGAATCCACGGCATCACGGCGGCGCAGGTGGCCGGCGCCCCGCGATTCGCCGAGGTGTTCGGGGACATGGCGGACTTCATCGGGTCCGACCCCCTCGTGGCCCACAACGCGGGCTTCGACCTCGGGGTCATCGAATCAGCTCTCGAGGTCTCCGGCCGAGACATCCCGCGCTTTGACTATGCCTGCTCCCTGGTGATGGCGCGGCGTACCTATGACCTGCCGTCCTACGCGCTGCCTGTGGCCGCCGTGGAGGCGGGGCATCCACTCGAGAACCACCACGATGCCCTCGCTGATGCTGAGGCCTGTGCCTGGATCATGATCGATGTGCTCGAGCGGCGGACGGCAGCCCGGTCGTCGGCTGGTCGGCAATCGGCTGATCCGCAGCTGATGGACCGACCGCTGCTGGAGCTTCCGGACGCCGGTGCGCTCCTCGCGACAGAGGGAGAATCGACGTCACCGGTCACAACGGGCTCGGCGGACACAGCGAGCAGAACACTGACCACGCGGTCCTCCACCGGGCTGCTGGAAGCGGGGCTGGCCGAGATCCTGGCCCTCGACGGGGTGCGGTTGCGGCAGCTGGAGGCTCGCAAGGCGGGAACCAGCCCGGAATCCCGTGCCACCCGGCAGGCCCGCGGGCTCGGGCCCGTCTTCGACTCCACCGTGGTGCTGCCGCACGCCGAACGGATGCCTGATTTGATGCACTGGCCGGATGAGGGGATCAACCCCGAGCCTGCCGCCGACGCAGACCCGGCTCATCCGCTGTATGGACACACCGTGGTGTTCACGGGCAACCTGGGCATGCCGAGGCAGGAGGCCAAGAACCGGGCCGCCGCGTGGGGCGCGCGGACAGGCAGCCGGGTCAACGCGCAGACCACCATGTTGGTCGTCGGAGACGGCTTCCGCGCTGAGGACCTCGGTGCGGCAACGCGCGGCGGGGCGATCGGGCACCGCAAGACGCGGGACGCACTGGCTCGCCGTGAGCAGGGTCAACAGGTGGAACTCGTCTCCGAGCCGGAGTACCTGCAGATGCTGGATGGCAATTGGCCCGACGCCGCGGTGTAGTGAAGTCTCGAAGCCTCGAAGCCTCGCAGTTACCAAGAGCCAGTTGCGCGCCCTGACTCCTCGCGTCGGCTCGGTCCACGCCTAGGCCCGCCAGTACCGGTTGCGCTGGGGCGTCCTGAACGGATCCAGATAGGGTGCGGGGATGAACCAGGGGACGCCGTCGTCTTCGACGCTGATGTCCCAGGAACCGCTGTGGACCGCGTGATGATGCCGGCTGCAGAGCAGCACCCCGTTGTCCACGCTCGTCGCTCCGCCGTGGGTCCACCACTGGATGTGGTGTACCTCGCACCATGGCGCGGGCATCGTGCAGCCGGGTGACGCGCATCCGCCGTCGCGGGCTGTGATGGCCCGGCGGAGCCGATGTGGAAAGAGCCGTTGGGTGCGCCCCACGTCCAAGACCTGCCCTGGGCCGCCCATGACCACGGGCAGGATGTCGGCGTCACAGGCGAGGGTACGGACGGTGTTGGGACTGATCGGACCGGTGAAGGCCGCCTCCGACCTGTAGGTGCCGAGGTCGAGTGGAAGCATGTCCGGCTCGTCGGGTGGGTCTGGTGGTTCTGGCGGTTTCGGTGCGTCGGCCGATCTGGATTCGGGCGGGGAGGTTCCGGCTGTGGAATCCTGGCTGCTCCCGACCTGACCGGCGAGTGTCTCGTAGTCGATGGTCACCATGACCAGAGGGCGGTTCCCGCCGGACGACGGCAGGCCGTTGCCCTCGACCAATGCCAATGCCCCCATGAGGGCGGAAGTCAGGCCGTCCAGTTGGCGCTGGTGACGGGACCGCCGGTCGACGGACATGACGTCGGCATCCGGCCAGAGGCCTGCTCCATCCGAGACGTCCTCGACAGGAACCTCCGACGAAGGGTTCTCCACCGAAGGAACCTCTGCGCCGTTCGTGGGGTCGACTTCGGCGCTGCCCGCTTCGCCAGCCTCGTAGGAGCTGCCTGCGGGCGTCTCCGCAGTTGTCCTCGCGCTGCTGGTGGGCGCTGCATCGCTCTGGAGAACATCGGTCTGCGCGCGGGGGTTGGTCGCGGCGCCGGCGATGGTGCTGAGGACCTCGTGCTGGAGGTCGTCCGCGGCGATCTTCCACAGGTGGAAGCCCCGACGCTTGCCTCGGTAGGAAAGTCCCTGCTCGACGGACGGGACGGCCTCGGACGGTTCTGCCCCATCCGGGTTGAGCGCGTGTTGGGCCCACTGACGCCAGCGGGTACAGGCATGTCGCATCAACTCCGGGTCCAGGACGGTGGCCTGGGCCGTCAGGGTCTCCTCGCCCCGGGACAGCCAATCCGCGGTCAAGGAGGGGTCTGCGTTCGTCGCCTCGGCATCCTTTTTCGTCTGGTCCAGGGCCGTGGAGATCAGGTCGAGAGTGCATGGGTCGAGATGCCCCTGCAGGAAGGCCTCGGCCAGGACGGGGTAGGCGGCACTGCGCTGGTGGCCAGTGATCTCTGGGACCGGCGGCTGGACCCGCTGGGCACGGTGGATGCGTCTGCGTGCCTCCGGCCGGGGAATCCGCAGGGTCTTCACCATCCAGTCCGGGGCGTCCCGAAACGGCTTGGCACCTCCAGGGATGCCGAGCAACGGCTCGCGGAGGGAACCCTCACCCATGGCATGGGCGGCATGACCGGCCAACGAAGTATGCACCGCTGTCAGAAGACGCCCCAGATCTTCGACCCGGCGGTGGATGACGGGTAGCGAACCGGAGGCGAAGGTCTCTGGTGCGGCCACGAAGTCGGGGCCGTGGGGTGACTCTCCCGGGGCAATCGGCGCGAGAGAGGTCAGCCCGGACCAGTCTGCATCAGTGGGTGGCGGGATCACGCGTTCGAAGGCATCGACCGTGGTGGGGCCGGACAGGCGTTCAGCCAGTAGCTCCAAAGCTTGGCGAGCGACATCAAGGACCTCCGGAGTGGCCCACTCGGCCAACTCGTCCAGGCCACGCGAGGGTTCGCTCTCCTCTGCTGTCATGCCGCCACCCTCCTTCCGCCCTGTCGCCGTCCCTCGTGCTAGTACATATATTCGATCATGTGGGACGGACGAGATAAGCACCCTCCACGGAAATGTGGATGACTGAGCGAGAAACTCAGGACTCCGGAGCGGACCCAGACGAAACCGGGGCTGAGCCGATGGCCAGTCCCTTCTCAGCGGCGGCCGTGCGGATCGCGTTGATGACGAGGTCGAGGGACGGCCGGCGTGTGGGGGTAGTGCGATAGGCGATGGAGACCGTCCTCATCACCGGTTCCTCCAGGGCGATGATGTCCACTCCGTCCGGGATCAGCTCCAGCGCGAGATCGGACACCAGTGTCACCCCGAGGCCGCCGGCGGCCATGGCCAGGGCGGTGGGCTGTTCGGCCACGGTGTGGACGATCCTCGGGTCGAAGCCCTTCTGGTGGCAGGCGATGCGGACCGCATGGCCGAAGTGGTCGCTCTCCCGGGCCAGGATCCACGGATAGTCGGCCAACTGGGCCAGCCGCACCGTCTCGGAGGGGATCATCCCGGTGGGCACGGCGGCGTGGAGCCGCTCCACGGCGATGACCGTCCGGGTCAGGTTGGGGTCCCAGGTCACCGGAGTCACCGAGTAGTCGATGACGAAGGAGAAGTCCAAGGTTCCGTCCTTGACCGCACCCGCCGTCTGCTCGGGGTCCAACTCCACGGTGCGGACCTCGATACCGGGATACCTCACCGCCAGACTGGACAGGGCCTGCGGCACGAGGCTGGAGGCAACGGACGCCCACACACCCGCGGTGAGGCGTGCCGTCACGCCGTTCTGAGCCTGCTCCAGGGCCATCGTCGCCCGGTCCACCGAGCCGAGGATCTGTTCGGCATGTTCGGCGAGGACGAGCCCGAGGTCGGTGAGCAGCAGCCGGCGGCCATGCCGCTCCACGAGCCGGGCGCCGACGTCGCGCTCCAGCTGGGCCAACTGCTGGGAGATGCCGGACGGGCTGTAGTGAAGGGCGGCCGCGACGGCGGTCACGGTGCCGCGCAGGTGCAACTCCCGCAGCATCCTCAGCCGACGCAACGACAACTCCATGCGCGTCAGCATAGGGGCGGGCCGCCATGGCGGGGGAGACCTTGCAGTCCCGGTGCACGGCATCGTGCAGGAACCGGCGATAGACGCCAACGGCAACCCCCTCCACGCTGGGAGTACGAGCCGGAGCCGATCCGGCGGGAACCGAACATTCACCGAAGCACGCACCGGAGCACACGCCGGAGGGCGAATCGCTGCGGGACCAACCGTGAACTCGATGGAGGTGGCGGGTATGACCCTGATCCAGAACCCTGATGGCAACCGAACGCACTATGGCACGAGTGGACCGGTACGCAGCACCCGGCCAGAAACCCTGCCCGGCACCAGGCCGGAGGCCCCGCCCAGGAACCCGTCGGGGGAGCCGTTCACGCGTCCAGACCCCTTCGACCGTCCACCGGAGCATGAGATCGCGTGGACCGATCCGGTCACCGGTTCCCGGGGATGGCTCGTGGTGCACACCCTGGTCGGGGGCATGGCCACGGGAGGCACCCGCATGCGAGCCGGCTGCACCCGGGACGAAGTCGCCGACCTGGCACGCTGTATGGCCACCAAGACCGCGGCGTTCGGCCTGCCCGTCGG
This sequence comes from Citricoccus parietis, assembly GCF_042433045.1. NCBI lineage: Bacteria > Bacillati > Actinomycetota > Actinomycetes > Micrococcales > Micrococcaceae > Citricoccus > Citricoccus parietis. The sequence goes on along the minus strand of NZ_JBHLWH010000027.1, from coordinate 19,292 downwards.
CGGGGCCAAGGCGGGCGTCGACTGCGATCCGCGGGACCCGGACGCGCTCGGCGTGCTGGAGCGGTTCTTCGCGCACATGCGGCCGTGGCTGGAGAACTCCTGGGTCACCGCCGAGGACCTCGGCGTCTCCCAGTCGGACCTCGACGCAGTCTTCACCCGGCTGGGGTTGGACCAGTCCTTCCACGCCGCCATCCGGCGCTCGCCGGACCCGGCCGCCACTCTGGACCGCGTCCGCGCAGGTCTCGAGACCGTGGACCGGGACGGCCTGCCGCTGGGGGACGTGATCGGTGGCTACGGGGTGGCACAGGCCTGCCTGGGGACGGCGGCCGCCCTCGGATGGGAACCCACGCGGACCACGGTGGCCATCCAGGGCATCGGCACCATGGGCGGCGGGGCCGCCTGGTACCTGCACGAGGCCGGTGTCCCCGTGACCGCGATCGCCGACGCCGCCGGCACCCTGTTCTGTCCCCGCGGCCTGGACATCCCGGCCCTGCTGGCCGCCCGCGACCACTACGGCGAGATCGATCGGGCGACCGTACCGTCCGGCGTCGAGCTGCTGCCGCGCGAGGCGGTGCTCGCGGCACCCGCGGACATCCTCGTCCCGGCGGCGGTCTCCTATGCGCTGGGGGTCGGGTCCGTGGCGGACGTCGCGGCCCGGGCGGTGGTCGAGGCAGCGAACTCACCCACGACGCCGGACGCGGAGGAACGCCTGGCCGTGCGCGGGATCCCGGTGATCCCGGATTTCGTGGCCAACGCCGGGGCGGCGGCCTGGGCCTGGTGGCTGCTGCAGGGGCAGGTGGGCACGGATCCCGAGGACTCGTTCCGCCGCCTGCGGCAGGAGATGCAGGGCAAGGTGGCCTACATGCTCACGGAATGGAGCGGCGCGAGGGTGAGCCCCCGGCGCAGTGCCTGGGGATTCGCCAGCGCCAACCTGGAGGCGCTCGCCGGTCGCCAGATCACCATTCCCTAGCCGCAGCGGGCGCTGCCGTATCAGGCACCGCCGCAGCAGGCACCGCCGGCACCACTACACCCGCGTGAACAACGCGCCCAGCCGGTCCGAGACCACTGACGATCCGGCCAGCCGGAGACCGTGCCAGACCGTGACCTGGTTGGCCGTGAGGACGGGCTTGCCCAGCCGGTCCTCGATTGCAGTCAGCACGTCCAGGGTGTGCATGGCCGTGTCCGGGATGAGCAGGGCTTCAGCGGCCGGATGGTCGTTCCGCAGGGCCAGATCCATCACCCGGGCGCCTTCCAGGGAGCCCACCTCCGCCGCCGTGTCGATCCCGGCACTGCCGCGGGCCACCACCTCGATCCCCGAGGCCGCCAGGAAGTCGGTGAAGAGCACCGCCACCTCCTCCGGATAGCTGGCCGCCACAGCCACCCGTCCCACGCCGAGCGCGGCCACGGCGGCCACGAACGACTGCGACGTGCTCGCCGCCGGCACCCCGGCCACCTCGGCCAGCCGGTCGGCCTGCTGGCGAACACCCTCATGGCCGTAGACGAAGCTGCCGGACGTGCAGGCCCACATCACCGCGTCCACCGGGCCAACCGGGTCCGCTGCCACGGCCGCGTGCAGCCGCGAGACCCCCTCCGCGAGCTTCTCCGGGCTACCCAGATCGAGGAGTTCGGGAACCGCGTGGAGGTCGGTGCCGTAGATGTGCACGACCGGCAGGCGCACGCCGAGCCAGCCTGCCGCCGTCGGGTATTCATCCTCGGCCGCATGATCCGGGTAGATGATGCCGATGGTGGTCATGAGGGGGATTCCTCTCGGAAGACGTCGGCCAGCCAGCGGCCCGGGCCGACCATCGGCAGGCCCATGCGGCCGAGACAGGCCCAGACGGTCAATTGGTTCGCGGTCAGGACGGGCTTGCCGAGCCGGCGCTCCAGCGGTTCGACGATGTCGTAGGTGGGCAGGTTGGTGCAGGAGACGAAGACGGCCTCGGAGTCGGGGGTGTCGGCCGCGAGGATGAGCTCGGCCACGGTGCGGTAGTTGACCCGCCAGATCCCGCCGCCCAGGCCGAGGTAGTGGCACTGCGGCACGGCCACCCCGAGTTCGCCGAGGAAGGCGACCAGGCGGTCCGTCAGGTCGGCGTCATAGGGGGTGATCACCGAGACCCGCCGCAGCCCCAGCGCCCGCACGGCCTCCGCCAGCGCGCCGGAGGTGGTGACGGCGTCGGGAGCTCCGGCCTCCAGGATGGACCGGCGGAGTTCGGACTCGTACCCGAGCCCGTGGATGAAGCTGCCCGAGGTGCACAGGTAGGCCACGACCTCCGGATCCACACCGAGCACGTCCCGGGTGGCCGATTGCACGTGCCGCTTCTCGGAGACGAGTTCGGCCATCTCCAGGCTGACCGGGACCGGCTCGAAGGGCGTCCGGGCGAGGTGGAGGCTGACGTCCAACGGCGTCCACCGCCACAGTTCCCGCTCCAGGGCCAGGTCGAAGGGGGCGATCACGCCGATGCCGCGTTGGGTCACGGGACCGTCGAAGTCGATGTCTGACAGGTCCACTGCCGCCCCCGCTCTCTGCCACGTCGAACTGCCACGTCGATCTGCCGAGTTGATGATGGGCTGAATCATAGGGGCGTCACCGTCCTCGCGACCATGGGCCGGTCACGACGCGTGGGCCCTTCCATCCGCGCAGATCAAACCCCCATAATGCGGGGACGTGACGGCCGCGAACCCGAGCGTCCGCGAAGCCGTCCGCACGATGTCACCGAACACCATGTCACCTACCGGGAGCTGCAGATGGACCCCACCCAGATGACCGCCGTCGAGCTCGTGGCCGCGTATGGGAGCCGGTCACTCTCGCCCGTCGAGGCCACCACCGCGATCCTGGACCGGATCGGGACGGCAGACGGAGACCTCGGGGCCTACTGCCTCGTGGATGGTGACCGCGCCCTGGACCAGGCCCGCGCGTCCGAGGCCAGGTGGCTCAGTGACCATCCCCAGGGGCTCCTGGACGGCGTGCCGGTCTCCATCAAGGACATCTTCCTGACGGACGGCTGGCCCACCCTGCGGGGTTCCCGGTCCATCGACCCGGACCAGCCGTGGACGGTGGACTCGCCCGTCGCGGCCCGGCTCCGCGCGGACGGCATGGTCTTCCTCGGCAAGACCACGACGCCGGAGCTCGCCTGGAAGGCGGTCACGGACAGTCCGCTGACGGGCATCACCCGCAACCCCGCCGATCCGCGGTTGACCGCCGGCGGCTCCTCCGGTGGTTCTGCCGCCGCGGTGGCCGCTGGGATGGGGCCGTGCTCCGTGGGGACCGACGGCGGCGGCAGCGTCCGCATCCCCGCCTCCTTCTGCGGCATCGTGGGCTTCAAGCCCACCCACGGACGGATCCCGCTGTACCCGGCCAGCCCGTTCGGTCCGCTGGCCCATGCCGGGCCGATGACGCGCACGGTGGAGGACGCGGCCCTGATGATGGACATCCTGGCGCTACCGGACCCCCGGGACCCCACCTCGCTGGCACCGCCGCAACGGACCTACCGCGGAGAGTTCAACCGGGAGGTGGCCGGACTGCACGTGGCCTACTCGCGTGACCTCGGCTACGCGAACGTGGACAGGGAGGTCGCGGCCGTCGTGGACGCGGTGGTGCGGCGGATCGACGAGGCGGGACTGCCCGTCACCGAGGCCGATCCCGGCTTCACCGATCCGATCGAGGCCTTCGAGGTGTTGTGGGCCAGCGGAGCCGCGACCCTGCTGGACACGATGGCCGCCACCTCGCCCGGCACCCGGGAGAAGGTCGACCCGGGCCTGGGCCGGGTGTGGGACCGGGGGGAGCGGATCAGCGCGGTCGAGTACCTCCGTGCCCGGGACGTCGCCGCCCAGGCGGGGATCACGATGGGCTCCTTCCACGAGGAGCACAACGTGCTGCTCACCCCCGCCGTGGGGATCCCGGCGTTCGAGGCCGGGCACGAGGTCCCGCCCGGCAGCGGACTGGAACGTTGGCCGCAGTGGGCGACGTTCAGCTTCCCGTTCAACCTCACCCAGCAGCCGGCCATCAGCATCCCCGTGGGCGTCACCGCCGCCGGACTGCCCGTGGGGCTGCAGATCGTGGGTCCGCGGCACTCCGATGACCTCGTGCTGGCCGTCGCACGGTTCGTGGAGTGGCTGCTGGAGCAGTAGCCCCTACTCGCGCTCGAACACCAGCCGCTCGCCGGCGAATCCGTTCCGCCACAGGTCGTTGCAGGCCGCGGCCATGGCCTCGAGCCCGGTGCCGCCCGCTGAGCCGTCCGGGCCGTCCGGCCCGGCCACGACCGTGCCGAACACGTTGCCCGGGACCCAGCCGACGTCGCCGTTGAGGAGCAGGTTGTTCCGGTCGTAGAACAGGGCCAGGTCCGTGGCACCTCCCTGTGAGCCGGCCTCATGGGCGGTGGTGCCGGGCGCATAGCCGTAGGCGGGGTTGCCGATCTCCCAGGGCTCGAAGTCGAACAGGCACACGTCCCCGGGGATCGGCGTGACCGTGGGGTTCTCCCGCCGGGGCGCCGCCGTGATACGGGGCAGCAGGGCGTACACCTCGTTGCGGGCGAACTTGGCGTGATAGGCGTCCCCGGCCAGCGGGAGGGCCTCCCAGACGGCCGCACACGTGGCCGGAGCGAGGTCGTCGAGCAGCCGGACGCGGCAGGAGACCTGGCGGGTTGCGAGTGTGAGGATGAGGTGGCGTGGCATCTGAATCCCCTAGATCTCCGCGAGGACCTCGGACCACAGGCCCAGCCCCTCGTCGATCTCCTCCGCGGTGACCACGAGCGGCGGGATCATCCGGACCACGTTCATGTAGGCGCCGCACATCAGCATCAGCAGGCCCTTGTCCGCCGCCACGGTCAGGGCGGCCTTGGCCCGGACCGGATCGGGGGTGCCGTCGGCGGCGGTGAACTCGCTGCCCACCATCAGCCCCAGGCCACGGACGTCCCCGATCCCGCCGGCACCGGGGGAGCCGGCCGCGGCAGCCGACCGTGCGCCGTCGAGCAATTGTGCGCCGCGTTCGGCGGCGTTGCCCACGAGCCCCTCGTCCTCGATCACCCCCAGGGTCGCGACGGCGGCCGCGCAGGACACGGCGTTGGCACCGTAGGTGCCCCCCTGGGACCCCGGCCAGGCGCGGGCCATCACCTCTTCGGTGGCGGCGATCCCGGACAGCGGGAAGCCGGAGGCGATGCCCTTGGCGAAGGTGATGATGTCCGGGGAGACGTCGAAGTGCTGGTGACCGAAGTACCGTCCGGTGCGGCCGAACCCGGTCTGGATCTCGTCCATGACCAACAGGATGCCGTGCCGGTCCGCCCGCTCGCGCAGCCCGGCGAAGAAGGCGGTGTTCCCGGGGATGTAGCCCCCCTCACCGAGGACCGGCTCCACGATGAACGCCGCCGTCTCCTGCGGGGACGTCACGGTGGCGAAGAGGTAGTCCAGCTCCCGCAGGGCGAAGGCGGTGGCCTCCTCCTCGCTCCAGCCGTAGCGGTAGGCGGTGGGGAACGGGGCCACGTGCACCCCGGACATCAGGGGACTGAATCCGGCCGAGAACCGGGTGCCGGACGTGGTCATGGTCGATGCGGCCACCGTGCGGCCGTGGAAGCCGCCGTGGAACACGATGACGTTCGGCCGTGCGGTCGCCTGGCGGACCAGGCGCAGCGCCGCCTCCACGGCCTCGCTGCCGGAGTTCGCGAAGAACAGTGAGTCCAGGTGCTCCGGCAGCACCTCGGCCAGCTTCTCCGTGAGCTCGAGGAGGGGCCGGTGCATGACGGTCGTGTACTGGCCGTGGATGAGGGAGGCCACCTGCTCCTGGGCGGCTGCCACCACGCGCGGATGGCAGTGGCCGGTGCTGACCACGCCGATGCCGGCGGTGAAGTCGAGGAACCGTCGCCCGTCCTGGTCGTAGAGGCAACTTCCGAGGGCATGGTCCACGATCACGGGACTGGCCTGCTTCAGGTGGGGTGACAACGCCGTCATAGATGAGCCTCCGGTGTGAGGAGTGGGTGCTGGGTCGGTGGCTGCGGTTGGGTGTTGACAGTACTTCTACGATGGGCTGACCGGCAAGGATCCACGACGCGGAGGCAGCCCATGCGCCAGTCAACCCCCTCTTCAGCCACCGAGGCAGAGGCCATCGCCTCCGTGCCGACCGGCCTGTTCGCCGGCGGCCGGTGGCAGACCACCGCCCGGACCATGCCCGTGGAGGATCCGTCCACGGGAGAGGTCCTGACCGAGGTGGCCGACGCCAGCCCGGAGGAGGCCGCCCGCGCCCTGGACGCCGCGGCGACGGCCCAGGCCGGCTGGGCTGCGACCCCGCCACGGCAGCGCAGCGAGATCCTGAGCCGGGCCCACCGGCTCATGGTCGAGGAGACCGACCGGCTGGCCCTGGTCATGACCCTGGAGATGGGGAAGCCCCTGGCCGAGGCCCGCGGGGAGGTGGCCTACGCGGCCGAGTTCTTCCGCTGGTTCGCCGAGGAGGCGGTGCGGATCGACGGGGGCTATATGACCGCCCCCGCCGGGGACTCCCGCTTCCTGGTGGCCCGCGAGCCCGTGGGGCCCTGCATCCTCATTACACCGTGGAACTTCCCCCTGGCCATGGGGACCCGCAAGGTCGGTCCGGCGCTGGCCGCCGGGTGCACGTGCGTCATCAAGCCCGCCTCCCACACGCCGCTGTCCATCCTGGCCCTGGCCGAGATCCTCGTCCGCGCCGGGGTGCCGGACGGGGTGGTCAACGTGGTCACCACGAAACGCAGCAACGACGTGATGACCCCCCTCATCCTCGACCCGCGGTCCCGCAAGCTGTCCTTCACCGGCTCCACCGAGGTGGGCAAGGGACTGCTCGAACTCGCCGCGAAGACCGTCATGCGCACCTCGATGGAACTGGGCGGCAACGCCCCGTTCCTGGTCTTCGAGGACGCAGACCTGGACGCCGCCGTGGAGGGGGCGATGCAGGCCAAGATGCGCAACATCGGCCAGGCCTGCACGGCCGCCAACCGCATCCTGGTCCAGCGCTCGGTGGCCGCGGACTTCGCCGATCGGCTCACCCGGCGCATGGCCGAGCTACCGCTGGGGCGCGGCGTGGAGGACGGTGTGGTCGTGGGGCCGCTCATCAATGCCGGGGCCGTGGACAAGGTCACCGAACTCGTGCGCGACGCCGTCGGGCGCGGGGCGGAGGTGCGGCTGGGCGGGCAGCCCGTGGACCGGCCGGGTCACTATTATCCGGCGACGGTGCTCACCGGGGTGCCGGCCGACGCCGAGATGTGCAGTTCCGAGATCTTCGGGCCCGTGGCCGCGCTCTCCGAGTTCGACACCGAGGAGGAGGCCGTGGCGATCGCCAACGACACCCCCTACGGGCTGGTCTCGTACCTCTACACCACGGACCTGGCGCGCGGCTTCCGCGTCAGCCACGCACTGGAGGCGGGGATGGTCGGCCTCAACCGCGGGGTGGTCTCCAACCCGGCGGCGCCCTTCGGCGGTGTCAAGGAGTCCGGGGTGGGCCGCGAGGGCGGATTCAGCGGCATCGACGAGTTCCTGGAGACGAAGTACATCAGCGTCGGACTCTGATGCCGGCCTCGGATCGAGCCTCGGCTCAGCTGGTCGCGGCGACCCACCGGCGGGCGGCCTCGGCCACGATCTCCCGCTCGCCGACCCATGCCGGGACGGCGGCGTCGGGGAAGATGTTCATTCCGTAGCGTGCCCCGAGGAGCTGACCGGCCAGGGAGGCGGTCGAATCGGAATCGCCGCCGTGGTTGACGGCCAGGTGCAGGGCCGCGCGGAAATGCAGGGCCGCCCGGAAGTTGACAGGCGCCAGCGCCTCGATGTCCGAGTCGGTGTCGACGGGATCCACCGCACCGCCCGTCGCCAGCACGGCGTAGACCGCGATGGCCAAGGCCTCCTCGGCCACCCAGCCCTCGCCCAGTGCGGCGGGGACAGCACCGGCATTGGCAGATCCGTCAGATCCGTCAGATCCGTCAGACCCGGCCAGAGCGACGGCCGCACGGACCGCCGCGGCCGTGCCGCCGTCGTCGGGCACGGTGTCCAGCCACTCCAGCGCGGCGGTGACGGACGCGTCAACCGCGTGCCCGGCCATGAGCCGGGAGATCATCAGGCCGAAGGCGGCGGCCGAGGTCCAGGCTGCCGGGTGGCCGTGGGTCAGGACGGCGCCCCGGCGGGCGAGGGACACGACCATGGTGTCCTCCAGCCCGGGGACCATGCCGTAGGGGGCCGAGCGCATGACGGTCCCGCAGCCCTTCGACTCTGGGTTCTGCGGCTGGTGGGGCAGGCCCATGTCCCGCGAGGACAGGCCGGACAGACAGGCGTTGCCGGGGGCCCGGCGCACGTTCAGCTCCGGGTGCTCCTCGAGCCAGCGAGTGGGCGGCTCGGGGGCGCCCTCAGGGAGGGCGCCGGTCTGGGTGCGGTACCAGCGCAGGCAGGAGAGCCACACGCACGCGGCGGGATCGGCCATGGAGCCCTCGTTGGCCCACTCGATCCAGTCCAGCAGACCGTCGAGGACGAAGAGGGTCATCTGCGTGTCGTCACTGATGGGGATCGTCTCGCCCGCGCGGATGGCAGGGACCTGGAGGGGGTGCGTCAGCCCGCCGTCACCGTGCTCGGCGCGGATCTGCGCCAGCGAGGAGAACTCGACGGTGTAGCCCAGGGCATCCCCGGCGGCACCGCCGGACAGCAGGCCCAGCACCCGTGAGGGGTAGGAGGGGGAGGACGGCGCGGCGGATTCGCTCATGATCTCCATCGTAGGCAGTGCCGAAGGCTTCGCAGGACCACCTCGCAGGACCAGGTGTGGAGAAGTGCCTAGCGCGTCCCCGGTGACGGATAGCGTGGTGTCCATGTTGATCCTGCACACCTCTGACTGGCATCTGGGCCGGTCATTCCACGGAACCGGCCTGCTCCAGGCACAGCGTGAGGTCCTCGGCCAGATGGCGGCCACGGTCCGGGAACGGGGCGTGGACCTGGTCCTGGTGTCCGGGGACGTGTATGACCGTGCCCTGCCCGCCGCTGATGCCGTGGAGGTCCTCGACCGGGCCCTTGCGGAGCTGGTGAGCGCCGGGGCGGCCGTGGTGCTGACGAGCGGGAACCACGATTCCGCCATCCGGCTGGGCTTCGGCGGCCACCTCATGGGCGCCTCCGGGGTGCACTTCCGGACCCGGATGGACCAGGTCACCGCACCGGTGGTGCTGGAGGATCCCGACGGCGGCCTGGTCGCCGTCTACGGTGTGCCCTACCTCGAACCCCGGCACGCCGGCCAGGTGTGGGAGGTGGATCCGAACCACACGGCGGTGACGGCCGAGGCGGTGCGAAGGATCCAGGAGGACGCCGAGACGCGGTTCGGCAGCCAGGAGCAGGAGCAGGAAACGGCGGTGATCGCCATGGCGCATCTCTTCGCCGCCGGCGGTGCAGGGTCGGACAGTGAGCGGGACATCGGCGCGGACGTCCCTGGCGGCCGGGCGCCCGAGGACCAGGCGCCCGAGGAACAAGAGAGACAGGCGGGCTGCCCATCGGAGGAGTTGCTGGTGGGCACCCTCGGCCAGGTCCCGGTCTCGGTCTTCGAGGGGCTCGACTATGTCGCGCTGGGCCACCTGCATGGCCGCCAGCGGATGGCGGAGACGGTGCGGTACTCGGGATCGCCGCTGCCGTACTCCTTCTCCGAGGCCAACCACACCAAGGGCGGACTGCTCGTGAGGACGGCCGGGGGCGCGGTGACGGGCGTCGAGACCGTGGACTGGTCCGCCGGGAGGAGGCTTGCCGTCCTGCGTGGAAGGATCGAGGACCTGATGGACAACCCGGACCACGCATGGGCGGAGGACCGCTGGTGCCAGATCACCGTCACGGACCCGGTGCGCCCCTCGCAGGCCTACCGCCGGCTCAAGGAGCGCTTCGACGGGCTGTTGAACTTCGTCCTCGATCCGGACGTCGGCGCCGCTGCGAGGAAGTCGACCTACTCCGCGCGGCTGGCCGCCGCGACCTCGGACCTCGAGGTGTGCACCGGATTCGTGGAGCATGTGCGCCAGCGCCCGGCATCCGCGTCCGAGACAGCGCTGTTGACGACCGCGTTGGCGGAGAGCCGTAACGAGCTCGAGGACGAGGGAAGTGCCGCATGAGGATCCATCGACTCGAGCTGCAGGCATTCGGGCCCTTCGCCGGACGGGAGGACATCGACTTCTCCGAACTCAACGAGGCCGGGCTGTTCCTGCTCGACGGCCCCACCGGTGCCGGCAAATCCACTGTGCTGGCCGGGATCTGCTTCGCGCTCTACGGAACGGTCCCCGGTGGCCGGAGCGCCGAGGGGTTGGCGAGCACCCAGTCTCCGATCGGGATGCGGCCCGAGGTCCTGCTGGACTTCACCATCGGCGCCCGGAACTTCGAGGTCCTGCGGTGGCCGAAGTACCGGCGTCGGGCCAAGCGGCAACGCCAGGGCGAGGCCGGCATCAGCCTGACTGAGGAGAAGGCCGGTGCGGTGCTCCGTGAATTCCGGGACGGTGAGTGGGCCGAGGTCTCCGTGCGGGCGGACGAGATCGGCCAGTTGCTGCGCCAGGAGCTCTACCTGGACGCCGAGCAGTTCATGCGCGTCGTGCTGCTGCCCCAGGGGGAGTTCGCCGCCTTCCTGAGGGCCGGCTCCCAGGAGAAGGAGACGCTGCTGCGCAAGCTTTTCGGCACGGGCCGGTATGACGGGGTCGCGACGTCCCTGGCCGCACGGCAGCAGGCTCTGGAACAAGCTGCGCGGCGGGACCGGGATCTCGTGGCCACGGCCCGCCAGGATCTCCTGTACTCGCTGCACGATGGACTGGGGGAGGGCTGGTGGGGGTCCGAAGCCGAGCCGGAGGGGTGGCCGGACGCTGAGCTCGTGTCCCGGTCGACCACTGCCGTGGCCGCCGCCCTCGAGGCCTCCCGGGCCGCACGCCACGACGCCGTGGTGGCGGCGTCCCGTGCTCAACGGGCCGTGGACGCGGTGAGCCGGACCCGGCAGGACCTGCAGGCCGCACAGGCCTGGGCAGACCGGACCAGCCGCCACGAGGAGGAAAGGGATCCCACGGTTTCCGCCCGGTCTGCCGTCGAACAGCACCGGGCGGCAGTGCCCGTGAACCGCAGGGCCACGGAGGCCCGGGCGGCCGAGGACGCCCACCGGGAGCATCGTGCGGCTCTGGACCGTGCCCTGGAGCGGGCGTGGGCCGATGACCTGTGCTTGGCCTGGGACAGAGCCTGGAGCCTGGCCGGGGACGGGGACGGGGACGGGGACGGGGACGGGGCCGGGGACGGGGACGGGGATGAGACGTCGACCGGCCTGGCCTCCCGATTCGACGACCTGCGCCAACAGGCCGAACGGGACCTCAACCGGCTGGCCGACCGCGAGCAGGACGCCGCAGCCCTGACCCGGGCCGAGGCGGAGCGCGCCCGGCTGGTCGACTCCATCGAGGTCTCGACCCGCACGGCCACTTCGGCTGAGGCCGAACGGGACGTGCTGGTGGCAGCGCAGCGAAGCCTGCACCAGCGCCTCGAGGACCTGGCCAGTCCGGCCGCGGGCCTGGGCCCCGCCCGTTTGTTGCTCGAGCAGGCCACCGCCCGGAAGGAAGCAGCACTGGCCCATGAGCGGGACCACCACGCCAGGGCGGCCGCCGAGGATTCCCTCCGGACTGCCACCGACCTGGCCCAGGCCGCCGTGGATGCCTGGCAGGACGTCGTCGAACGGAGGCTGGCCGGGGCCGCCTCACTGCTGGCGGCTGCCTTGCAGGACGGTGAGGCGTGTCAGGTGTGCGGGTCCGTGGAACACCCGTCTCCGGCGGCCCCGGGAGGCTCGGAGATCTCCGCCGAGGCCCAGGATCGGGCCCGTCAGGACATGGACGGGCTCACCGCAGCTCGACGGCGCGCTGAGGCCGCCGTGGACGAGGCGCGCCGGACGGCCGAATCAAGCCGGCTGGCCTCGGCCGGCCTGTCACCCCAGGACGCCGAGGTGGCCCTGAGCCAGGCCCAGGACGCGGTGTCTGCCGCACAGCAAGCAGCCCGGGACCTCGAGTCGGCCCGTACCGCTGTGCAGCAGAACGACAAGGACCAGGTGACCCAGGCCAAGGCCGCCGAGACGGCCCGCGGAGACCTCGCCGCGGCGCAGACCCGATTGACGGCTGCGGACGAGGAGATCGACCGCCTCCGTCGGGTGGTGGCAGACGCCTTGGACGGCCGGACCGACCTGGCTGAGGTGCGTCGGGAACTGGAGGCGGCCAAGCAACTCGTGGACGCCGTGGTCGCGGCCGCGGCTGCTGAATCCACCCACCGGTCACTGGCCCTCCAGGCCGCCGAACACCTCTCCGCCGAGCTGGGGGCGAGTCCCTTCGCAGCGGTCGAGGCCGTTCGTGCCGCCGTGTTGCCGTCGGAGGAGGAGACCCGGCTCGCGGCTTCCGTCCGGGACTGGGACCACGAGGAGGCACGCTTGGCCGAGCTGGCCGCCAGTGAGCCGGTGCAACGCGGACGTGAGCTTCTCCGGGCCGGCGTCGAACCGCCGTCGGAGCAGGAGGTGGCACAGGTCGAGGCTGCCCTGGACGCCGCCACGCAGCATCGTGATGCCGCAGGCGAACGGGTCGGCGTGCTGGAGTCACTGCACCGGCAGACGGTCCGGCAGACCGGCGTGCTGACCGAGGTCGCCGGGCGCTCCGCCGGCCAGGTGGCGGATCTCGAAGAGACGGAGGGGCTGCTCAGGCTCGTCCGCGGCGCCGGGGAGAACTCCTACAAGATGACTCTCGGCAGTTACGTGCTGGCCGGTCGCCTGGAGGAGGTGGTCGCAGCCGCCACGGAACGGCTCCTGGGCATGACCCAGGGCCGGTACGAGCTGCGCCACGACGACTCAGCCCGGGGCCGCGGCATCCGCGGGCTCGACATCACGGTGTTCGACCGGTACACCGAGGACGAGCGGGCCGCATCGACCCTGTCCGGCGGGGAGACGTTCATGGCCTCGCTGGCCCTGGCCTTGGGGCTGGCGGACACCGTGCAGGCCGAGGCCGGGGGCGTGGACATGGACACCCTGTTCGTGGACGAGGGCTTCGGATCCCTGGACACCGCCACCCTGGCCGACGTCATGGACGTGCTGGACGGACTGCAGGCCGGTGGCCGGACCATCGGCATCGTCAGCCACGTGGACCGGATGAAGCAGGACATCGGCTACCGGCTCGAGGTGCAGAAGACCCAGCAGGGTTCACACCTTCAGGTCCGAGTGCCGGACCGGGCGGGGCCGGTCAGACGAGCTTGAGCGCGGCGTTGGTGGCCTGCTCGACCTCTTCCATCAGGGACCGGTTTTCGTTGAGCCGGTGACCGCGGGACGGGATCATCTCCTGCAGCTTCGGCTTCCAGGCCTCCATCATGGCGGGGAAGCACCTCTCCAGCAGCCCGACCATGATCGGAGCCGCCTGGGACGCGCCCGGGGAAGCACCCAGCAGGGCGCCGATCGAGCCGTCGCCCGCCGTGACGACCTCGGTGCCGAACTGGAGCACGCCGCCCTTCTTCGGATCCTTCTTCATGACCTGCACACGCTGGCCAGCGGTGATCATCTCCCAGTCGCCGCCGTTGGCGAGCGGGTAGAAGTCCTGGAGGGCGTCAACCTTCTTGACCTGGCTCTTGGTGACCTCGGTGACGAGGTACTTCACGAGGTCCACGTTGTCCTTGGCGACGTTGAGCATGGGCAACAGGTTGTGCGCCCGGACCGAGAGCGGCAGGTCCAGGTAGGACCCGGACTTCAGGAAGTTCGAGGAGAATCCGCCGTAGGGGCCGAACAGCAGCGAACGGCGTCCGTCCACGAAGCGGGTGTCCAGATGCGGAACGGACATCGGCGGGGCGCCGACCGAGGCCTGGCCGTAGACCTTGGCCATATGCTGGTTGACGATCGACTCGTCAGTGCACTTGAGGAACTTGCCGGAGACGGGGAAGCCGCCGAAGCCCTTGCCCTCCGGGATGCCGGAGGACTGCAGCAGGTGCAGGGCGCCGCCCCCGGCCCCCAGGAAGACGAAGCGGGCCCGGGCGGTGAAGGACTCGCCGGCGGCCTTGTTCTTGACCTTGAGTTCCCACCGGCCGTCGGTGCCGCGGTCCACGGAGGTGACCTTGTGGCCGAAGCGCACGTCCACACCGGAATTGGCCAGGTTGGTGGTCAGCTGCCGGGTCAGCGAGCCGAAGTCCACGTCCGTGCCGTTGGTCTGGCGGGAGGCGGCCAGCCGCTGGCCGCCCTTGCGGCCGTCGATGAGCAGCGGGGCCCAGCCGTGGATGGTGTCCGGGTCCTCCGTGTACTCCATGGTCTCGAACAGCGGATGGGCGCTGAGGGACTCGTGGCGAGTCTTGAGGTAGTCGGCGTGGTCGTTACCCCACACGAAGCTCATGTGCGGCAGAGGATTGATGAAGGTCTTCGGGTCGCCGAGCTTGCCCTCGTTGACCAAGTAGGACCAGAACTGGCGGCTGACCTGGAACTGCTCATTGATGGCCAGTGCTTTGGTCGGATCCACCGTGCCATCGGCGCCCAGCGGGGAGTAGTTCAGCTCGCAGAGGGCGGCGTGGCCCGTGCCGGCGTTGTTCCACGGGTCAGAGGACTCGAGACCGGCCTGGTTGAGGTTCTCGAACAGACCGATCGACCAGTCCGGCTGCAGCTGCTGCAGGAAGGTCCCCAGCGTGGCGCTCATGATGCCACCCCCCACCAGGACAACGTCGTAGGTGGTTGCGGCAGACTGCTGGCTCACGATTCTCTCCCAGGGTTACGGATGGGTGACAGATAGGGGTCTGCCCTTGACTTTACTACCGGCGCGGACCGGTCTGATCCACGGGAACGATCCGGTCGAAACGCTCGTCCAATACCGGTGAGGTCGGGTAGGAGACCAGCGTGTGTCCCGAGGCGACCGCGGAGATCGGATACACCAGGGGCAGGGCGGGTAGGTCCAGCGCCAGCGATTCCGCACTGCGCCGGTACAGGGTCGTGCGGGTCTCGGCATCCCTAGTGGACACGGCCTCGGCCAGGGTCTCGACCACGAACGGGTTCGAGTAGCCGAATTCGGTGGAGTGACTGCCGAAGAGCGGCTCGAGGAAATGGTGCGGATCGCGGTACTCACCGGTTCGGCCGGACAGGTGGAAGGCCCGGCCAGTGTCCGAGGTGAGCCGGTCAAGATAGCCGTCCTCCCACCGGACAGGCACCGGTTCCAGGACGAGTCCGACGTTCGCCAGGTCCTCGGCGATCCGGGCGTACACGGGTTCCGGGGAGGGCAGGTAGGGCCGTGACGTCTCCACGGGGTACAGGAATTCCAACGGCTCACCGCGGTACCCGGCCAATGCCAGCAGCTCCCGGGCCTTCTCGGCGTCATAGCCGTACGTCGTCAACTGCGGATGGGCCACCCCCAGGGACGGCGGGACGAACTCGTCGGCCCGTGAGGATCCCTCCAGGAAGTACTCCTCAGCGAGGGCCCTCCGGTCAAGGGCGTGCGCCACGGCCTGACGGACGTACAGCTGGCCCAGGATCGGATGCTGGGTGTTCATCCCCAGGTACAGGACGGAGAAGGGATCCCGTTGGAGTACCTGCGCACCTCCCTGCACCAGGGGGCGCAGGGTGGACGGGGAGACGTAATCGAAGGCATCGAGGCGGCCGCGGCGCAACTCCCGGAGCCGTTGCTGGACGCCGGTGATCATCGACAGGGTCACCGGTCCGACGGCGGAGGGACCGCCACGGTAGTCCGGGTCGGCTTCCAGCACCAGCAGGTGCTCCCCGGTGGGCGCGTCGGCACCGTCGGCCTGGCCGGTACCACCTGCCGGTACCTCGCCCCAGCGGAACGGGCCCGTCCCTGCCGGTCGGGCGTCCGGGAGCTCGCCGGGTTCAATGTCCGCCAGGGCGCGGTCGAACTCGACCCAGGAGTCGGGCGAACTGAGGGCGAACGGCGGGGAGGTGAGTGCTGCGGCGAGGAAGACGATCGGTTCGGACAGGACGAGGGACACCGTCCGTTCACCGACGGTCTGGCACTCGACGTAGCGGCACTGCTCGTCTCCGGCGTAACCCCCGAAGACGGAGGCGAAGGCCAGGCGGGGCAACCGGTTAAGCCGGTCCTGTCCCAGGAGTCCGGGCAATCGGGCCCACCGCTCGAAGTTGGCCGCGACGACCTCGGCGGTCAACGCGGTGCCGTCATGGAATTCGACATCCGGGGTGAGGGAGAAGGTGTAGCGCCGGCCGTCGTCGGACACTGTCCAGTCACTGGCGAGGTGGGGGATCGGGGCACCCGTGTTGTGGTCGACCCCCAGGAGCGTCTCCAGGACCTGGCGCGTGCTGCGATGGGACTCGGCGTCCACGGTGAGGGACGGGTCCAGCGACAGAGGGCGGGCCGGAACGCCGATGGTCACGGGCACCGTGGCTGGAGCGGGGGGCACCGATGGCGGCGGGCTGGAGCCCTCCGGAGCGGATTCGCTGCGGATCTGGGCCGCGCACCCGGTCATCGGCAAGACGAACGCCGCCGCCAGGGACGTGATGACGGTGCGGCGTGAGATCTCCACGCGTCCGGGCCTCCCTGAAACTGAGGTGCAAGGGTCTGGTACTTCTGGTGCGGGCGGGGGGACTTGAACCCCCACGTCCGAAGACACTGGAACCTAAATCCAGCGCGTCTGCCAATTCCGCCACGCCCGCAGGTCCCCGCGGACGGGGACAACGGCCCATCATACCCGCTGGGGCGGAAGCGGATCCGTCGTGGGCCCGAGGCGCCGCGGACAGGAAAGGACGCTGGCGCTGATGCCTCCCTGAGGCACCGTGACGTGTCCTGGGTGGTCCTGAGGCGACTCAGGCGAGGTGGAGGTCCCGGCGGAGCTTGGCCACGTGTCCTGTCGCCCGGACGTTGTACTGGGCCAGCTCCACGGCGCCGTCGGCACCGACCACCACGGTGGAGCGGATGAGGCCCTCGTAGGTCCTGCCGTAGTTCTTCTTCTCTCCCCAGGCGCCGTAGGCCGCGGCCACGGCGTGGTCCTCGTCCGAGAGCAGCGGGAAGGTCAGCGACTCGGCCTCGGCGAACTTCGTCAGCTTGGCCGGCCCGTCGGGGGAGATTCCCACCACTGCGAAGCCCTCAGCCATGAATGCCGCGAGGTTGTCCCGGAAATCGCAGGCCTGGGTGGTGCAGCCGGGCGTGGCAGCCGCGGGGTAGAAGTACACGATGACCCGCTGGCCGGCGTAGTCCGCGAGGGAGACGGTGTTGCCCTCCTGGTCGGTCAAGCTGAAGGCGGGGGCCGTGTCGCCCGGGGCGAGTCGCTGCTGATCAGTCATGCGCACCACTGTAGGGCTTCCCCGGCGTGCGACGTTGATGGGGCGTGCAGGCGGTACACCGTCGGAACAGGGCTCTCACCGCGCTCTCACCGCGTCGTCGGCGCTCAGGAGGACGCTGGCGCCGAGGTGGCCGACCTAGCTGCCGTGAGGAAGTCCTCATCCGAGCATGCGGGGAGGGATTCCAGCCAGGCGGTGCTGGGGTCCACCTCTGCCAGGCGGTGTGCATCCACCTGCTCGGGCTCGCCGGCCGCGCTCAGCACGGCGATGACCTCCGTCAGCACGGTCTCGGCGGTGATGTCCAAGCCGCCGTTGACGTCGTCCGGGTCCAGGTCCACACACCAGCGGGCTGCCTCAACCTCGTCCAGCGCCTTCGGAGCCGCCGGTTCCGGCACCGGGTCGGCCGCCGGGGTGGTGGGTGAGGTGGTGGGGGAGGTGGTGGGTACAGGAGTGGACGGCGACGTGGACGGTGTTGCCGATGACTCCGTTGGCTCCCCCGGAGAGGGCACCGGAGCAGGCGGCGTCGACGTGGCTGTCGGCGTCGGGGTAGGTGTGGGTGTGGGTGCCGACGGTGTTGGCGTGGGCACAGGCGTGGACGTGGGTGTCGGCGTCGGCGTGGCGGTAGGCGTGGGCGTCGTGGGTTCGGCGGTGGCACTCGGCTGCGGGACCGTCGGCTTGGTCGGCTTGCTTGGCTGGGTCGGCTTCGGCTTCGGCTGGGGCGTGGCAGAAGGGCGCGCGGGCCTTTCGGGGCTCTTCACCGGCGGGGCATCAGGCCGCGGAGCCCCGGAACCGCGCGTGGCTTCCTTGTGGTTGCTGTGCTCCCCGTTCTCCTGGTGCCGACCGTCCTGCACCTGTGGGGCGGGGCCCCGGCCAGCGGAGGTGGAGCCCTTCGGGCCGGACGCGATGCTGGTCGGCGGGGCCGTCGTCGGGTTGCCGTGGGAGGCGTTGCGGATGCGTTTCAGATCCTCCGGGGTCAGAGCTGCCGGCTGGCCCGCCACCGCCGGCAGCACGAGGGAGGGATCCAGATACCGGCCGTTCAGGGTGATGCCGAAGTGGACGTGGCAACCGGTGGAGTTGCCGGTCGTCCCGGCGAGGGCGATCACGTCACCCCGGGTCACCCGGTCGCCGGGGGAGACGAGGAGCACCGAGTTGTGGTGATACGCGGTGGCCAGGCCGTCACCGTGGTCGACGTCGACCCGCAGTCCGGACGTCCCCCGGTCCGCGGCGAAGCGCACGGTGCCATCGGCGGAGGCCCGGACCAGAGTGCCACAGGCCACCGGGTAGTCCTGACCGATGTGGAACTGCATGGCTGGGCCGACGTCGGTCGGGTTCACGCGCCAGCCGAAGGCGGAGCTGAGGGAGATGGGCCCGGACACGGGATGGTCCATCACCACCTCGATACCGGGGACCGCGCCTCGATGGGCCGAGGCCGGAACGTGACCCGAGGCGGCGTCAGCGGACCCGGTCCGTTCCTGCAGCGTCTGCTGCTGTGATGCCGAGAGGACCACGAAGGAGCCGGGGTAGGCACTCTGGGCGGTGGCGAAGGAGCCGTTCACCACCGGAGCGAGGTCCCCGGGGGAGCCGCCGTCGGAAGGGTCGGTCGTGGCGGGGGCGAGCGAACCGGGCAGGAGGAAGGTAGATCCCCGTTGCGCTTCCTGGCCGTGGGTGGCATCCGTCGCGGTGGAGGGAAGCTCTGTCCCCAGTGACGGAAGAGCCATCGACGTGCCCACTCCTCCGGAGACAGCCAGCAGAACCAGTGCCGTCGTTGCGGCACCGGCACGTGCCCATCCATGCTTCACGATCCGGTTTACCTCGATCTTCCCTCATCGCAGCGACTGTCGATAGCCGATAGCGTCGCACGCTTTGGACACGGGAGGTAGACCTGAAGGTGAACGGAGAGTGCGTCGGGCGTGTCGATTCTCACAACGACGCCGGCGGCTCCTTCGTGGGAGCAGTCGCGCTGGCGGCGGATAGGCCGGAAAGCAGAAGGGCCCCGGTCCTGGGCGGGCTCTAGCGATCCTCGCAACACCCTATCTTTCAGGGAGTTGCGAGGATCGTGTCGTTCGAG